>JBFGOQ010000055.1:0-14584 GCA_041565075.1 Gammaproteobacteria bacterium
AGCAGGCAGATTATGCGAGGGCATACCTGCTGGCCATGCAGGAGGCCAATTCCTTAGGGTTGACCGGCGTGCATGAGGCCGGCACCGACTACGCTCAGTTGCTGGCCCTGCGGCAACTTGCTGAATCAGGGCAGCTGTCACTGCGAATTGCCGTGATGCTGAGCGACACGGACGACAATCTTGAGCGCCAGGGCCAGCCTGCCAGCGCGCTGTACGACGACAAGCTCGACATTCGCAGTGTGAAGATCTATGCGGACGGTGCTCTCGGCAGCCGCGGCGCGGCCTTGCTCGCGCCCTACAGCGATCGGCCGCAGACCAGCGGCTTGCTGTTTCTGGACGAGGCGGCCCTGGCGGGCCGTGTCCGCAACGCAAATGCCAGGGGCTATCAGGCAGCCGTGCATGCCATTGGGGATCGCGCCAACCATGTGGCCCTCAACGCGATTGCGGCCGCCCAGGAAAATCAGGTGTCCTCGCAGCGGAATCGTATTGAGCACGCCCAGGTGCTGGCGCTGCCCGATATCAGGCGATTTAGCGAACTGGGCGTCATCGCCTCGATGCAACCTGTGCATGCTACAAGCGACATGTGGATGGCGGAGGCGCGTCTGGACGAAGCGCGCCTTAATGGCGCTTACGCGTGGCGCAGCTTGCTTGATTCGGGTGCCCGGCTGGCGTTCGGCAGTGACTTTCCGGTCGAAGAAGTAAACCCTTTTTATGGACTGCATGCCGCGGTTGCACGCAGCGATCGGGACGGCAAGCCCGATGGAGGCTGGCGTATTGAGGAGGCGGTGAGTCTTGAGGAGGCCTTCTGCGGCTTCACTCGCGACGCTGCCTTTGCGGCCCACCAGGAAACCCGGGTAGGCAGCCTCAGGCCCGGCCAATGGGCGGATTTCATACTGTTGGAACAGGACCCCTTCGAGATTCCCGCTGCGGACCTGTGGAAGGTCAGGGTGCGGGAAACGTGGCTGGCGGGTAAAAGAGTATTTCTCGGAAATTCGGACTGACGGTTTAAGCCTGTGCGACCGGGCTGTTAAGCTCGGCAACCGGCGCGACAGCTCATGGCGGCACGATGGAATATTTGAGGAACTGGTACCACAGGCACTTCTCGAATCCTCAGGTGGTGATTCTCACCATGCTGTTGATCGGGATTACGCTGGCGGTCTACTTGTTTGGCGAAATGCTCGCCCCGGTGATTGCGGCGCTCATTCTGGCCTACCTATTGCAGGGTATCGTGCACAGATTGCAGGGCCTGGGCGTGCCACACCTGGCAGCAGTTATTCTGGTGTTCCTGACATTCATGACCCTGCTGCTGATTATGGCATTCGGTTTGCTGCCCCTGTTGTTCCGACAAATGAGCCAACTTTTTCAGCAGGTACCCGGGATGATTGCAGAGGCGCAGAAACTGCTGTTACAACTGCCCAGCCAGTACCCGACCTTCGTCAGCGAGGCCCAGGTGCGTGATTTCATGAGCACGCTCGGGTCCGAAGTTATCGGCTTTGGCCAGCGCGCGCTCAGTTACTCCGTGACCTCTTTGGTCACCATCATCACAATTGGCGTTTACCTGATCCTGGTTCCCTTGCTGGTGTTTTTCATGGTGCGCGACAGGGAACGCATTACCGGGTGGCTGGCGGGCTTCCTGCCGCGCGATCGGCAACTTACGAATGAGGTCTGGGCCGAGGTCAATGACCAGATTGGTAATTACGTGCGCGGCAAGTTTTACGAAATTATTATCGTCGGCATGGTCGCCTACGTGGTATTCCGCTTACTGGGCATTCAGTATGCCGTTCTGCTGTCGGTTATCACTGGTTTTTCAGTATTGATTCCCTACGTGGGGGCGGCCATCGTGACCATACCCGTCGCCCTGGTGGCATATTCACAATGGGGTGTCAGCCCCAGTTTTTACTACGCGCTAATTGCTTATGGCGTAATACAGGCACTGGACGGAAATCTGCTGGCACCGCTCTTGTTCAGCGAGGCCGTCAACCTGCATCCGGTTGCGATTATTGTGGCTATCCTCTTCTTCGGTGGTCTGTGGGGGTTCTGGGGTGTGTTTTTTGCCATCCCATTGGCAACCGTGATTAACGCTGTGGTCCGTGCCTGGCCGCGGGCGCAGGCCGTTGCCGAGTTGGCCGGCAGCGGTGAATCCTGATAGCGGCCAGTGGGTTTTTGCCTATGGGTCGCTCCTGTGGCGACCGGGGTTCACATACACTCGCCAGGTCCCGGCAAGACTTGATGGATGGGTCCGCCGATTCTGGCAAGGCTCACCGGATCATCGTGGTACCCGGCTGAGCCCCGGCAGAGTCCTGACACTTATGCCTAAAATGCAAGCCCGCTGTTGCGGCATTGCATATCAGCTGCCATGTGCTGCTGCGCCGGAAATTCTTGCCGCGCTGGATGCCAGAGAGCAGGGTGGATATCAGCGGCGAACAGTACAAATTTTTCTCGAAGGTGAGCGCGAAACTACCGCATTGACCTGGATTGCGCCTGCCAATAATCCGCATTTCCTGGGACCCGCATCGAGCGCAGGTATTGCGGCACAAATTGCCGCCGCAAGCGGACCCAGCGGTACCAATCTCGACTATTTCGAGCGACTCTGTATGGCCCTTGACAACCTGGGCTCTCGCGAACCGCACCTGCGTCGTATTGCGAGGTGGATAAACCCGCAGGCAGGTTTTGCATAGCTTATGTGACTCACGTCTCAGCGCGCACCCGCAAATATGTAAAAACCCCGCCCCAGGCCTGCATGTCTTGCGCACGACGTAGTTTTGTTTCACTTCGGTAATTTGAGTAACCGATCACACCTCTTAAACGCTGGTGTCGTTACGCTTATGTTCAATTTGCAGAACGTGTCGCCTCTGGCGGCATTGATTGCAATTAAATAACGACCAATCCGGTGAGCTTGAACAGAGTTCATCGGTGGCCTTTGCGGGTATGACCGGATGAAGCTAAGCGTGAAGCGAGTAAGCCTGCGCGACAAACTCCTAGTACTGATGGTGGGCGCCATTGCGTTGGCGCAATTCGCCACCATTACCACGGTGCTCAATTCGACCCGCCAGCAAGTTGTAGGCGAGCTGGGCAATCGCTTACAGATTGCTGAACGTTATTTCAATTCCCTGGTCACGGTACGTCACGAGCGCCTGGTCAATGCCGCAGAAAAAGTCGCGGCCGGTCCGGGATTCTCGGGTGAGCTCAGAACCCAAGATACTGACCGGCTCGGTGGCACGCTCGCGACAAGTGCCACGAGTGTCGATGCTGACCTGGCATTGCTGATCAGCAATGAAGGCGAGGTTCTGGCCAGTGGCCGCAGTTATGTCGCTGGCGGTGAACGCTCTTACTTGCATGACGTTGTCAGGAGCATGCCGGACGAGAGAAATTTCATGGTGGCGCTGATGGTTGCCGACCGGCCCTACCAGTTAAGTTTCGTCAAGGCACCGCACCTCGATCCGTCGCCCTGGATCGTACTGGGTTACGATTTTGACAGCGCGCTGGCCGCCGACATCAAATCCATGACCGGTCTCGAAGTATCTTTCTGGTCGGAGGCCAATGCGGGCAGCGACGCATTCTTCGCGACCACCCTGGCGGAAAAATCCACGGTGCTGTTCTCACGCAGAATCAGTAATCCCACAGGAGTGGACGGCAACGTGGTCGATGCTTCCGGCAACAATCTGTTGCGGGTGGTATCTCTTCCTGGCAGCGGGTCACATTCGGTCAAGGCTGTTTTCCAGACTTCAATTGGCATGGCCTTGCGCGCTTATGAATCCGTCAAGACCCGCTTGATCCTGGTGTCGTTAGTGCTGGTCTTGCTCGCCGCGGTAGTTGCGGTGTTGATTGTGCGCAGTTCGCGCAAGCCGGTGCGGGCGCTGTTGGAGGCAGCCAGGCGAATCGAACGCGGTGAATATTCCAAGATTGTGCCGGTTGGTGGTGAGGACGAAATCGGCCTGCTGGCGCGGACGTTTAACCGCATGCAGCAAGGCATCGCCGAGCGTGAGTACCAGATTGCCAGCCAGGCCGAGCGTGACAAGCTTACCGGTCTCGTCGACCGCAGTGCCGTGAAGGGCAAGCTGCAGCATTCCTTCGAAAGGGCCGCGCAGAGCGGCACCACTGTCGCGACGCTGCTCATCGACCTCACCCATTTCAAAGAAAACAGTACCCTCGGTATGGAGAACGAAGACGCCATCCTCAAGGAAGTGGCGCGACGGTTGTCTTCGAATATCAGGGTCTCGGATACAGTGGCCCGCTATAGTTCGGACAAATTCCTGGTAATCATGGAGGATGCCGATGAAAAGCTGGCGCCGCACCTGGCAGAATTTCTTGCGACTTCTCTGGAGGCAGAGATCGCGTTGAAGGACCGGCGTATCAAACTGAAGCTGCATATCGGAGTAGCACTTTTCCCGCAGCATTGTGAAACGCCCGACACGCTCCTGCACAGGACCAAGGTCGCATTGAAGGAAGCACGCAAGCTTGGCCAACGTGTCATGGTCTACGAGCCCGGACAGGACGAGGAGCATCTGCGGGAGCTGGCGATAATCAGCGATCTTGAAACGGCGGTCAAAGAAAAGCAGCTGCATATTCTTTACCAGCCCAAGGTATCGATGCGAACAGGCAGGGCTAACCAGGTCGAAGCCTTGATGCGCTGGAACCACCCGCAGCTTGGCTATCTGCCGCCGGACGAGTTCATTCCGCTGCTGGAGCAGGCGGGCAATATCGGCAAGCTCACCGAGTTTGCGCTGAAGACAGTGATCGAGCAAAGCCGTAAATGGTCGAGCGAGGGTCTCGACGTCAGTACCGCAATCAACTTGTCAGCCAACGACCTTTTTGACGAGAATTTGCCGGATCGTGTTGCCCAAATTCTCAGCTACTACATGGTCGAACCAGCCAGCATAGTGCTGGAAATTACCGAAAGTGCAGTCATGCAAGACGTGCGCGTGGCGATTAGTGTATTGCGCCGACTGAAAGCATTGGGAGTGAGGCTTTCGCTGGACGACTTCGGAACAGGCCAGTCTTCCCTGGCGCTGCTAAAACAACTGCCGGTCGACGAGCTCAAGATTGACAAGTCGTTTGTCCAGGCTCTGAAGGCGAAGAGTGGAGACGCGTTGATCGTCAAGTCGACTATCAACCTCGGCCACAACATGGGGCTCAAGGTGGTAGCCGAAGGCCTGGAGACCGAAGAGGCGTGGGCGCTGCTGGATGCTTATGGATGTGACCTGGTTCAGGGCTACATGATCAGTCGCCCGATGACGGCAGATGATTTTGTCGAGTGGTACTTAAAGCGGGTAGATGAAAAGCTGCACGAATTGGATTACTCGGCTGCTACCTCGCAATCCGCAGCGGGTGGCTTCCAGGATTTTGCCACCGCCACGCAGAAGATCCGTCTGCGCCAACTGACACGAATGTAGCGCGGCTTAACGACGCGCGCGTGTCCGCCGTGCGATCAGCACAGTAATATCATCTGCCTTGGACGGTGCATTTTCTTCCGGCGCCGTCATGCGTGCGAGGCTTGCCTCGCCAAGTTCTTCCAGGCATTCAGGCAGTGGCCCGTAACGTGCAATTTCAATGATCTCCGATTGGTGCAGATTATCGGACAGGCCGTCGCTGGCAACCAGCACGGTATCGCGCGGTGCCATCGGTATCAGCGAACTCACGTCGATACGCATCGAAGGGATGCCGACAAAATTAGAAACGTAATGGCGATCTGCATGGGTCATCGCTTCCTGCTCGTCCAGCAGGCCCGCTTCGACCGCGAAACCCACTGGAGAATGCTGCATGGTTTGTGTTTTTAGCTTGCCGCGCTGGCCAATCAGGCAGGCAATCGAATCGCCGACCTGGTAATGGCGGATCTGATCGCCCTCGATACCTACTACGGTCAGGGTGGTGGCAGAACCATTGCTGAATTCCTGGATGCGTCGATTGCCTTCTTCGATGGCGGTGATAATAGCAACCCGCATGGGCGTTGCATCACTGGCCGCTTGCGGGAGCAAGTCAGCAAAGGTCTGAATCAGCGTATTGGATGCTTTGCGCCCGGCGGGCAGACCACCTGCGCCATCCGCAACCGCCATGACCAGGCCGTCTTCGCCGTAGGCAATAATCAGCCCTGAATCTTCGTTGTCGGTAGATTTGTGCGGGCTGCGAGCAGAGAAGCCACGCACTTCAAAGCCGCATATTCGGGCATCGTGCTCGGTAAATTCGCTGTCGCCGAGAAAGACTATCGGCTGCCCATTCTTGGCCACGGTTGTCACTTGCCATGTTCCTTGTTGACCCGCGTGCGGCACCACGGACAAAAGCGCCAGAACTCCCGCGTGATGCCCCAGCCACACTTGCCGCAGTGTTGCCTTGATCCCGGCAGTTTCCAGCGCCGCCGGACTTTGGTACGACACCAGGGGCAATAACGCATGAAAGGCATCAGTACCCGGCGCGTGCAACCGGGGTTTTCGCACCTGGACTTGTAGCGCTTGTCGGAAAATTCGCGTTGGGTTTCTTTTTGAAAGCCAGGACCGTAGCACCAGGCGCAGTAATCCCAGTCGAGCTTCACGCCGCGTCGGCAACGGGGGCATTGCGCCGGAAACGAGGTCCTGCTGTTGCTGGCCGGGCGCTCAACCCCGCACCAGGGGCAATTGGGCATGCTTTCGGCAACCGGGCCTTCGCAGCGTCGGCAACTGTGCCGGGTCTCCAGGGCTGCTTTGAATCTTTGTTGAAATTCTTTCCAGCGCACCCGTTGCCAGTTGCTGCCCTTGGTACCATTTCGTGTGGGTTTCTTGGCGGTAGTTTTTTGTTTGCGCGTGCGGCGCTTCAGTCGTTCGAAGGTTTCATAAAGGCGCACTGCGTCGCGATAGCGAGCTGCCGGGCTGATCGCAATGGATTTGCGAATCATGTCAAGAAACTCGGGCTGCAATCGATCGCGCAGTCGCGGGTAGCCTACCGGTGGCCATTCGTATGGCCACTCCGGTAACTTGCCCGAGAACAGTCGGTAGAGGATCAGGCCCAGCGAAAACACATCCGAATGAAAACTCGGCCGACCCATTGCCTGCTCGGGCGCGATGTAGCCCAGGGTGCCTGAGCCCGACGCCTTGATTGAGCGCACGATGCGCCGCGCGAAACCGAAGTCCCCCAGTTTCAGCCGATTGTCGGGAAACATGATGTAGTTCTCGGGTTTGATATCGCAATGAATAATCCGCTTGCTGTGAGCAAACGCTGCGCCGGCCAGAACCTGGTCAGCAAACTGCATGGCAGTCTGCAAGGACATGCGCCGCTCGAGGCGATCACCAAGGGTGCCGATCCCGAGTGGCGTGGCGATCACAAAATTTTTGTCAATATAATCCGCATTCTGTACAGGCAGGATATTGGGGTGCTCAAGCTTGAAAGCGAGGCGAACCTCTTTGCGAAAATCCTCGAGAATCGCCGGATCATCGATGTCCGGATGAGGAATTTTAAGTGCGACGCGACTGGAGTGGATCGTATCGAAGGCCTGGTAGACGTTGGCCAGCGGTCCTCGCGCGATTCGCCTCTCAATACGATATTTGCCCAGCTTCTGACGTGGCTTGATCAATCAGCGCCTCTCAATTGGTGTTCTTGCGGGCAGATGCCACCTTGAGTTCACTCTCCGCGGTCGTGTCATTCCTCCCCCATTTCATCGACGATTGACCGGGCATGTGTCGCTGCAGCCTGCAGCGCAGCCATATCGCTGGGATAGTTTTCTTCTGATTTTTCCGAATGCACGGCAGAATTATCGCCTTTGTGCGTCACGATAGAAATTGTGTAATGCCAGCCACCTGCCTCGGGAATAGCGAGGCACACGATTTCGTGGTCCTTATAGTGTTCGACGGCGCGTTTCTGGTCCATGGCTGCCTCCTTAACGGTGTCGATGGTCCCGCCGCAGATTGGCGGCTGCCAACAGCGATCGGTTCGAACAGAATACGCGATCTTCTTGCTACCGGCGAGTGGGCAAGCATGGCCCGCCGGGCGGCGGCGCTGGTGTAATATCTGGTTTTCACTGTCCTGGGTGTAGGCCTCGCGCCGACTGATGAGCAACGATCCGCAAATCGAGAAATTTCGCAGCGCTGCTGAGTCCGGCAATCCGGCAGCGCAGTTCAACATGGGCCTGTGGCATATGCGTCAGCCGGGTGCCGGGCCATTTCCGCCGCCAGCACAGGATTGGTTCGCGAAATCCGCACAAGCAGGATTTGCTGCGGCTCAGACTATGCTGGGCCGAATACAACTGGGATACCCCGGGTCGCCACGTGACACAGATGCGGCCCGGCAATGGTTCTTGCGGGCGGCCGAGCAGGGATTTGCAGAGGCCTCTTTTCAGCTCGCCGAACTGGCCGTTGCCACCGGCGATGATGACGCGCACTACAGCGAAGCTCGTGACTGGCTCGAAAAGGCCATAGAAATTGATCACCCGGGTGCTATGTGCCAGCTGGCATACCTGCTCGAGGAAGGCATCGGCGGCGCCGCCGATTGCGGTCGTGCTATTGCCCTTTACCAACAAGCAGCCAGCGCCGGTGTCGCGCGGGCGTGGAACCAGATAGCGCATTATTTCCGAATTGGCCACGGTTGCAGGGCGGATGGCGCCATGGCTTTAGCCGCATTCAGGAGGGCCGCCAAAAAAGGCTATCCGAATGCAGACAAGGCTGCTGATGACGTTGATCGGGAACTGGATAAGGCTCAGAAAGAGCGTGCCGAGGCGCTGTCAGACGACGACTTGCTGGCTGCGCAAGCCCGCAGCGGGGAATTCAAGCCGCGCCCGCAATGCGTCCCGGAGGTTCTGTCCGAGGCGCCACGCATCGCGGTCCTGCGCAATCTTTTCACAGCCCCAGAATGTCAGCATCTGATCGCCACGTCCCGGCCTTTTCTTGAACCTTCCAGGGTCGTGAGCCAGGAAGGTCGCAACGTCAAGGACGACAAGCGAACCAGCTGGGAAATGCGCTTTTATCCAGAGTCGAAGGACATGCTTATCTGGATCTACGAGCGTCGCCTGGCCAGGATTTCCGAGACTCGGGCTGCGCAAGGAGAGCCGCTTATGATCCTGCGCTATGAAGCCGGCCAGGAGTATCAGACCCATGTCGATTTCTTCGACGCCGAGCTGCCCGGCCAAAAGGCACTGATTGAAGCTAACGGTCAACGTGTCCTTACCATGTTGACTTATCTTTCTGCTGTCGAAGCCGGGGGCGGCACGGAATTCCCGGAACTTGGTATCACGGTGGAGCCTGACCCCGGCTCGACCCTGGCATTTTACAATGTTATGCCTGGTGGTCAGCCGGACCCGCGCACATTGCATGCCGGGTTGCCGGTGCAGCGCGGCGTCAAGTGGCTGGCAACACGCTGGGTGCGTGACCGTGACTGGGTTGATTCGCGCTGATCAACTACTGATGTCCTGGTCAATGACCGGGAGATCGGCGAGGCAGTGATGACCCCGGGTCGGCTATAATTTCAGGTGCAAAAGAGTCTGGCGGAATCAATTAAATGCCCATGGCAGACTGGCAAGGTCTGAATCTGAGGCCTGCCGACATACAGCGACGACATGGGTGGTAAGTAAATAATGAGTGATTTGTTTGCATCGGTAAAAGCGCAATATGAAGACCTTAAGCGTCGCAAGGTTTTCCGCGTTGTCATAGTCTACGCAGTTGGTGCATGGCTGTTGATGCAGATAGCCGATGCCACGTTTGAACCTCTTAATCTGCCGGAGTGGTCAACCACTCTTGTCTTGTGGCTGTTGATTCTCGGATTCCCGGTGGCCGTTTTTCTGGCTTGGGCGCTGGAGATTACACCCCACGGCATTAAACGCACCCACCGCCTCAATGTTGCTTCGGCGACCGGTAACAGCACCAATTCTGCGGATGCATCAATCGCGGTGTTGCCGTTTGCAGACATGAGCCCTGAGAAAGATCAGGATCATTTTTGTGAAGGCATGGCCGAAGAAATAATTAATGCGCTGGCGAAAATCCGTGGCGTGCATGTGGCATCGCGAACAGGGTCGTTTCAGTTCAAGGACACAAATACCGACATCGATGTGATCGGCGCGCAACTTAATGTGGATACGGTATTAGAGGGTAGTGTGCGCAAGGCCGGTGCCCATCTGAGAGTGACAGCTCAACTTATCAGCGTGGCTGATGGATTTCATATCTGGTCGGAAAGTTTTGACCGTGAGTTGAAGGACGTCTTCGGTATTCAGAAAGAAATTGCAGAAAACGTGGCGCGTGCCTTCCAATTAACACTGAGCCCTACGGAAGAGCAGGCAATCCAGCAGCAGCCTACGCAGAACATCGAAGCGTACGAGTTCTACTTGCGCGGCCGACGTCATTTCTTTCAACTCAATGAGGATGGCTGGGCGCGGTCGCGTGAGGAATTTTCCAGGGCCATCGAACTCGACCCGGATTATGCGCTCGCCTACGCGGGTCTAGCCGATTGTTTTTCTTTTTTGTATATGTACGCGGACAGTTCCGCATCAAACAGGCTACAGGCTGAAACTAATAGCCGCCTGGCCATGCAACTCGCGCCGGACCAGGCGCCGGTGCATGCCTCACGCGGACTTGCGCTGTCACTTGGAATGCGTGTTGATGAGGCGGAAGTTGCTTTTGAGCGTGCCATTGAAATTGATCCGCGACTTTTCGATGCTTATTATTTTTATGCCCGCCATGCATTTGCCCAGGGCAAGTTCGCAAGGGCTGCTGAACTATTTGAGAAAGCTTCCGAGGTCCGCCCCGACGATTACCAGGCGATCAGCCTGCTGGCCCAGGTTTACCGTACCCTGGGGCAGGAGGACAAGCGCGAGGCAGCCAGACGGCGATCGCTTGAAGTGATCGAACGGCATTTGGCAACTAATCCGAGCGATTCGAGGGCACTTTGCTTTGGTTCAGTCAACTTGAATGAAGATGGGCAGATCGACAAGGCGATGCGCTGGTTAGAGAAGGCTATAGCCACGGATCCCAACGATGCGATGAACCTATACAATGTCGCATGTGTGTATGCGCACATGGGGAAACAGGACGAAGCACTGGACTGTCTTGAAAAAAGTGTCGGCAAGGGAATGGCCGAGCTTGAATGGATGCAAAACGACAGCGATCTCAACAATCTGCGTGAGCATCCGCGATTCAAGAAACTGCTGTTGGAGGCCGGAGGCAGCGGTTAATCCGGGTTCAACACTATTCAGCACCGTTCGGGGCGCCTAATATGGAGCACGCTATCCAAGATGGGGGAGAAAAGCCCATGGAGAAAGGCAGTAAATGGATTGGCGTGGGGGTAGGCATGGGCATTGCGCTGGGTGCCGGAATTGGCGCCGCCCTGGGTAATGTGGGAATTGGCATCGCCATTGGTATTGCCATTGGCGCCGGTGTCGGTGTCGCGATCCGGTCCCATAAGGATGAATCATAGATCGTTCGACTCGCCTTACCTCTGCGCCTTGCAGAAAAGTGTCGCTGAGAAATTTGACGATAAAAAAATAGCTGGTCTGCTACCCAGGAGCGTGAATCCTCAAGCTAACATTATCTGTCACCGTTTTTCATAGCGTTGCCAAAGCCGGAGGTAGCATTCGAGTACCAGAACTGGGAATTACCGCGGCGCCTGACCCCGGCTCGCGCCTGGACAGTAATTTCTGCATCGCACTGGCTTTAGCAAGACATGGCAAGAAAGCGGCAAGCAAGGAAGCAAGAGGATTTGGCGATAAAGGGCATGTGCATCGCCATAGGTGTGGACATGGGCCTGGCTCTGGGCGCTGCCATATTGTTGGCCTTCGGTGACCTGGGTTTGGGTGTCTCGATTGGATTTATCTTTGGTGTCGGCTTAGCAGCGGTGCTTTATGTCGTATTTTCCGCTTAATGAGAACCTGATTGTCGCGCCGGGTTCATACCGGCAATCAGCATGAGCGGAGCGAGCATGATGTCGGCATGGTTCAAATACGATGTCAGGTAAGCAGAATAAGGAGAGCACGGTGAAGCGATTCATGTTGCTGCATTTCGGATTTGAAAAGCCCAGCCCCGAGATTATGGAAGCCTGGGGTAAATGGTTTGAGTCTATAGCTGACAAGAGCGTGGAAAACGGCGGATTCCACGGGGGTGCGCGGGAAATCTCGCACAACGGAACCAGGGACCTGCCCATGGGAATGGAGTCCATTACCGGGTACTCAATCATTAAAGCCGAGAGCCTGGAAGAAGCAGAAGAGATTGCACGCGGCAACCCATTTATCGCGAGTATCCGGATTTACGAAATTATTGCGATGTAAAGCGGGCAAGGGGCGTCTCCGCCGCAAACAGCTGTCTCGATGACCAGCTCGGGCTAACAGATATTTCAAAATTTTTTTTCAGATGCCGCAAGATGCATGTTTTCCTTGCACTGGAGTATCGACCATGAATCAGTCTATCGCACATGTAGCACTGGTTGTTAAGGAGTATGACGAGGCGATAGATTTCTTTACAAACAAGCTGAGTTTCACGCTAATCGACGATACGTATCAGCCTGAGCAAGACAAACGATGGGTTGTAGTCGCCCCGCCTGGCTCAACAGGGGTGACATTGCTGCTGGCGCGCGCTGCAACCCCGGAACAACGATCTTTCATTGGCAATCAAACAGGCGGAAGGGTTTTCCTGTTTCTGAGCACGGATAATTTTTACAGAGACTATGAATCAATGGTTTCGCGGGGAATCGAATTCGTACGAGAGCCAAAAACCGCTGTTTACGGCACAGTGGCCGTATTCAAAGACCTCTATGGCAATCTTTGGGATCTGATTGAATATGCTCCTGGAAATTAGCGCCAGCGCTGGCGTTGGTAAGAGGGTTACCTGGGGGCGAGATAACCGGGCGGGTCCTGGCGTCGGCCCCAGCACTGGCAGAATAATAGACGCCAACTACACTTGTAGAGCATTGCGATAAAACAGAGCGTCCATGACAGGCGCTCGATGACTACCCACCTGCCGGTGGGAGGAGGCGATACCCATGCCCAAATTTATTGATGTTCATCCCATGAAGCCGTTCAAGGCGGACGAACTCAAGAAACTGCAGGACGCACCGCCGGACGAATTCGGAGTGACCCATCACGACATTCTGTTCAGCGAAAAGGATGACAAGATTTACTGCATCCTGGATGCCCCGAATGCCGACGCAATTCACAAGCATCATGCCAAGGCGGGCATCAAGTGTGACTGGGTCCGCGAGGTGAATTCGACGCGCAGTTGAATGATGGCAATAATGAGGATTCGCCAGACTGTATCTCGGGTCTGAAATACAGTCGACTGGCTAACAAGATAATGACAAGCTGGGATGCAGAGTTTTAAACTTGTTAACCCCGCCTCAGGCGGGATTTTTTTGACTTCTGTAGCCGGACCCGGAGTGTCACCGGGCGCGGGTTACTTTGCCCTCTTACATAAAAGGTGTCAGATTTTTTTAATGCTCGGACTTTTAAGTCACAATTCGATCGAGAGGAGATACCCGGATGGGATTCGCATTATCAGACATAGAGCTGGCCAGTACTGCTTTTGAACCGCGCGGCAAGATCCCGAAGAAATACACAGGGGAGGGCGATGATGTGTCGCCGCCATTGTCCTGGTCAAACGTGCCAGCGGGGGCAAAATCATATGCCCTTATTTGCCACGATCCGGATGCACCGCTGGTTACGCCGGGCGCTTATGGGTTCGTACACTGGGTGCTGTACAACATCCCGGCCTCAATTTCGCAGCTGGCCGAGAACGAGATTAATCATACGAGTGGGGTCAACAGCTTCGGCAGCGATGGCTATGGGGGTCCCATGCCGCCCGAGGGACATGGTATCCACCATTATTTTTTCTGGATCCTGGCGCTGGATATCGAAACTGACTTCGAACCGGGACTTTCTATGGAAGCGCTCCTGCAAAAGGTTGAACCGAACGTAATCGGCATGAATCGCCTCGTGGGTATCTACTCCCGCGCGTAACAGGTTTGCAACCCGGCCGAAAAGACTACACAGCTGATATGCGGACCGAAGCTGAAATGGTCGCTTATGCCCTGGAGGCCGATATCGCTTTGCTGCCCTATCTGCCGGAACTGCTGGCAGACTTGCAGGAGCTGGGCAGCGACGCCCGGGCCATTACCCGGGTCCTGGAGGAACTCGGGCTGGCGAAGTCGCAAAATGTGGTGGATCTTGGTTGCGGGAAAGGCGCTGTAGCTGTGGAGGTCGCAGAAAAACTCGGGCTCGAGGTGCTGGGGATCGAGTTATTCGAACCGTTCATTGAAAGTTGCCTTGAACTGGCACGGTTGAGAAACGTATCAGAGCTGTGCCGATTCCGGCGCGGCGACATTCTGCAACTGGCCGGCAAGATCGAACCCCGGGATGTCGCGATATTTGCCGCACTTGGAGATGTCCTCGGCTCCCTGGAGAAGACGGTCTCGATCATCCGTCGATACACCCGGCCGGGCGGATACATGGTTATAAGCGATGGCTATATCAGAGAGGGCGGGTCTGCAGATTTCCCGGGTTTTGGCCAGTACGGCGAACGAGACGAAATGCTTGCTCGTTTGATTGCCTGCGGCGATACGCTGATCAGAGAGGTTATCAATGCAGCAGATTTTGATCAGGGGGCGAGCGCATTGATTGCAGCACGTGCCAGTACCATCGCGTCGCGGC
>JBFGOQ010000056.1:0-14178 GCA_041565075.1 Gammaproteobacteria bacterium
AATGACGAGATTGCTTCGCTACGCTCGCAGTGAAGGGAGGCCTGGGCGGCAATACTTTGCGCGCAGGAGTGACGAGGTTGCATCGCCACGCTCGCAATCACGGGAAAGTTATTCCGCAGTGACGGGAGGACTTTGCTGCCGGCAGAGCAAAATGAAGCCGGGCTGGGCCCGGCTTGGTAATTTACTGGATCCCCGGATCATGTCCCGGGCAAGCTCCGCGGAAATAACGAGGCAGCGGAAATGATGAGCAGGCGTCAGTGCCTACGCTTCTGCCTCTTCCGGCTGATCCACCAGCTGCACGATTGCCATGGGCGCAGCATCACCGGGGCGCATACCGCACTTCAGGATACGCATATAGCCACCCGGCCGTTGCTTGTAACGCGGGCCGATGGTCTTGAACAACTTGCCTACCACTTCCTTGTTGCGCAGCCGATCAAAGGCCCGCCGGCGACGCGCAACATCGTCCTGCTTGGCCATCGTGATCAATGGTTCCACGACGCGGCGAAGTTCCTTCGCCTTGGGCACCGTCGTCCTGATGGTTTCGTGCAGCAGCAATGACGAGGCCATATTTCGCATCATGGCACGGCGATGACTGCTGTTGCGGCTCAGTTGCCGCCCGGAGTTACGATGTCGCATGGTTCTTTACCCTGTTTTGCCCGTGGCCCCCTCAGGCGGCGGTAATCGAGCGCTCTTCTTCGTCCTGCTTCAAGCCCGGCGGTGGCCAGTTCTCCACACGCATGCCCAGGCTCAGGCCGTGGCTGGCCAGGACTTCCTTGATTTCCGTCAGTGATTTCTTGCCGAGGTTCGGTGTACGCAGCAGTTCGACTTCGGCACGCTGCACGAGGTCACCAATGTAATTGATGTTTTCGGCCTTCAGGCAGTTTGCCGAACGGACCGTCAGTTCGAGTTCGTCAACCGGGCGCAGAAGAATCGGGTCGATTTGTGCTTCCGCGTAGCCAGCCGCGCCCTCATCCTGACCGGACAGATCCACGAATACCGTGAGTTGGTCCTGCAGAATATTGCCGGCGCGCCGGATGGCCTCTTCAGGATCGATCGTGCCATCGGTTTCGATATCAATGATCAGCTTGTCCAGATCGGTACGCTGTTCCACGCGTGCGGCCTCGACGTTGTAACTCACCCGTTGTACCGGGCTGAACGATGCGTCCAGCTGCAGACTGCCAATCGGGCGGCTTTCTTCTTCGAAACTGACGCGCTGGGTCGCCGCCTGGAAGCCGCGTCCGCGCCGCACCTTGAGGCGCATGCTGAGCTCGCCGTTCTTGTTGAGATTGGCAATGACAAAATCAGGATTCTTGATCTCGATGTCGTGCTGGGCCTGGATATCGCCAGCAGTTACCTTGCCCGGACCCTTCTTGCTGAGCACCAGCTCGGCTTCGTCGCGACCCTGCATTTCGATTGCCACGGCCTTGAGGTTTAACAGGATATCGACCACGTCTTCCTGCACGCCCTCGATACTCGTGTACTCGTGCAGTACGCCATCGATTTCAGCCTCGACCACAGCCGACCCTGGCATGGACGACAACAGGATTCGGCGCAATGCATTACCCAGCGTATGACCGAAACCGCGCTCGAACGGCTCAATAATGACCTTCGCGTGCAGATCAGAAATTGTCTGAACCTTCACTACGCGGGGCTTTAAGAAATCAGTTACAGATCCTTGCATGAGGGAGACCCTCTCTCTCGTATAAATTAAAAAAAGTTTTACTTTGAATACAGCTCGACGACCAGATTCTCGTTGATGTCCGGCAATATCTCCTGGCGATCGGGGATCGCCTTCAGGGTGCCGGAAAATTTCTTTTCATCAACTTCCACCCACTCGGGCAAACCGACCTGGCTGGCGATATCCATGGCTGCCTGAATACGACCCTGCTTGCGTGCTTTCTCTCGCACCGCCACCGCATCACCGGCTGCCACCTGGTAGGACGGGATGTTCACCAGCTTGTCATTGACCTGGATGCCCTTGTGGCTTACCAGCTGCCGCGCCTCGGCGCGGGTCGAGGCAAAACCCATGCGATAAACAACGTTGTCCAGCCGGCCTTCCAGGAGGCGCAGCAGATTCTCACCGGTCGCGCCTTTCTGGCTGGCGGCCTTCTTGTAATAGTTGCGAAACTGCTTCTCAAGTATGCCGTACATACGCCGCAGCTTTTGCTTCTCGCGCAACTGCATACCGTAGTTCGACAGGCGAGCGCGTCGGCCCTGGCCCTGCTGACCCGGCGGCGTGTCAATTTTGCACTTGGAGTCCAGCGGTCGCACACCACTCTTCAAGAAGAGGTCGGTGCCCTCGCGCCGGGCCAGTTTGCATGTCGGTCCTAGATACCTTGCCATGAGTCGATCGCTCCTAAACGCGGCGCCGCTTTGGCGGGCGGCAACCGTTATGAGGAATGGGGGTGACATCTTCGATGTGGGTAATCCTGAAGCCCACATTGTTCAATGCACGGACGGCCGATTCGCGACCCGGACCCGGTCCCTTGACCCTGACCTCGAGATTCTTGACACCATAGCCCTCGGCCGCCGCCGTACCGGCCTTCTCGGCTGCCACCTGGGCAGCGAACGGTGTGCTCTTGCGCGAACCGCGAAAACCGCAGCCGCCCGAGGTAGCCCAGGTCAGGGCATTACCCTGCCGGTCCGTGATCATGATGATCGTATTGTTGAAAGACGCCTGGATATGGGCGATCGCATCACTTACCTGGACCTTGCCCTTCTTGCGCGTCTTGCTTGCCTCTACCATAATTTTTTCCTGCTGACCGCCATTGCTCAAGCGGTCTCACTGACCTGATTCCTGTTGCTTACCGACGAACCGCTCGACGCGGACCTTTACGGGTACGCGCGTTCGTACGGGTGCGCTGACCACGCAGCGGCAAACCGCGGCGATGGCGAATTCCCCGATAAGTGCCGAGGTCCATCAGGCGCTTGATATTCATTGACACCTCACGGCGCAAATCACCTTCCACGGCAAAACGAGCAACCTCTGTACGCAGGCGCGCGACTTCCGGCTCGGTAAGGTCCTTCACCTTGGCAGCCGGATTAATATTCGCCGCCTCGCAGATCTTGGCGGCACGGCTGCGGCCAACGCCAAAGATGTCCGTCAGCGCCACCACGGTGTGCTTGTGCTGTGGAATGTTTATTCCGGCTATACGCGCCATTTACTCAAACTCCTGCGGCCCGGGTGGCGAAAAGCCCGCCAGTCTATCCCCGTAACCTTTTCTACTCAATGCCTTAGTGGCGATCTCAACCCTGCCTTTGTTTGTGCCTCGCATCGGTGCAGATCACCCGGACTACGCCTTTGCGCCGGATAATCTTGCAGTTGCGGCAAATCTTCTTAACTGATGCTCTGACTTTCATAATTCCAGCTCCCGGCGGCAGCTCAACGGACCTGCCCGGCCCGGCCGTAACCCTTCAGATTGGCCTTCTTCATCAGGCCCTCGTACTGATGCGACATCATGTGCGCCTGCATCTGCGACATAAAATCCATCACCACCACCACAATAATCAGCAGGCTCGTACCACCGAAATAAAACGGTACCTGCCATTTCAGGATCATGAACTCCGGCAACAGACACACTGCGGTCACGTAAATCGCACCCCAGAATGTCAGGCGGGTCAGAACCTTGTCGATGTATTCCGCAGTCTGGCGGCCCGGGCGAATACCGGGAATAAATGCGCCGGACTTCTTCAGATTGTCTGCTGTATCGCGCGAGTTGAACACCAGCGCGGTATAGAAGAAACAGAAAAAGACAATCATCGCCGCGTACAGCAATACGTAAAGCGGCTGACCCGGCGACAGTTTGCTGGCGACATTCTGTAACCACGAGAAGCCTTCCATGTTGCCGACCCAGCCAGCAATGGTGGCCGGGAACAGGATCAGGCTCGAGGCAAAGATTGGCGGGATTACACCCGACATGTTGATCTTAAATGGCAGGTGGCTTGTCTGGCCCGCATACATCTTGCGACCCTGCTGGCGCTTCGCATAATTCACGGTGATGCGCCGCTGGCCACGCTCCATGTAGACCACGAAAGCGGTCACGCCCAGCACCAGCATGAACAGGATCAGGGCAATCGCCGGTGACATTTCACCGGTACGCACCAGTTCCAGAGTGCCGCCAATGGCAGATGGCAGACCTGACACAATGCTGGCCAGGATGATCATGGAAATACCGTTGCCGATACCGCGCTCGGTCACCTGCTCACCCAGCCACATCAGGAACATTGTGCCGGTCACCAATGTCAGTGCCGCCGTAAAGATGAAATTCCAACCCGGATTCAGCACTACCCCGGGCTGACTTTGCAGGCCGACCGACATGGCCACCGACTGGAAAGCTGCCAACGCCACTGTCCCGTAGCGGGTGTACTGGGTAATCTTCCTGCGCCCGGTTTCACCTTCCTTTTTAAGCGCGGCAAGGCTCGGAACGACCACTGACATCATCTGCATGATGATGGAGGCGGAAATATATGGCATGACGCCGAGGGCAAAGATACTGACACGCTCCAGCGCACCGCCGGCAAACATGTTGAACATGTCCAGCACCGTGCCGCTCTGCTGGTCGAAGAAGCGCGCCACCGCGGCGGGATCAAGTCCGGGCACCGGAATAAAAGTACCGATCCGGTAAACGATAAGCGCCAGCACCAGGAATACGAGGCGCTTCCTGAGCTCCGTAAACTTGCCTGCTTCGGCAAACGCTGTTGCCGGATTGCTTGTCGGTGTCTTGGCCACTGCTTACTCTTCGATTTTCCCGCCGGCCGCTTCAATTGCCTTGCGCGCGCCCTTGCTTACCTTGATGCCCTTTACCGTCACGGCTCTGGTCAACTTGCCCGAATCGATAATCTTTACCTTCTCGATTCTCCGCGATATCAGCTTGGCTTTGACCAGCGTCTGCATGTCGACGACGTCGCTACCCAGGCTTTCCAGCTCATGCAGGCGTATTTCGTCGCGGAACCGGGCGATACGCGAAGCAAATCCGACTTTCGGCAGGCGCCGCTGCAAAGGCATCTGGCCACCCTCGAAACCGGTCTTGTGGTATCCGCCCGAGCGCGATTTCTGACCTTTCTGACCGCGGCCACAGGTCTTGCCCAGACCCGACGATTCGCCGCGCCCGACGCGCTTGCCGGCCGACTTGCTGCCCGCCGCAGGTTTCAGTGTATTCAGACGCATTTCAGACTTCCTCGACCTTCAGCAGGTACGCAACCCGGTTGATCATGCCGCGATTCTCGGGCGTATCATTCACCACCACCGAGTGATTAATCCGGCGCAGCCCCAGGCCGCTCACACAGGCCTTGTGGCTTTTCAGCCGCTTGGCTGTACTTCTTACCAGGGTCAGTTTCACCTGCTGTGACTTCTTGGCCATTGCTCCGATCCCGATCCCTTAACCCAGTATCTCTTCCACGGTCTTGCCACGGCGTGCCGCCACCGACTTCGGTGACTGCATATCGGACAGACCCTTGATGGTCGCGCGCACCACGTTGATGGGATTGCGCGATCCGTAACTCTTCGCCAGTACGTTCTGTACTCCGGCACATTCAAATACGGCACGCATGGCGCCACCCGCGATGATGCCGGTACCTTCCGATGCCGGCGCCATGAATACCTTGCTGGCACCGTGACGCGCCGACAGCGGGTATTGCAGCGTATCGTTACGCAGACTGACCTTCTTCAGGTTCTTGCGCGCATTTTGCATAGCCTTTTGAATGGCCAGCGGCACTTCGCGCGCCTTGCCGTAGCCGAGACCAACACGACCATTTCCGTCACCGACGACAGTCAGGGCCGTAAAGCCAAACTGGCGGCCACCCTTGACCACTTTGGCCACGCGGTTAATCGTAACCAGCTTCTCCAGCATGTCATCGCTGTTCATCGCTTGTTCGTTTCTTGCCATTACAAAAAATCCTGCCGCTCAGTCTTAAAATTCCAGGCCGCCTTCACGCGCCGCCTCGGCCAGGGCCTTCACCCGACCGTGATAACGAAAGCCGGAGCGGTCAAAGGCCACCTTGGTGATACCTGCCTTCTTGCTCTTTTCGGCTATCAACTTGCCAACGGCGCTCGCCGCCGCCGTATTTCCGTATGCCTTGAGCGACTTGCGCAGACCCTTGTCCACCGTAGAGGCAGACACCAGTACCTTGCCGCCCTGGGGCGCAATCACCTGGGCATAGATATGCCGCGGGGTCCGGTGCACGCTCAGTCGCGCAGTGCCCAGCTCGCTGATTTTGGCGCGGGCCCGGCGGGCCCGACGCAATCGAGTGGTTTTCTTATGCATTGCCTTTCAAACCTACTTCTTCTTGGCTTCCTTCATGACCACGCGCTCATCGGCGTAACGCACGCCTTTTCCCTTGTAGGGTTCCGGTGGCCGATAAGCGCGAATCTCGGCGGCCACCTGGCCAACCTTTTGCTTGTCTATGCCCTTCACCACGATTTCAGTCTGGCTGGGGGTCTCGATCGTTATGCCCTCGGGTACCGGGTGGTTGACGGGGTGGGAAAAACCCAGCGTCAGGTTGAGCGTCTTGCCCTGCATCTGGGCGCGATAGCCAACGCCGATCAGCTGCAGCTTGCGCTCAAACCCCGCCGAAACACCCTCCACCATATTGGCGAGCAGCGCGCGCGTGGTGCCGCCGATCGCCTTGTTAACGGATTGCTCCGTCAGCGACACTGTCAGCTCGCCGTCCTTGTGATCGACCTGCACCTCGGCATGCAGATCCAGCGACAGGCTGCCCTTTGCGCCCTTGATGGTTGCCGTCCGGCCGCTAAGCTGGAACTCAACGCCCTTGGGCAGTACTACTGGTTGTTTGGCTACTCTCGACATCGTTCAATTCCCGGATCAGGACACCACGCAGAGCACTTCGCCGCCCTGGCCACTGGCCCGCGCTTCCCTGTCACTCATTACCCCACGCGAGGTCGACACGATCGCCACACCGAGCCCGCCAAGCACCTTCGGCAGCTGGTCCGCGCTCTTGTAGGTACGCAATCCCGGTCGACTCACGCGCTGCAGTTTCTCGATTGCACCCCGACCGTCGTGATAGCGAAGACGCACGGTCAGTGTGGCCTTGTTGTTTTCAGCATCAGTGCCGTAGTCCTCGATATAGCCTTCGTCACGAAGCACTTTGACTATGGCTTCCTTGACCCGCGATGAAGGCATGGTGACCTCGACCTTGCGGGCATTCTGCCCGTTGCGTATGCGGGTCAGCAGGTCGGCGATTGGATCTGTCATGCTCATTATCTGAATACCTTGCTCTTGCGGCGCGCTTACCAGCTCGCCTTGCGCAGCCCGGGGATTTCTCCCTTCATCGTTGCCTTGCGCAGCTTGTTACGCGCGAGGCCAAACTTGCGATAAAAACCATGTGGTCGACCCGAGATATTGCAGCGGTTGCGCAAGCGGCTCGGGCTGGCGTTGCGCGGCAACGCCTGCAGCTTGGCCATCGCCGCCATGCGCTCCTCGTCGCTGGCATTCGGGTTCCTGATCTGCTCCTTGAGAGCGCTCCGCTTGGCCGCATATCGCGCCACAATTCTGGCGCGCTTGAGCTCGCGCTGGACCATGGATTTTTTCGCCATCTTTCTGCCTCTTACTTACGGAACGGGAAATTAAACGCTTCCAGAAGCGCTCGCCCTTCCTCGTCATTTTTTGCGGTTGTCGTAATCGTAATATCCATGCCACGCAGAACATCGATATTGTCATAGTCGATTTCCGGGAAAATTATTTGTTCCCGCACACCGACGCTGTAATTGCCACGGCCGTCAAACGCCTTGGGGGTCAGCCCACGAAAATCCCGCACACGCGGAATCGCCACATTAACCAGCCGATCAAGAAACTCGTACATGCGCTCCCGGCGCAGTGTTACCTTGCAGCCGATGGGGTAGCCGTCACGTATTTTGAACGCTGCCACTGACTTGCGGGCGCGCGTCATCACCGGCTTTTGCCCGGCGATCTGGGCCATGTCTTTCATGGCGTGATCCAGAACTTTTCGATCGCCCACAGCCTCGCCTACCCCCATGTTCAGGGTAATTTTGCTGATCCGCGGCACTGCCATCGTGCTCTGGTAGCCGAATTTCTCCTTCAGCTGACCGACAACCGTGTCGCGATAAAATTCTTGCAGTCTCGACATCGCTGTATCCGCTCGCTTAAACGTCCACTACTTCCTGGTTCGACTTGAACACCCGCACTTTGCGGCCATCATCAAGCGTCTTGAAACCGACCCGATCGCCCTTTTTGGTGATCGGGTTGTAGAGCATTACGTTGGACGCATCCAGCGGCATTTCGCGCTCAATGATGCCGCCCGCGATGCCCATGTTCGGGTTCGGTTTCTGGTGCTTCTTTACGATATTGACGTTGGCCACCACCACACGCCCGTCATCGATAGTCCGCAGTACCTCGCCACGCCGGCCCTTGTCTTTGCCAGCCACGACGATTACCTCATCACCTTTCTTGATCTTTGCCATCTCTCTACCCAGCCTTACAGTACTTCCGGCGCCAGTGAAATGATCTTCATAAACTTGCCGGTGCGAAGCTCTCTGGTCACGGGCCCAAAAATACGTGTCCCGATAGGCTCCAGCTTGTTGGTCAGGAGCACCGCGGCGTTGCCGTCGAAACGGATCAATGATCCGTCGGGCCTGCGCACGCCCTTGCGGGTGCGTACGACGACGGCGTTATACACCTCGCCTTTCTTGACCTTGCCGCGCGGGATCGCGTCCTTAACGCTGACCTTGATAATGTCGCCCACGCCGGCATAGCGGCGCTTGGAGCCACCAAGAACCTTGATACACTGCAGGCGCCTTGCACCGCTGTTATCGGCTGCCGTCAGTACTGTCTGCATCTGAATCATGGCTGTGCTTCCAAAATCCCGTGACGGGGACTAGACCCCTACTTCCTCTGCCCGTTCCAAGACTTCGACGAGCGTCCATGCCTTGCGCTTGGAAAGCGGGCGGCACTCGGCTATCGAGACCATGTCGCCTTCCTTGCACGTGTTTTCTTCGTCGTGCGCCAGCAACTTCGAGGTACGGCGAATAATTTTGCCGTAGGCCGGGTGCATAACCTGGCGCTCAACCGCCACCGTGATGGACTTATCCATCTTGTTGCTGACTACGCGGCCACTCAATGTCCGGACTTTGCCTTGCTCTTCACTCATGTCTGTTCACTCGCAGCGGCCTTCTCGTTGATAAGCGTTTTGACTCGGGCAATATTCTTGCGCACCTGCCGGTATTGGTCGGAACGCGCCAGCTGGCCGGTCGCTTTCTGCATGCGCAGGTTAAATTGCTCTTTGCGCAGTTTTACAAGCTCCTCGTTCAGCTCGTCATTCGACTTTTTTCTGAGTTCACTCGCTTTCATCACATTACCTGCCGGATCACAAATGTCGTCTGCACGGGCAGCTTCGCCGCCGCCAGCCTGAAGGCCTGACGTGCCACTTCTTCGGTCACGCCCTCCATTTCGTACAGCACGCGACCAGGCTGAATCTGGGCAACCCAGTATTCGACGTTGCCCTTGCCTTTACCCTGGCGCACTTCCAAGGGTTTGGTCGTAATCGGTTTGTCCGGGAAAATCCGGATCCAGATCTTGCCGCCGCGTTTAACATGACGCGTCATCGCTCGCCGGGCCGCCTCAATCTGACGCGCCGTGATGCGCCCGCGACCAACCGCCTTGAGCCCGAATTCGCCGAAGCTTACTTCGCTGCCGCGATGCGCGAGGCCACGATTGCGACCCTTCATCTGCTTGCGAAACTTTGTGCGTTTTGGCTGTAACATCTGTACTTACCCCTGCCGTGCCGTCTTGGCCTGGGTCTCGGTATCGGCCATTTCTGCCTCGCCGGTCTCGATGACCTCGCCTTTAAAGATCCAGACCTTCACGCCGATCACGCCATACGTGGTCCTGGCTTCGGCCACGCCGTAGTCAATGTCTGCCCGCAAAGTGTGCAACGGTACCCGACCTTCCCGGTACCATTCACTGCGTGCGATCTCGGCGCCGTTTAAGCGGCCTCCCACCTTGACCTTGATGCCCAGAGCCCCGATGCGCATCGCATTGGTCACCGCGCGCTTCATAGCACGCCTGAACATCACGCGACGCTCCAGCTGCTGGGCAATGCCTTCGGCCACCAGTCGTGCATCCAGTTCCGGCTTGCGGATCTCAGCGATATTGATATGCACGTCCTGGATGAGCAGTCCGCTCAGCTTTGACACTTCCATGCGCAGCCGCTCGATGTCCTCGCCTTTCTTGCCAATCACGATGCCGGGCCGGGCCGTATGAATCGTGATGTTGAGCTTCTTGGCTGGACGCTCGATCTGAATCTGGCTCACGGACGCCTGCGCAAGCTTCTTGTGCAGAAACTCGCGAATCTTGTGGTCCGCATGCACGAGCTCCGGAAATTCCCGGGAGTTCGCAAACCACTTTGATGACCAGTCGCGGGTAATCCCGAGCCGGATGCCGATTGGATTTACTTTCTGACCCATCTTGCTCTCTTGTTATTCGCCGCCGACTTCGACGGTGATATGACTGTTTCGTTTCGTGATGCGATCGCCGCGACCTTTGGCCCGCGCCATGTACCGCTTATAAGTCGGCGCGTTATCCACATACACCGCCGATACCTTCAGCTCATCAATGTCCGCACCATGATTGTGTTCGGCATTTGCAATTGCCGACTCGAGAATCTTTTTCAGGATCCTCGCACTCTTCTTGGGCGTAAACGTCAGCACCTGCAGGGCCTCCCCCACGTCCTTGCCACGAATCATGTCGGCCACCAAGCGCGCCTTCTGCGGAGAGATGCGCGCATACCTGAGTTTTGCTGCTACTTGCATGTTGCGCTCCCTACTTGGCCTTCTTGTCGCCGGAGTGGCCCTTGAAAGTACGGGTCACTGCAAACTCGCCGAGCTTATGGCCCACCATGCCCTCCGAAACCAGCACCGGCACATGTTGCCGGCCGTTGTGCACGGCAATGGTCAGCCCGACCATGTCCGGCAGGATCATGGAACGGCGTGACCAGGTCTTGATCGGGCGACGGTCGTTCTTCTCCGCTGCCTCGGCAACCTTCTTTTGCAAGTGCAGGTCAACAAAAGGACCTTTTCTAACTGAGCGTGGCACGTTGCTTACCTCTTACTTCTTACTCTTGCGACGGCGGATAATCATGCCGTCCGTACGCTTGTTCTTGCGGGTCTTGTAACCCTTCGTCGGCACACCCCATGGCGACACCGGGTGCCGGCCACCCGAGGTGCGGCCCTCGCCGCCACCATGAGGATGGTCAACCGGGTTCATCGCAACACCGCGCACCGTCGGCCTGACTCCGCGCCAGCGTTTGGCGCCCGCTTTGCCCAGCTTGCGCAGGTTGTGTTCCGTGTTGCCAACTTCGCCCACCGTTGCGCGACAGTCGATATGCACCTTGCGCATTTCTCCTGACCGCAATTTCAAGGTAGCGTGTTCGCCTTCGCGTGCCGCCAACTGGGCCGTCGCGCCGGCGCTGCGCATCATCTGTGCGCCCTTGCCTGGCTGCATCTCTATGCAGTGCACCTGGGTACCCACCGGAATGTTCCTGAGTGGCAAGGCATTGCCCGGCTTGATCGGCGCATCGCTGCCCGACGCCAGCGCATCACCCGGACGAATACCGTGCGGGGCGATGATGTACCTGCGCTCGCCGTCGGCATACAGCAACAACGCAAGATGTGCACTGCGGTTCGGATCGTATTCCAGGCGTTCGACCCTGGCCGGCACACCGTCCTTGTCGCGCTTGAAATCAATGATCCGGTAACGCTGCTTGTGACCACCACCCTGGTGGCGGCTGGTAATACGACCGGCATTGTTCCGTCCACCCGTGCGGCTTTTCGGCGCCAGTAACGGACCATGCGGTTTGCCTTTATGCAGCGCAGGGTTCACCACCCGCACTACGAACCGGCGGCCGGCTGACGTTGGTCTTGTCTTCTGAACTGGCATGGCTATAACTCGTCCTGTCTCTCAGCGCGGGAATCAATCAGCCCCGAGGAAATCAATATCATCGCCTTCGGCAAGGCGCACGTAAGCCTTGCGCGTATTCTTGCGCCGGCCATTGGTCCGGGCAGTGCGTTTGGCCTTGCCGCGGTTGTTAACCACTTGTACCGACTTCACTGTCACCTCGAACATCAGCTCAACCGCTTGCTTGATCTCTTCCTTGGTGGCATCGGTGCGCACCTGGAAAACGACCTGGTTGTACTTGTCCGACATCACCGTGGTCTTTTCTGAGACATGCGGCCCCTGCAGCACAGTCATGAGATAATCCTGATTCATCCCAGCTTCTCCTCCAGCACGCGCACGGCGCCGACTGTCATCAGCACATTTTCGCGGCGCACCAGGCTGACGGGGTCCAGCGCTGTAACCGGCAGGACGTCCACGTTAGGCAGGTTGCGAGCCGCCAGGTAGAGGTGCTCATCAAACGCCTCCACCACGATAAGTACGTTATCCAGCTCAAAAGACTTGAGCAGATCGACCACTTTCTTGGTCTTGGGCGCATCCACCGAAAGCTCTTTAACCACCGTCAGGCGCTTCTGACGAACCAGCTCAGAAAGCAAGGCCTGCATCGCGCCCTGGTACATCTTCTGGTTGACCTTTTGCGCGTATTTGCGCGGCGATGCTGCAAAGGCACGTCCGCCACCCACCCAGATCGGGCTGCGAATGGTGCCTGCGCGGGCTCGGCCAGTGCCCTTCTGGCGCCACGGCTTGGCGCCGCCGCCACGTGCCTGTGCACGGGTCTTCTGCGCCTTGGTGCCACTGCGGCGACGGGCCAGATACGCCGTCACCACCTGATGTACCAGAGGCTCGTTAAATTCTTTCCCGAACGCGGCCTCGGACACATTGACCGAACCGCCGCCCGCAACGCTGTGCAACTGAAGTTTCATCGCCATGAATTAACCTCGCGCCTTAACTGCAGGGCTCACGATCACGCGACCGCCACTGGCACCGGGGACTGCACCCTTGATCAAAATCAGGTTGCGCTCGGCATCCACCCGCACGACTTCGAGGTTCTCGGCGGTGCGGCGCACATTACCCATGTGGCCGGACATCTTCTTGCCCTTGAATACACGACCGGGAGTCTGGTTCTGGCCGATTGAACCGGGCGCCCGGTGGGCCAGCGAGTTCCCGTGGGTGGCATCCTGCATACTGAAATTGTGGCGCTTTACGGTGCCGGCGAAACCTTTACCGATGGTGGTGCCAACCACATCGACCTTCTGGCCCGCCTCGAAAAAGTCGACCTTGATCTCGGCGCCCTTGTCGAAGTCGCTGCCTTCGCCCTCGCCCAGGCGAAACTCCCACAGACCCTCGCCCGTCTCAACGCCGGCGCTGGCAAACTGCCCGGCAACGGGTTTGCTGACACGGGAAGCCTTGCGGGTGCCGGTGGTAATCTGCAGCGCACGATAGCCGTCGCTCTCCGGCGTCTTGACGCGGGCAACCTTGTTGGGGAGCGCTTCCACCACCGTAACGGGCACGGAGGCACCGTCCTCGGTGAACACGCGAGTCATACCGCACTTGCGGCCCACAAGACCGATAGCCATTTTCTGTTCCTCGTTTATCCGGCGCCCGCCTCGTTGGACTGGCGCTCTTGCTACACGCCGGCTGCGATTGGTCGGCGCTGAAAAATCACTATGCTTTCAAATTCAAAGCCCGGCGCAGGCAATGCCGCACCGGGCCGAAGCGAGCCCGCTATTGTAGCAGGTATCCCGCCTAGTTCAACTTAATCTGGACGTCCACGCCGGCCGGTAATTCCAGCTTCATCAGGGCGTCCACGGTCTTGTCGGTGGGGTCCACGATGTCCATCAGGCGCTTGTGGGTCCTGAGCTCGTATTGGTCCCGCGCGTCCTTGTTGACATGCGGGGAGATCAGCACCGTAAAGCGCTCCATTTTGGTGGGCAGGGGAATCGGCCCCTTAACGTGGGCCCCCGTGCGCCTGGCCGTCTCGACGATTTCCTTCGCCGAGGTGTCGATCAGTCTGTGATCGAACGCCTTGAGACGGATTCTGATGTTCTGATTGGACATTTCGCTCTCTGTTTCCCACAAACGGGGGCCGTTGGCGGCCCCGTCAAATTATTCAATAATCTTGGCGACCACGCCGGCGCCCACGGTGCGGCCGCCTTCGCGAATCGCGAAGCGCAAGCCATCCTCCATCGCAATCGGGGCAATCAGCTCCACCACCATCTTGATGTTGTCACCCGGCATCACCATCTCCACGCCC
>JBFGOQ010000057.1:0-14018 GCA_041565075.1 Gammaproteobacteria bacterium
GCCCCCGCCGCCACCGGAGGAACCTCCACCACCGGCCCCGGACGACTAGCCCGGCGGGGTGGCTGCCGATGAGATGGCAGAACTCAGCGAACTGCCGACCACGTTGGCCATCTTTGCCGGGTTGGAGGCATCCCAGTTGCCGGAATACCAGCGGGGTCGATAGTTTTGGCCCTGCTGGTCGCGGATTTTCCTGAAAACATCCTCGAATTGCTCGGCCCACGGCTGCTCCACGTCCAGTGCCAGCGCAAACGGCAGATAGGCTTCGAAAAGCTCGGGGGTTTTTTCCGGCGGGTTTTTGAGATTGAGATCGTCTTTTTCTGCCAGCTCCAGGTACAGGCGAAATCCCTGCACACGATCGAGCAGCTTGCGGCCCAGCAAGGTTGGTGCTTTCAGCAGCCACGAAAACATGCCAACCGCGACCGCACTGGCTGCAAGCGTGAGCCCGATGGCTATAGTCAATTCATTCAGTACCACGACAGCGATCAGTGCGCCGACCAGGAGCATGATTGCCGGCAGCAGGAACTTGCCATTGGTCACAAAGTGCTTGTGGCGATGATACCGATCGAGTGTGACTTTGTGCGCGCCCATGGCCCGCTGGAGGAGCGTATGGTTGTCGTTCTGCAGTTGCACGGTATCGCCGCTACGAAACAGGTGCGAGTGCAGGACGGCTTCACCAGGAGCCAGCGTTTCATCAGGCTTTTTGTCCGTGGCGCTAAGAATGTAGGCTTCGCCCAGGTTATTGATCTCGATATAGCCCTTAACCGCTAGGTTCAGCACTGCCGCGGTCATGGCCGTCTTGTCGTAGCCCATCCTGGCGATATAACGGATGGATGCCGGGGAGAAGCCATCGGGCGGTTGGTAGTGTGGAAAAATGACGCCGGGCGGCGGGTCCATGCCAACCTTGCGCCAGGCAAGGAAGAGGTAAAGCAGCGACCCAATGCCCGCGGAGAGCGCGATCAGAAGGCCCAGGTTCTGTTGCAGCAGGAAGGCGGCGTTTTCCGCGATCGTGGGTTCGTAGACATGGCCCTTGGGCCAGGCGACGACTACCGTGAGTCCTTCGCGCGCGGCGAGGGGTCGGCTGGCCTCGATCTCGGCCTGGTCATAGAAATTGACGGCGGCACGGTAGGCCTGCTCCTTGCTCCCGGCAGGACCTGTGTAGCCTTCTACGCGGATGTCGGCTGCCGCGACGCTGTCCGGGAGCGTAATCGAGGCACTGGTCTGCTCGATAGGAAAGTCCCAGCCATTGCCCGTGACATTCCAGTACAGTTCATCATGGTCTTCAAAAAACCCCAGCATCCGCGTGGCGCGATACTCGAAAGCGTATTCGTATTCCCCGGGCCCGAGAAAGACATCCGCGGAACCCGCATAAACGCGCACACCGTTGGCGCGTCGCTCCATGTGACGGGCCTCGCTGCGCCCGTCCCGGCGCACGTCAAGCAGATCAAAACCGACACGCACCCGGTTACCCAGCCGATCCTTGTAGTCAGTGGGGAAGTCGCGGTAAATGCCGCGGCGGATGGCTCGGCCTTCCGCGCGCACCTTGATGGTTTCGATCACCCGCATGCTGCCATCTGCATTGACGGTGATGTCGCTGTGATAGCGCAGGATACGTTCGTCTGCACTGGCCGCAAGCGAAACGGCACTGCCGATGAGCAGCATAGTTGCAGCGAGCAACCGCATAAATCTGTGCATCAGCTGAGATCCACCGTGGGCACGGCCGCGGCATCGTCTTCGGCGTCAAAAAATTCAGCAGCTTCAAAGCCGAGCGTTCGGGCTACAAAAAGATCCGGAAACGTTTCAATACGGGTGTTGTAAATCCGCACAGCACCGTTATAGAAGCGCCGCGCATACTGCAACTTGTCCTCGGTGTCACTCAGTTCATTCTGAAGATCGAGAAAACTCCGGTTGGCTTTCAGGTCGGGGTAGTCCTCCGCCACGGCAAGCAAGCGGTCCACGCCGATGCGCAGCTCTTTTTCGATGCGTGCCTTGCGCGCAGGGTGCGTGGTCTGGTCGCTCTGGCGACGCAGCTCGGTAACCGCGGTCATGGTTGCGCGTTCATAGTCGGCATAGCCGCGAACAGCATCCACCAGCTTGGGTATCAGGTCATGGCGCCGTTGCAGTTGCACGTCGATGTCGCTCCAGCCGGCCTTTGTATGGTTGCGATCACGCACCAGGCGGTTGAAGATCAGGATCGCCCAGACCACAAGCCCGGCGGCGATTAACAAAAGTAGGGTCAGGAATTCGATCTCAGGCTCCTTGCTCAGGTGTGGATATGCAAGCTACCAGCTGCCGGTGTTGTCCATCGAGGCCCAGGGTTCTGTGGGCGCCAGGGACTCGCCGGCCTGCAAGAGCTCGATAGAAATACCGTCCGGTGATCGTACAAAGGCCATATGGCCATCTCTTGGCGGACGATTGATCGTGACGCCCGCGTCCCGGAGCTTTTCACAGGTCGCATAAATATTCTTGACCCGGTATGCGAGATGGCCAAAATTCCGCCCGCCGGTGTAATTTTCCGGGTCCCAATTATAGGTGAGCTCTATAAGCGGCGACTTGTTTTTTCTCGCATTCTGGACGTCACCCGGAGCAGCGAGGAACACCAGGGTATAGCGTCCGCCATCGTTGTCGTATCTGTTCGTCTCGACCAGACCCAGCTTGTTGCAGTAAAAGTCCAGCGACTCATCGAGGTCTTTGACTCGCACCATTGTGTGCAGATATTCCATGGCAAGTCCTCCCTGAAGGGGTTAGCAAAGCACGGCAATCACAGCTCATTCCTGGTATCTGGCGGACCAGTTTACCGCAGCCGTGTCCCACGATGCTGACTGCGCACTGTTGCCAGGGGAACGCGGGCCTGGCGTGCGTCATGATTGAAGGCGCGGCCGCTAGGGCATAGCATGGCGATCAGTCAGTCGAGGTGGGCTCCATGATCGAAGTCAGTGAGCTGCGCAAGCAGTTTGGCCAGCTGGTGGCCGTTGAAGATGTCAGTTTCACCGCTCCCGGCGGGCAGATTTTTGGTCTGCTGGGGCCCAACGGGGCGGGCAAGTCCACCACAATCAATTGCATCGCCGGGCTTTTGACACCGACTTCCGGCAGCGTCAGCGTGCTGGGCCACAACGTGGTCAGCGACCCGATCGCCGCGCGCAGGAGACTTGGCATAGTGCCCCAGGAACTGGCGCTTTATGAGGACCTGAGTGCACGGGAAAACCTGAAGTTCTGGGGCGGCGCCTATGGGCTCAAGGGCAAAGAGCTGGACGGTCGTGTCAACACCGTGCTGGGCCAGATCGGCCTGCAGGATCGCGCCGATGACTCCCCGGAAAAATACAGTGGCGGCATGAAGCGTCGTCTTAATTTTGGTTGTGGCATCGTGCACCAGCCCGATGTGCTGTTGCTTGATGAACCCACGGTAGGCGTCGACCCCCAGTCACGCGAACGCTTGTTGCAACAGGTGCGCGACCAGGTGGCGGGTGGCACCTGCGTGCTTTACACGACCCACTACATGGAGGAAGCCGAGACCCTGTGTGACCAGTTGGCGATCATCGACCACGGCAAGGTGATTGCTCAGGGCAACATGGAACAATTAAGAAGCATGATGGGCGAGCGCGATGTCCTGCGAGTAAGCGGAAGCTTTAATGAAGAGGCTGTGCGCAAGTCTTTTTCCAGCCTGAACGAGGTTGACCTGCTGAACGTGGAAGCAGACATGGTGCAGCTTGCCGCGGAGCAGGCGACCAGGAGGCTGCCGGAGCTGCTTAATGCGCTGGCTGGTGCGGGCGCCGAAATCCACGAGACAACACTGGCCCGTCCCAACCTCGAGTCGCTTTTCCTGCGCCTGACCGGCAAGGCGCTGAGAGAATGATTCACGGGGCGCTGCACTGCGCGAATAAAGAACTGCGGGTGCGGTTACGCGACCGCTGGGCGCTGGTGATGTGGTTCCTGGTGCCGCTGACCATCGGCGGCATGATCACTGCCCTCAGCGGCGGCGGAGATCAGCCCCAGCCCACCGCCGAACTCCTGGTCCTTGATGAAGACGACAGCTTTCTCTCCGGGCTGGTGCTCAATGCACTGAACCAGGGTGAGGGTGGACAGCTGATCAAAGCCAAGAGTGTTACCCGCGCTGCGGGCGAGGCGCTTATCGAAGCCGGCAAGGCCAGCGCGCTGCTGATAATTCCGGTGGGATTCGGCGACGCGGTTCTGAATGAAACCCCCAGTAAGCTTGAACTTATTACCAACCCCGCCCAGCAGATCCTGCCCGGGATCATTGAAGAATTTGTCAGTGTCCTGACCGACGGCGTGTTCTACCTGCACCGCGTATTCGGCGACGAAATCAAGATGATTGCCGCGCAAATCGATAGTCTTCCCCAAGGCGAGACTGAACTTTTTGCGGACGCCATGATCGCCGAATTAAGCGTGTCTTTTAATGAGGCAATCGAAACTATTGTCGAGTATCTCGATCCCCTTGCCCTGGACCTGGCAGAGGATGAGCCAGCCGAAGAAGAGGGCGCGGGTCTCAACTTCGCGATGATTTTTTTCCCCGGCATTATTTACATGGGTTTGCTGTTTGCCTCGCAGGGCCTGAGCGACAGCTTCTGGAAAGAACGCGACGCCGGCACCCTGCGTCGCACCCTGGTTTCGCCACTGACACTGGGCGAGATTTTCCTGGGCAAGCTGCTGGCAGGCGCCGGATTCCTGTTCTTGTTGTCGGCTGCCATGACCACCGTCGGTTTTCTCTACCATGGCATCAGTCTGGTCAACTGGATGCCAATGGTGCTGTGGCTGACTCTGTCAGGCGTGGTGCTTTATGGCCTGATGGCTTTGTTGCAACTCGTCGCACCGACGCGCAGTTCTGCTTCACTGTTCACCAGTATCCTGATTTTTCCGCTGATGATGATCGGTGGCGCTTTCTTCCCGTTCGAAGCCTTGCCGGACTGGCTCGCCGCCATCGGTCGGTGGTTTCCCAATGGCTACCTGCTCGAGCAACTGAAGAGTTTCCTCATTTACGACGGCGGCCTGACCGCGCTCGCGAGTGCGTTTCCCTATGCGCTGACCATGGCGGTAATTTTGTGGCTGTTGTGCGCCTGGCGGCTGCGCGCCTTTGCCGGGGGGACACAGTGATGCGAATTGGCAAGGCGCTGTTCATCGCCCGCAAGGATGTCACTTATACACTCAAAGACCGTTCGACCATCGCCTGGGTGTTGCTGATGCCAGGTCTGTTTTTTTATTTCATCGGTACGGCCACGGGCGGATTTGGCAGTGCTGACAGCGATCAACCGGACAACATCGCCATCATGTTGCCCGCCGACGCGGATTTTCTCAGTAAACAGCTTGCTCTGAGACTCGCCGATAGTGGGTTCAACGTAGTTACATTCGCGGCCGACAGCCCGGACGTGCCGCTTGCGGGAGGGGCCGAGGATGTTGCCTTCACCGGGTATTGCCGTCGTCTGACGGTGCCCGCCGGCCTCACCGAGGCCGTGCAGAGCGGTGACGGTGCCAAGCTCGACTATGCAAGTTGCACGGATGAATTGAACGCACAATTCGACAAGGTGCGCGTGCAGCGTGCTGTGTATACGACATTGGCCGATATCATCGCGGCGGGGGCCGCGGGCGGGCTTGGGGAAGCGGCCTTGCAAGGCATCAATGAACACGAGCGTACGCTGACCCTCGAGGTCCGGCCTGCCGGCAAAAAACGCAAGATTCCGATTGGATTTCAGCAAGCTGTGCCCGGCACCATGGTCATGTTCACACTGCTTGTATTGTTGACATCCGGCGCGGTCTCATTGCTTATCGAGCGCAAACGCGGCGTGCTTCGGCGTCTTGCGTCAGCACCCCTGGGTCGCGGCGAAATTGTGCTGGGCAAGTGGCTGGGCAAGATGGTCCTGGCCATCATTCAGATCGCCATCGCAATGGTGATCGGTGCATTGTTCTTCAGAGTTGCCTGGCAGCCCGACCTGACTATGATTATTGCTGTGTTGCTTGCCTGGGCCGGTCTGTGCACATCACTGGCGCTGTTGCTCGGCAGCGTAGGCAATACCGAGGGCCAGGTTGCGGGCATTGGCGTGCTGTCTTCCATGCTGCTGGGCGGGCTCGGCGGTTGCTGGTGGCCCATCGAGGTGGCACCTGCCTGGATGCAGCAGTTGGCCGGTTTTCTGCCCACAGGTTGGACGATGAATGGGCTGCATCGGCTGATGTCTTTTGAGGCCGGTGCCCTGGCTGCATTGCCAGAACTGCTACTGCTGGCAATCAGCACGGTCCTCGTCGGTGTGCTGGCGGCGCGGAAATTTCAGTACGAGTAGAGTGCATGGCAGGCACGTTGTATGCATTGGCATAATCCAAAAACAGTCCTGTCTTACCCAAGAACTGCTTTGGCAGTCTTGCTCCAGTCATGCCTGCTGGTCTTTATTACCGGTTGTGCCTCGATACCTGAAAGCGATGGGCCGACCGAGCCCTACCTGGTCGTCCTTGGCATCGCCCAGGATGGCGGGGTACCACAGATCGGAACGCCTCCGGAGCCTGTTGGTAAAAAACAGCCCCTCTGGCAAAGCCTGGTTGTTATGAAACTGCTGGCGCACCCCTTCGCGGACAGGCGCCTGGTCGTTTCGCTGGCAGTGGTCGATCCGCAAAGCAAGAAACGCTGGTTGTTCGAAGCGACACCCGATATCAAGGAGCAACTTTACCGGCTCGACATGCTGGCTCCCGTGGCGGATCCGGCACCCGGCCTGTCCGGGATCTTTTTGACCCATGCCCATATGGGACATTACACGGGGCTTGCGCAACTCGGACATGAGGCACTGGGCGCCAAGGAAGTGCCGGTCTACGTGATGCCACGTATGGGGGAGTTCTTGTCTGGCAACGGGCCCTGGGACCAGCTTGTGCGTTACGGCAACATTAGCTTGCGTGTTTTGGCGGCAGCAAGGCCCGTGCGTCTGAATGCACGGTTGAACGTAACGCCCGTTGTTGTGCCCCACCGCCAGGAATATTCGGAAGTTGTGGGTTTTATAATTGCCGGGCCCCATAAACGAGTGCTGTTTATTCCGGATATCGACAATTGGGAGGCACTGGATGCAGAGGGCACGCGGATCGAAGATTTGATCGCGAGTGTTGACCTGGCATATCTCGATGGGACCTTTTTTGCAGATGGCGAGATTCCGGGCCGTGATATGTCCGGTTTTCCACACCCATTTATTACACACAGCCTGCAACGTTTCTCGTCGCTGCCTGTGAGCGAGCGCGCCAAGATACGTTTCATTCACTTGAATCACACTAATCCTGCGCTGCGAGCAGAAAGTAAAGCCCGCCAGGCGATTGTTGCTGCGGGTTTTGGTGTTGCGGAAGAAATGGCGATTGAAGGCTTATAGCAGGAAGGCAAACTGATGGAAGACTATTCGCGAGCGCGCGAAAGAATGGTCGACTGGCAGATCAAACAGCGCGGTGTGCACGCTGAAGATGTGCTGACAGCCATGCTGAGTGTCCCCCGCGAGGTGTTTGTCCCCGAGCACCTGCGCCAGTTTGCCTATGATGATGGACCGTTACCCATTGCTGCCGGCCAGACGATTTCCCAGCCTTACATCGTGGCTTACATGATCGAAGCGCTGCTCTTGACCGGCGGCGAAAAAGTACTGGAAATTGGTGCCGGGTCGGGCTATGCAGCAGCCGTGCTGTCCCGCATTGCCGGCGAGGTTTATACCATCGAGCGCATAGGGGAGTTGGCGGCACAGGCAAAGGCCACGCTTGCTGAACTGGGATACTCCAATGTCACCGTCATTCATGGTGATGGCACCCTGGGCCTGCCGGAGCAGGCCCCGTTTGATGGCATCGTAGTTACTGCCGGCAGTCCAGAGGTTCCCGAATCACTAAAGGAACAGCTCAAGGTCGGCGGACGCCTGGTAATTCCCGTTGGCGCCAGCCGCAGCCTGCAAGAGCTGGTGCGCATCACGCGCATGGCGGATGCCGAATACGAGTCGGAAGATCTCGCCGGCGTGCGCTTCGTGCCCCTGGTCGGTGCGGAGGGCTGGTAGCTGCGGGGGCACCATTGCATCTGTGCGACCTGCCGGTCGCGTTTCAGCTGGATTCTTTGAGGCCGACCAGTCTTTCTTTCGCTGTCTTTTCGTCCAGTAAAGTCAGGTCGAAGGCGCCCGCGCACTCCTTTTTGTGACTTTCGATTGTGCTGCCCGCTAACATGCCTGCCACATCTCCTGCCGGATGCCCACCGGTAGCGATGGATCCGATCATCCCGCCTACGGTGGATCCTGCGAGACTGGCCTTGCGCGGAGCCACTTCCAGGTAATAAGTGGCGCCGGGTGCTGCTCGCAGTGTCAGCATACAGCTGCCGGGTACGTCCCACATGCTGGCGTCGAGGACAACGGGTCCGGCCGGCACGCGGATGGACAAGAAACTCTTGCGTGACAGCCCGCCGATCGTTTTACCGTTTACGCCAATGGCTGCCCTTCGCAAGCTGTACTGAATAGTCTCACCTGTTCGCAAGAATACGATGCCGGACCGATCGGTAGCAGTTGCCTGGTCGGCAACGCCTGCCGTTTCAAGTCCGGGCCCTGTGGCTGAGCAGCCGACCAGGGCCCAAAGGACGGCAGTGGCAGTCAAAGTCCAGATGGCGAGGCCGCCGGCCATCGCCCAACTTCGTTTCAACGGGGATTTTCCATAGGGTGCTTTCTTGTTCACTTAAATTACTCCTTGTGAGGCCATGCGCCCGCTTCCTGCTGACGCCGGGTTACCCATACATGGCTAGCAGTTTCCAGGCCAATAGCAAGGGGCTTTTTATGAGCGGATGGCTGCCAGGCTCCTGCGGGCGGGCCGCCAATGGCCAGGGATTGCTGGCATGCCTGTTGCCCCGGTGATTGCCCTGCGCATTCATGACGAAGCTACTCGGCCAGGCGTAACGGATATATCCTTGATAAGCCGAGAGATAAGAACGGAGTAAGCCAGTGACTAGCAAGCCTGACGAGTCGGGACTGTTCGCGAGTGAACAAGTGGGGCGCCTGGCGGGCGGCGTTCTTCTGCTTAGCGCAATTTTCACCGTGATCGCGATGGCGCATCATCCGACCGGGCACGGCGGCAGCGGTTCGCAGTCAGTAATGTCACTGGGCGGTTTTATCCATGCCACCATGATCGTGCTGCTGGCCGCGAACTTGTGGGGGTTGGCCGTTTTCGCGATTCGCCAGGGTTTTGGCGGTGGGATGCTGGCGGGAATTATTGCGTATGCCATCAGTTTCGCCGGTCATCTGGCCGCTGCGACTATCAACGGTTTTATCGTGCCAGCCGTGGCGGCGAGTGTTGATCATGCCGCCTCCGGTGATCTTTTTGCCATGCTCTGGCAGAGCAACCAGGCCTTCGCGCAACTCGGCGTTTACGCGGGCAGCCTGGCGTTTCTTATCTGGTCTTTATGGCTTATCAAAAGCAAGACCAGGGGAAATATCGTTGTCGGTGGTCTTGGCTTGCTTGTCGCCCTTGTGCCCGCGGCCTTGTTATTCGGCGGCGCCATTACCTTGAACGTGGATGGCGCACTTATTGTTTACGGTGCGCATGCCGTCTGGATCGGGGCAGTGGGAATTCAGCTTCTGCGCCGGGTATTATGAAGTGATGACGCCATGCAAAGACCTCCCATCGCAGTCGATTCTTACCCTACTACGAGTGCGCTAAATCCGGCAGATTTCGGCGATCACGTATTCAGATTCCCAGGTCGCGCTGCTAGGGTGATACGGGCAGCAAAGCTGGCCGGCTTTGCAGGAGAGAGCCAATGAGCGAGAACAAATCAGAGATGCCGATGCCACCAGACGTGACCGCGATTGCCGAATGCGGTTATGCGGCCTGGGGCACGGAGGACGTTGACGATGCCCTCAGAAAGCGTTTTGATGCACGGCGAATTCCGGTCAAAGGCGTGCGCCATGTTCGCGTCTGGGGTCTGCAGGTCGACGACGAGCGTGCGCTGCCGGGACAGGAGCGAACCAGCATCCCCGACGAGGAGATCTGGGAAGTCAATCTGGTGGCAATTGACGGCTCAACCTATGAAGTTGATTCACGGCTGCTTAAGCCAGCTTGAGCAAGCAAGTTGTTTGCGTCATTTGGTATCAGAAGAAGATGAATGCCAGGCCAGGAGAAAAGGGGTAACGGGATGACAGATGCAGCAAAACAGGTCCTGGATTCGTCTCTGGGAGTGGAGTTGTCACAAGAGGAATCCGGTGAACTTAGCAGGCTCATGAGTGTGCGTGAGTTGCAGGACGGTGAGTTCCTAATCAGCGAAGGAAAAGCGGACGATTCGCTGCACGTTTTGCTGAGTGGCAAACTCGAGGTGGTAAAGAGCGCAGGTGCCGGTGAATTTGCCAGCCTCGCCATATTGCGCGAGGGCGACCTGGCAGGCGAACTCAGTTTCATTGATGGCGCGCCACATACGGTCGGACTAAGAGCGCTTTGCGAGACTCGCGTATGCAGCCTCACGCGCCAGGACTTTGAAGGCTTGATGGATACCAGTCCAAGGCTTGTTTACAAGGTTATGCGTGCTGTCGTGCGCTCGGCACACAGAATCGTGCGGAGAATGAATCACGATTTTGTTGAACTGAGTAACTATATTTTCAAGCAGCACGGTCGCTACTGACCGGATTGCTCTTGTGCGACCTGTCGTCCTGTTGCCAGCCCGAAAGCACAGCGGATGGGGCGCTTGAATTGTCGTGCTGTCATCTCGTCGAACTGCCGGGCTATTTTTTCGCCCACCCGTCGCTCCGGCAGTGACGTCAGTCCATTTTGCCAAAGGCGAGTTCGCGATAGCCGACAATGCCGACGATCTTGTCCTCCTCAACGACCGGTGCCGCCGAGATGCCGAAGTTTTTGAATAAACGCGCACAGTTCTTGACGCTCATACCGGGATCCACGGCGATGGCCGGCTTGGACATGATCTCGTAGACGTTAACGCGATCCGGCGCCTTGTTGCGCGCCAGCACGTCGGACACGATATTCGTGAGCAAGACGATGCCATATTCATCGTCGTCATGGCGCTTGTTGACGATCAGCACCTGGGCATTGTCATTGCGCAACTTATCCAGGGCCTCCTTGACCGTTTCCATGCCGTCTACCATCACGAACCTGGGCCGCATTACGGCACCGACTTTGAGCAGAGATTCATTCATAATCAGTCTCCCAGGTGATCGGCTATAGACCGGATCTGGCTGCTGACACCGACGGCATCTTCCACATCCAGTTGCACCGCGATACCCGCGCCGGGCGAGGAATCGAATTCTCCGGCCGCACAGATGGTCTCCAGAATTCTGCGGCTGCGGTGCTCTTCGACCAGCAGCAGGAGCAGGTCGCGTTGGGTTTCCAGTGAGAGGCCAAAAAACGTTTTTTTCGGTTTGAGGCCCTCGCCCCTGGCATTGGCAACAACGGTGACGCCAGTAGCGCCAGCCTCGCGCGCGGCGTCAATGACCGCATCCGTCTTGGCGTCGTCTACGAATGCCACTAGTAACTTGAATCGCATTATCGTTCTCCGTTATCAGTCTATATCTGTTCTCTTGTTTTTGCTCAGTTTGAGCGCGGCTTCGCGACGAGCCTGCCGGCGGGCGCGGAGCGTAGATATCTGTGCGTAGCCCATCACGCTAATGATTGGAAAAAGGGCCGTAAAGGCGATCAGGCCGAAGCCGTCCAACAGCGGGCTGCGGCCCGGGACGGTCTCCGCAAGACCCAGGCCGAGGGCTGCGACCAGTGGTACGGTCACGGTTGAGGTGGTAACGCCGCCGGAATCATAAGCCAGGGCAATGATCATGCGGGGGGCGAAGGCAGTCTGCACGATCACGACGACATAGCCCGCAATGATGAAGTAATACAAGGGCGCCCCGATGACGATGCGCCAGGTACCCAGCGAAATGCCGATGGCCGCCCCGACCGCCACGGCCACCCGCAGGCCCCACACGCCTACCGCGCCGCCGGAGACTTCGTGGGCCTTGATGGCCACTGCGATAAGCGCCGGCTCGGCGATGGTTGTGCTGAAGCCAATGGCGAAGGCAAACAGATAGACCCAGTAATAGCTGCGCCAGTCGAGGACAACATCCATCCCTTGTGCAAGGAAAGCGGGGTCCGTTAGTTGCTGTGCCATGATGCGCCCGATCGGGAACAGTGCCTGCTCCAGGCCCAGCAAGAAGAGTGCGAGGCCCAGCAGGACATAGAGAAATCCAGCTATGACCCGGCCCAGGTTAGGAACCGGCCGGCGCAGAACGAATAACTGAAAGCCAACGATAACAAGGGCGATGGGCAGCACGTCGCGCATGGTGCCGATGGCAACCGCGAGTAATTCGGAGAGCCAGCCGCTCATACCAGCATCCCGTAAGCCATGACGAAGATTATGGGGGTCAGCGAGGCGAAGGCGATCAGCCCGAAGCCATCGATCATGGGGTGGCGTCCCCGGATGGAGGTGGCCAGGCCGACGCCCAGCGCAGTAATGAGCGGAACCGTTATGGTCGACGTGGTGACGCCTCCCGAATCATAGGCAATGCCAATAATTTCGGGCGGAGCGAACATCGTCATGACCACCACCATGACGTAGCCACCTATGATCAGGTACTGGATAGGCCAGCCATGAATTATTCGCAGGACGCCCAGGACTGTAGCGGCGCCTACCGAGAGTGCAACGGTCAACCGCAGCCCGATGGCGTAGTCTTTCATTGCGGCCTGGTCCACGGCGATGAACCGGGCATCCGCAGCGACGGTGGCAGCTTCAGCTGCCACCGCAATCAAAGCGGGCTCCGCCACCGTCGTGCCAAAGCCCAGCGCAAAGGCGAATACCAGCAACCAGATGACGCTGCCGCGCTCGGCGAAGTTGACAGCCATGGACTCGCCGAGGGGAAACAGCCCCTGCTGCAAGCCCTGGATAAACAGGGTCAGGCCCAGCAGTACCAATAGCACCCCGAAGAGCGTTTCGCCCAGCTGTGGGAAGGGCTGGCGCAGAATCGCCAGCTGAAAGAACGCTATTACGACGAGAATCGGCGTAAGATCGCGCAGGCTATCGAGTAACGAAGTAACAAAGGCACGGAGAGCTTTTGGCACGCGTCTGGCGATTCCCGTGACATTAAACGCCTAATGCTAGAGGCAGGGTATCCGGAATGCTAGCGTGGAAAACCCGTATGCAAGTGTTGTCTCACGGTCTCGAACCGCAACTGGGCGTAGACGACTGGCTGGCATGGTGGCGTTTTCGGCTGTGGCAGATTCCGGTACCTTCATCGCTTACCGTCATCAAGAACAGACCATCGCCATTCGCAAAGGCAACCTGATTGTCAGGTGCCAAATAAAAAAGGGCCGGCAATCGCCGGCCCTTGTTGCCAGGTGCCAACAGAACAGCAGTTAACGGTTGAGCTTGCTCGCCCAGCCGTCTGCGACTGCCTTGGCTGCATCGCGGCCGCCGAGGCCGAATGCCAGCGCGGCGGCTACGGCAACGCTGCCCAGCGTGAAGCCGAACGCCATGGTGACGATGTTGTCGGCCAGGCCCATGGCCTTAAGGCCCATAGCCAGCACCAGGCCAAGAATCGCAATGCGGGCGATGTTGGCGAGCCCTGTATTGCCATGCTGCGACAACTTGCCATGCGCCAGGTTGCCAAGGAAGTTGCCGATGATCAGGATAATGCCGCCGATCAGGATGCCGCCACCAAATTCCAGCACATTGGCGAAGACCTCCGAGATCACGTCGATTTGCAGGATGTTCACGGCAGCCGTGGCCGCGGCGATCATGGCGAAAAACATGATGGCACCGTTGATCAGGCGCGTGGGCGTGAATGATTGGTTGAAAAGACCCTGGATGCCCATCTTTGCCGGCAGCGCATTGATGTTCATGCCTTCCAGCAAGCCACCCAGGATGAAGGTCACGAACTTGACGGTGAAATACACCACCAGCATCACGATACCAGCGCCGATAATATTCGGGACCGCCGCCATCAGCTTCTGAATCATGTCAGAGGCCGGGTTCGATATCGCCGGGATATTCAATACACCCAAAGCCGAGACCGCGATCGGCAACAGGATGATGGCAAATATCA
>JBFGOQ010000058.1:0-13916 GCA_041565075.1 Gammaproteobacteria bacterium
AGATTGATCGCGATATGCGGATAAATGCGTTCGCTGCGCCAGCGGGCCAGCTGCCCGACCGCCTCGCGCACTACTTGCCGGGTCAGCCGATTAATCAGCCCGCCGCGCTCGGCGTGTGCTACAAAGGTCTCCGGGCTGATCATGCCCCACTCCGGGTGTTCCCAGCGAGCCAGTACTTCCAGGACACAGGGCCCGGCCTCTTCCATGGGCACTACCGGCTGAAAATTGAGCGTCAAACCGTTTTTGTCGAGGGCGTGGGCGAGATCGGTGGTGAGCTCGCGTTCGAGTTCCAGCCCGGTGTCACTGGCGGGCGAATAGATGACGCAGCCCTGATCTGACGACTCGGCACTTGTCAGCGCTATTCGGGCGCGGTGCAAAAGGGTGGCCATATTGAGACCATGCCGGGGATACCAGGCAAGCCCCGCATGCGTGCGAGTCTCGATGCCGAATGCTTGCTTCACATGGGCGCAAATAGTTTCCTGAACGGCGGTAAGGCGCCGGAAGCTTTCTCCAACCGATGTGCTCTTGAGGAGAAGGGCGAACTGTCCGCCGCGGCATCGCGCCGCCATTTCGCCGGCATTGAGCGTTTGCTCCAGCAGGCGTGCCACCGATTTCAATGCCGCATCGCCCTTGTCGCGGCCATAACGCAAATTGAATTCGCCGAGCCAGCTCAGCTCGATAACCGACAGCAAGCGGGGCTTTTCCTTGACCAGCAGTGGCGCACCAAAATCGAGCAAGGCAAAAGTGTCCGGTAATTGGGTCAAGGCATCGCGGCTTCTGGAGCGCGCTTGCCTGATTTCTCGCGGCGTATAGGTGCGCTCAAATCCTTGCACCGCCATTGCGGATTCCTGCGCCGGGTGGTGTTTCCGCGCGCGCTGGTAGGCGACACCCGTCAGCAAGGTAGTGGCAACAGTTGCGGTGAGGGCGGTCAGAAGGCCGGCAAGGCCCAGCTGTGGCCAGAGCATGTAGAGGCCGAGAATTACCAGTCCAATCGGCAGTATTACGTCAACGGTCCGCCAGGCGATCTGGCGAAATACGCTGTTAGCGGTGTGGCTGCCGTTGTTCTTGGTCATATTAATCGGGCCGCATTACTCGCGGCATGCCTGTATACCGCACAAACCTGCAAGTGCGAGGGGTGGCAACAATGTTTAACGCCCGGAACCAACATAAATATGTAAAAACAAAGCGTTAGACGGGCCCCGAGGCGGGCAGTGGCGCCTGGGCAAGCGGATTTGGCGGGGAGCAAAAAATGTCGCATTGCAACGCGTTTGCGCGGCTATGCAAAGCGGAACCCAATTCCTTTGCGCTCGAGGGCCGTTCCGTTATAGTGGCCGTCCCTTCGCAACGATGAGTCCGGGGGCGACGTGCTCGACCTGCTCAATACTTATTACGGTGGATTGCTGAATCTCAGTTTCTGGGGCTATGTTCTGGCCACGGTCTTGATGGTGCAGTTCACCATCATGGGCGTAACCCTGTATCTGCATCGCGACCAGGCACACAGGGGACTCGATCTGCACCCTGTGCTGCGGCATGTTTTTCGCTTGTGGCTGTGGCTGAGCACAGGCCAGGGCACTGGCGAGTGGGTAGCCGTCCACCGCAAGCACCATGCCAAGTGCGAAACCGAAGAGGACCCTCACAGCCCGAAGATCTATGGTCTGAAAAAGGTGCTGCTGGAGGGTGCCGAGCTTTATCGGGAAGAGGCCGCCAATGAAGAGACCCTGGAGAAATACGGTCGCGGCACACCGAACGACTGGCTGGAACGCAACGTTTACCGCAAGTACACCTACGGTGGCATCACGTTAATGGTGCTGATCGACCTGTTCTTGTTTGGCGTACCCGGCATCATCATCATTGCTGTGCAAATGATATCCATGCCCTTATTCGCCGCCGGCATTATCAATGGCGTCGGGCATCATACCGGCTACCGTAATTTCGAATGCCCGGATGCGGCGACCAACATCGTTCCCTGGGGCGTTGTGTTGGGTGGCGAAGAGTTACACAACAACCACCATGCTTTTCCCAGCTCGTCCAAGTTCTCGGTGCGCAGCTGGGAATTTGATATTGGCTGGCTTTATATCCGGATCTTGTCGGCTGTCGGGCTTGCCAAAGTAAAGAAAATTGCGCCGCAGCCGGTGCTGACCGAGGAACCAGGCCCGATCGACCTCGAAACAGTGCGTGCCGTAATCGTAAACCGGATGCATGTCTTGCGTGACTACTCACGTCGCGTGACGCTGCCCGTGTTGAAAGCCGAAGCTGCCCAGGGCGACGCCAGCTGGCGCAGTGCGTTGACGCGCGCGAAGAAGCTGCTGGTGCGTGAGGAAAGTCTGCTGGACGACAGGGCCAGAAAGCGCCTTGGCGAATTGTTAGAAGACAACCAGGCATTGCGCACGGTTCATGAGTTTCGTGTGCGCTTACAGAATTTGTGGAATGGCGCCAACGTGAGTAACGATAAGCTGCTGGCACAGTTTCGCGACTGGTGCGCCAAGGCCGAAGCCAGCGGAATTCGCTCGCTGCAAGAGTTCGCCGGGGTGCTGCGCAGTTATTCCCTGCAACAGGCGTCAGTGCCAGCCTGAGTGCGAGTCGATCATCGAGCATAAAAAAACCCGCCACAAGGCGGGTTTTTTGTTGAACAGGACCAGGCCTGCTATTTAATTTTTGCTTCTTTGTAGGTTACGTGTTTACGTACCCGCGGGTCGTATTTCTTGACTTCCATTTTCTCCGGGTGCAGGCGCTTATTCTTGGTGGTCGTATAAAAGTGCCCGGTTCCGGCGCTGGAAACCAATCTGATTTTGTCGCGCATTTCAGCTTCCTCAGACTTTTTCGCCGCGGGCACGCAGGTCGCTGACGACCTTATCGATACCGCGCTTGTCTATGATGCGCATGCCCTTGGACGACACGCGCAGTTTCACGTAGCGCTTCTCGCTTTCCAGCCAGAACCTGTGAGTATGCAAGTTGGGCAGGAACCGCCGGCGCGTCCGGTTGTTGGCGTGGGAGACGTTATTTCCGGTCACCGGGCGTTTGCCGGTGACCTGGCAGACTTTGGACATGACACTCTACTCGTTCGATGGTTTGCGACCCGGGGCACCCCGGCTGGCAAAGAGCCGCACTTTATACCAGCACCGGGTGGCACGCGCAAGGCCGAGTGGATGGCCAGCAGGCGCCCGCTTACTCAGATAAGTCCCCGTTCCGCAAGGTAAACACAGCAGGCCTCGCCGACTACAAAGTGGTCCAGGAGCCGAATGTCCACCAGTGACAGGGCGTCTCGCAGTCGTCGCGTGATGAGTTCATCCGCACGGCTGGGCTCGGCAACACCCGAAGGGTGATTGTGGGCCAGGATTATTGCAGCGGCATTTGCGTCCAGCGCCAGTTTTACGACTTCCCGCGGATGCACGCTGGCGCCGTCAATAGTGCCCCTGAACAGTTCCGCGAAGCTGATTACACGGTGGCGGTTATCCAGCAGCAGGCAGCAGAAGAGCTCGTGGGGCAGGTCGCGGAGGCGGGCGCGCAGATAATCACGGGTGGCGCGCGGATTTTCCAGGGGGTTGCCTCTTCGCAGGGTCTCCATGAGTTGGCGCCGTCCTATCTCCACGACCGCCTGCAGCTGGGCGTGGCGGGCGGGACCGATTCCGCTGCCAGGGGGGTACTTTCGCGGTGGGGCCATGAGCAAGGCCCGCAGGCCGCCGAAATGACCGAGAACGTCCTGTGCGATACCGAGGGCAGAACGCCCGCGAACGCCGGTTCGGATCAGGATGGCCAGCAGTTCGGCATCGGATAATGCCTGAGCACCGTGCTGCAAGAACTTATCCTGGGGCCGCTCGCCCTGCGGCCAGTGCTTGATTGCCATCTTTTCACTTCCCTGTATTAACTTCGATGGAGTTGGCGAGTCTTGCACGACACACGGGCAGGGCCCAAACTGGCACGCTACACAGTCGGGTATGAATGTATTCGTCGCCAGATCAGAGGCCAGCTAATAATGTCTGTCTTGGAAGAAAAAAGAATCCTCCTTGGTGTCACCGGTGGTATCGCCGCTTACAAAAGCCCGGATCTTGTGCGCCGGCTGCGCGAGCGCGGTGCCAGGGTGCAGGTGGTGATGACTGCGGGTGCCAGGCACTTTGTGACAGGCATGACGTTCCAGGCAGTGTCTGGTCGCCCGGTCCGTGAGGATATATGGGACAGTCGCGCCGAGGCCGCCATGGGGCACATAGAGCTTGCCCGCTGGGCAGATATCCTGCTGGTGGCGCCCGCAAGTGCTGATTTCCTGGCGCGCCACGCTGGCGGTCTGGCCAATGACCTGCTGACTACCTTGTGCCTGGCAAGCGAGGCGCAACTGGTGGTCGCACCGGCGATGAATCAACAAATGTGGGCGCATTCCGCAACCCGGGCCAATTGTGCGATCCTGCAGGAAAGGGGGGTGCATTTTCTTGGTCCTGCAGAAGGCGACCAGGCCTGCGGCGAGACCGGCCCTGGTCGCATGCTGGAGCCGCTGGCAATCGTAGCGGAGCTGGAGGCCATTCTTGGGCAGCGCTGAAAGTCTCGCTGGTTTGCGCGTGTTGATAACCGCCGGGCCAACCCGGGAGGCCATCGACCCGGTGCGATATATCAGCAATCGCAGCTCGGGAAAGATGGGCTTTGCGGTGGCACGAGCGGCGCGCGACGCTGGCGCACGGGTAACCCTGGTGGCCGGCCCGGTCAACCGCAGGACACCCAAGGGTGTGTGGCGGGTCAACGTTGAGAGCGCCGAGGAAATGCTGACCTCGGTTTCCGAGTATGTGGCCGAAACTGATATTTTTGTTGCAACTGCGGCTGTGGCTGACTTCCGTCCCAGGCAGGTAGCGGACCAGAAGCTGAAGAAGAACGGCGAGACACTGACACTCAAAATGGTTCGCAATCCGGACATTCTCGCCACGGTGGCAGCAATCGCCGACGGGCCGTTTACCGTTGGCTTCGCGGCAGAGACCGGAAACCTCGCCCGCAATGCGCGCGAGAAGCTGATCAGCAAGAATCTCGACATGATCGCAGCCAACAAGGTGGGTCGCGACGAGGCGTTCGACAAGGACAGAAATGCCTTGTTGGTGATCTGGAAGGACGGCGAGCAGCAACTGCCGAAGCAGGGCAAGCTCGAACTCGCACATGCTCTGATCAATTGCGTGGCAAGACGCTATCGCGAAAGCCGAGCCACCCGGGCAAGAGTATGAGCCGTATCAAGCTGAAGATTCTCGATGATCGCCTGGGCAGAGACTTTCCCCTGCCGGCCTATGCCACCGACGGATCGGCGGGCATTGATCTGCGCGCGTGCCTGCAGGGGCCACTGACGCTGGCCCCCGGCGAGAGCGCGCTGGTGCCGAGTGGCATGGCAATTCATATTGGCGATCCAGGCCTCGCGGCGGTGTTATGGCCACGCTCTGGGCTGGGCCACAAGCACGGCATCGTTCTGGGCAATCTCACCGGCCTCATCGACTCCGACTACCAGGGTCAGGTCTTCATTTCTATGTGGAATCGTTCTGACACGAGCCATGTCATCCAGCCCGGTGACCGTGTTGCACAAATGGTGTTTGTGCCGGTTATCCAGGTGGAGTTCGACGTAGTCGAGGACTTTGAAGAAAGCAGCCGCGGTGATGGCGGCTTTGGTCATTCCGGCCTAGCTTGATTCGGCGACCTGCTCTTCCAGCAGACCGCGCAAAACCTTGTAGCGCTCTATGTCTTCCGCGTATTTGATGCGAATCCTCGCCTGGTCGAGGTAATGCGCTTCCAGATTTTCCTCGTGCTCGGCAAGGGCCGAATTTGTCCGCGCCAGGTCGTCGGTGAGACGCTTTGGAATTGTAGGATTCTCGATGCCTTTCTTGCGTTGGCGCTCCGATAGCCTGTTTATTTCAGCTTCGATCGAGGCGATCTGGTTTTTGAGCTGAGTGATGTGGTGGGTAGTGAAGATTATCTGTCCATCCACGGCCGCGAGTCGACGTTTGCGTGTGGCGCGAATATCGTCCACCGAAGCATAGCTATCGATGAGTGCGCGGTCATACGCGCGGCGGGCTGCTTCGGCGGCGAGCTTCTCTTCTTCCAGGCGACGAAGCCGCACATCTTCTGCGAGTTGTGCTTCAGTTTTTTGGGCTTCAATTACTTCGACCGTTACGCCCTGGGTATTCAGAACTTCCGTGCGGGCCTTGGCATAACGTGCGGGAACGTGATCACCGTAATGGACCACGCCATTCTCGTCTGTCCACTTGTACAATTTGCCCTCGGCCGCGCCGCTGTGCGGTGCAGCAAAAACCAGCGAAAAGACCATAAGCAACAGGACCGGGCGCATCCCCTCATTTTTGCATAAATGGCGGGCGCCGGCAGTAGTCTGGCCCGCATTCAGCCGCTCTAAAATCCTGCGAATCTGGTCTCGCATCATTTAACTATACGCCGTACCGGTCCTGGTAAATGCGAACCGCATCAAGGTGTTCGCTGAATTCCTCGTGCTCACCAATGTATGAAATCAGGTCACCGAGGGACACGATACTTGCGACTGCAGCCCCGAGGCTTTGTTCCACGTCCTGCACCGCTGAGGTATGGCCCCGGCCACGCTCTGCGCGGTCCAGGGCGATGATTACCCCGGCGATGTCGGCCCCTGCGGCCCGGATAATCTTCTCCACCTCGCGGATGGCGGTGCCGGCGGTAATGACGTCATCAATGATCAGCACACGGCCTTGTAGCGGTGCGCCTACCGTATCTCCGCCTTCCCCGTGGGACTTGGTTTCCTTGCGGTTGAAGGCGTAGGGCATATTAATGCCGTGCTGCTCGGCGAGGGCCGCGGCGGTTACCGCGGCCAGGGGAATTCCTTTGTAGGCGGGTCCGAAAATCAAATCGAACTCAATGCCGGAATCGACAATCGTGCGCGCGTAATGACGCCCAAGCGCGGCCAGAGCGGCGCCCGTATCGAAGCTTCCGGCATTGAAGAAGTACGGGCTGGTGCGACCGGACTTGAGTGTGAACTGGCCGAAACGAAGCACGCCACAATCCAGGGCGAGTTTCAAAAATTCACGTTGGTGCGCCTGCATTCTAATCGATCGATGAGCCGTGGCATTGGGCTCCGGTATGATACACGCACTTCCTGGTACGAGGGCGACATGCGAGTCATCAGTCTTAACGCAAACGGAATACGCGCGGCTGCGCGTAAGGGGTTCTTCGACTGGCTGGACAAGCAGTCGGCGGATGTTGTCTGCATCCAGGAAACCAAGGCCCAGGAACACCAGCTCAGCGACGAGGTGTTCAGGCCGGGAGGCTTCCACTGCTATTATCACGACGCCGAAAAAAAGGGCTACAGCGGGGTGGCCATCTACGCCAGGCAAAAGCCTGATCGGGTGATACGCGGACTCGGTCGTGCTGATCGCGGCGTCAAGGACTGGCAGGAGTTTGATCGCGAAGGGCGCTACATAGAGGCGCGCTTCGGTGGCCTGAGTGTGGTGTCTCTTTACCTGCCATCCGGATCTTCGAGCGAGGAACGCCAGGCTGCCAAGTTTCGATTCCTGGACTTGTTTATGCCCTATCTGATGCGTCTGCGGCGCCGCCGGCGCGAGTACGTGTTGTGCGGCGACTGGAACATTGCGCACAAGCCCATCGATCTCAAAAATTGGCGCGCCAATCAAAAGAATTCCGGCTTTCTTCCCGAAGAGCGCGCCTGGATGGACAATCTCTTCGGGCGAGCGAAATACGTAGATACCTTCAGGCGCGTCAACCAGGAACCCGAGCAATACACATGGTGGTCAAACCGTGGGCGCGCGTGGGATAACAATGTCGGCTGGCGCATTGACTACCAAGTGGCGACGCCCGAAATCGGCGGGCGGGTACTGGGCACTTCTATCTACAAGGACGATCGTTTTTCGGACCACGCACCCCTGATCATGGATTATGCGGGTGGGGCCTGAAAAGTGACGGAGGTCAAGAAAACCTGGCGCGAATCCCTGGAGGTATACAGGCATCCCCGGGTTCTGGCCATGGCATTTTTCGGATTTTCCGCAGGCATACCTCTGCTACTGGTTTTTTCGACCCTGTCGGCGTGGTTGCGCGATGAGGGTGTAGACCGCAGCACGATCGGGTTTTTCAGTTGGGTTGGCATTACTTTTTCCATCAAAGTGCTGTGGGCACCGCTCGTCGATCGCACGCCGCTGCCGATCCTGACATCGTTACTGGGCAAGCGTCGCGGCTGGATGTTACTGGCACAGTTGGCTATTGCGATCGGCATTGCCGCCATGGCGATCAGTGATCCGACTGCAGATCTTACCCGCTTTGCTTTGCTTGCCCTTTTTGTCGCCTTTGCCTCGGCTACGCAGGATGTCGTGGTGGATGCGTGGCGCATAGAAGCCGTCGACGTGCGCCGCCAGGGCGCTATGGCGGCGACCTACATATTTGGCTACCGGCTGGCCCTGCTGGTCGCCGGAGCCGGGGCGCTCTACATTGCGGATTTCGCCAGCTGGACGCTAGCTTATCTGAGCATGGCGGCATGCATGTCAGTGGGGGTCATTACGACGCTGCTGGTGGGTGAGCCGGATCACGGCGTGAGTCGGGCCACCCTGGAGATGGAACGGCGCCTGCAAAAAATATTCGAAGACACTGCAAAATTGCCTGGTCCGCTGCAGAACCTCGAGGCCTGGTTCAGCGCGGCAATCGTTGGCCCGTTCGTCGACTTCTTTTCCCGGCATGGCTGGCAGGCGCTGTTGATTCTGTGCGTGGTGGGCCTTTACAAGCTTTCGGACATAACCATGGGTGTCATGGCCAATCCCTTTTATATTGATCTGGGGTTCTCGTTAAGCGAGATAGCCAGCGTTGCCAAAGTATTTGGATTCGCCATGACTGTTACCGGATCATTTGTCGGCGGCATCATGGTGGTACGGTGGGGTCTGATGCCCTCGCTACTGGTTGGCGCAGTGCTGGTGGCCTCGACCAACCTGCTGTTCGCGGTGATGGCGCAGTATGGCGCCGACCTGAGATTGCTTGCCATGGTGATCAGCGCCGATAACCTGACGGTAGGCATTTCAAGCGTTGCGTTGATCGCCTTTGTCTCCAGCCTGACCAATCGCGCTTATACGGCTACACAATATGCCCTGTTCAGCTCGTTGATGACCCTGCCAGGTAAATTCATTGCAGGTTTTTCAGGTGTTGTCGTGGATGCTACGAATTACACCGTTTTTTTCCTGTATGCGGCGGGCCTGGGTATTCCCGCCATCATGCTGGTGCTCTATTTGATGCGTGTGGACCTGGTTGCAACCGAGGACCCAGCGGGTGGTCGGTGAAATCGAAAAAGGCTTCGATGTGTGCGCGCTCGCCGACATTGAGGATCCTGGCGCGAAAGGCTTCGTTGTAGAGCAGGGCGACTGGCCGCTGCACGGGTTCGTCGTACGCAAGAATGACCAGGTATTTGGCTATCTGAACGTTTGCCCGCATGCGGGGCGCATGCTCAACTGGGGTCCTGACAGGTTTCTCACCAAAGACCGCTCGCTGATCATGTGCGCTGCACATGGCGCAGTGTTTGAGATTGGCACCGGATATTGCGTAGCGGGCCCCTGCATGGGCGATGCACTATCCAGCTTGAGCACAACAGTGGAGAACGGCCGGGTGGTCGTTTATGCGGGTCGCGGTGACCCGGGCAGGTCCATATAACCGTCAGATGTGGTCGAAGAAGTCGAGCGGGCTCGCGTAATCCCGGTGCGGAATATCCTGTCCGCCGGGCTCGGCATCTTCGCGGTCTACGTCCATAGGACCTGTCCAGTCTTCCGGCGGCTGCGCTTCTTCGACATACATCTCGTTCCACGCATCGGTATCGATTTCTTCAACCGTGCCATCGAAGCTCTGAATTTCGATGGTGCGGTCGTCCTCGTCGATCGCAACGACCTCGAAAAGGTCGGATCCGGGCCGCCGGTACCATTCACCTATAACCGGAAGAATGTCGGTCATTGGCTGTTCCTCGTTAACCCCCCGGCTGCTATGATTCGCGGCCTGAAAAAGGGGCAGCGCAGTCAGCGCTGCCCCTCTTGTATATTCCAATCTGCGATGACTGGCAAGGAGCATTGCACAAGCCAATAGAAGCAAATGGTTGAGCAGCTGATCAAAATATTTGTCGTCTTGTTCGTGGTGGTCGAACCGTTGTCGCTCGCGCCCATGTTCGGCGCCCTGACCCGTGGTGGGAGCGAGCGCTATCGTCGCAAAATGGCGCTGAAATCCACCTTTCTTGCGGCCATCATCCTGCTTGTGTTCGCTTTTACCGGAAACTGGTTTCTGGGTGTTATGGGCATCAGCTTAGACGCATTCAAAATTGCCGGCGGGCTGCTGCTGTTCATGATTTCGCTGGACATGGTATTCGCACGGCCTTCAGGAGTGCGCACCACCACGGTTCGGGAGCAGGAAGAGGCCCGGTACAAGGAAGACATTTCGGTATTTCCGCTTGCCTTCCCGCTGATCTCGGGCCCGGGCGCCATGGCCACGCTGTTATTGCTGGTGGGCGAGGTTCAGCAGGACCCGCTTTTGTTCGCGGGCCTCATTATCATTCTGCTGTTGGTACTCGCCCTCAGCTTGCTGTTTATGCTGCTCACGCCGCTGGTAATGCGGGTGCTTGGCGTTACCGGCGCAAATGTCATCAGCCGACTGCTTGGTGTCGTTCTCGTGGCGCTCTCCGTTCAATATGTGGTGGATGGCATACGCGGGAGCTTTGGCCTGTGATTTTTCAGATGCGACGATAAAGCAAGTCCCAGACTTCGTGCCCCAGGCGCTGCCCACGACGCTCGAATTTGGTCTCAGGCCTGGATGCTGGTCGCTCCAGGAATTGTGCTGGACCCGCTTCGTTCACAAACAGGCTTGAGTCCTCAATCACTTCGAGCATCTGTTCGGCATAGTTTTTCCAGTCGGTTGCGAGATGAAACAGCCCTCCCGGCTGCAGGCGGCTGGCGACCAACTCGACAAACTTTGCCTGCAGGATCCGACGCTTATGGTGTCGCTTTTTCGGCCAGGGATCAGGGAAGAATAGCAGCACGCAATCCAGGAAGTTTTTCTTGATCTGATGCTGCAACACCTCGACGGCATCGTGGCTGATAATACGAACGTTTGTAAGCCCCAGCTTTTCAATGGCCAGCAACAAGTGGCCGACGCCCGGGCGGTGTACTTCGACGCCAAGATAGTCATTTGCAGGATTATTCAGCGCCAACTGTGCCAGCGCATCGCCATTCCCGAAGCCAATTTCGAGAATTCGTTGCCCGGCTGTCGATCGGCCAAATGTTGTGTCCCAATCCAGCAGCCTGGCCGCGAAGTCGACGCCATACGCCGGCCACAATTCCACCAGCGCCCGTTTTTGAGAATTGGTAAGACGCCCCTCCCGGCGCACAAAGCTGCGCACCGGCCGGCGCTTTAAGTCCCTGGCGTCCTTGTCCTTGCTTATCTGAGGTTTTTGCCGCGACATGTACTTGGTTTCCGTGGCGTTCCGGGTTAGCGTTCGAGTCCGCAGCTGCCAGCTTTGATATCAACATTACATGAATCAGTCGCTCATCGTCTTTTTGATCTGGGCTGTCGCCTCCTTGCTGGCGATTGCCTTTGCGTCCCTGCCGCTGGATTCCGTATCAGTGGACGGCGATTACGTGCCATTCGGCAATGATTCTTTTTATCACGCCCGGCGCATCCTGGATGCGGCGATTGGGGAACGAGGCTTCTACCAGTTCGACAATATGATGCATGTTCCCGAAGGAAGCTGGGTACCGTGGTCATGGGGCTACGATTTTGCCATGGCCGCTATGCTGAAGGTTGCATTGATCCTGAACGCCGACCTGAACCCAATGAAGTTTCTAATTTACGTACCAGTTTATTGGTCAGTTGTGAACATCGCCCTGGTCATAGCGGTAGGCCGACAGCTGCGTCTGTCATTGGAACTTGTGCTTGTAGCTGCCCTGGTATTTGGCTTGTTGCCGCTCACGCACATGTTGCATGCTGTGGGGCGTATCGATCACCATTTCATGGAACTCACTTTTGTGCTGCTGGTGACGTGGCTGATGTTACGTTGGATCAACACGCCCACGCGGGGCGGCGCCATTGCCTGCGGGCTGGCGCTCGGGCTCGCGCCATTGGTTCACCATGCACTTTTTATCCTGCAATTGCCCGTGTTGGTGTCAGTAGGCTTGCTCTGGTTGCGCCGCGAAGCATTGCGGGGCGACCAGCTGCGGGCGGCGGGCGTGACGCTTTTTGTAACAACCCTGGCAATAGTCCTGCCGTCCGGCCCGTTTCTCGATGGGCAATTTACGCTTGGCGCACTATCGGCATTTCATCTTTATGTCGCCTTTTGTTCGGCCTGCCTGCTTTGGCTGATGGCCGGCAGGGCTTGCGATAAACGCCAGCTGCTTCTGCTCGGTGGCCTGGTCGTGGTGCTGGCACTTCCGGTCGCTGCGCAAGCCGTGCTCGGTGCACGATTCCTCGGCGGGCAGTTATTTCAGGGCAACACGATTCGTGAAGTGGCGAGCCCACTGCACATGATCCTGGGCGATTGGGGTTTGGCATTGACCATGGGCTATTACAGCGGATTGTTGCTGTTGGCGCCATTCGTGATTGCGGCTTTTGTCTGGCGAGTCTGGGCACGACCCAACGCTTCCGATACGGTTTTCGCCGTATTCGGGGTTTTCGGTCTGGCATTGCTGTTGTTGCAGTATCGCCTCAATTATTTTGGCATCTTATTCATGCTTCTTGGCCCGCTCATGTTACTCGCTCGTGAGCAAGAGCGGCGTAAGTGGTCGCGCGCCGCCGTGGCGCTGGCCAGCGTAGTCATCATGGCTGTGGCGCTGCGGCCAGTTCTTGCCGGCCCACTCTTCGATCGTTACCACCTGGCGGGAGATCATCTCTACGAAGTGAGTCGGCCGTTACTGTTGAAACTCGGCGAAGTCTGCCAGGTGGAACCGGCGACGGTGATTGTCTCGCAGCAACTCGGCCATTACGCGCGGTTTCACTCCGATTGCCAGGTCATTGCCAATAATTTCCTGCTCACGCCGCTGCATTTCAAGAAGGTCCGTGAACTTGTCTCCTTGTTTGATCTTTCACCCCAGGCGCTCCGCGCCGAACTCGACAAGCCAACCTACCTGCTGGCGTTCCTTTGGAATGCCTTCGAGATTCAGGACGGATTTGTGCAAATCGAAAACGTCGAGACTATCCAGACGCGCAACCCGCGTCTGCTGGTTGAGCTTTTCTATGGGGACCAGGCGCCGGCCGGCTATGAACTCATCGATGAGCAGGGCTTTGCCACAGACCTTGCAACCAGCTTCACGTTTGCCAGGCTTTACAAGGTCAGGCCGCTGGCGGCACAACGGTGAGGGCGTGGGCATTGGCCAATTAATCGTCGTGGGGTAGCATCTGCCATCGGTTTTCAGGCCAGATAAATGCGCATTGCAACGTGAAACTAAAATTTACACTAGAAATTGACATTGTCCCTATCCGGCTGATTTTGATGCAGATTAGAGTTCTGACTTTTAGCAAGTACTGACCGTGCGACCCTCCATTTTTATCCTTGGCACACGAGCTCAATTGGTTAAAGTCGCACCTGTTCTTCAGATTGCGGCGACTAGGAAACTTAAACACCAGATCTGGTTTACCGGTCAACACAGAGAATCCATTGATGACCTGGTTCGCGATTTTGAACTGGCTGATTGTGTTGAGTTTGGCCGTCAGCACAAAGAGCGCTCGTCGATTGGCCAGCTTATCCTTTGGCTGCCCAGTACTTTCATCGCCTGTTACCGGTTTGTCAAAAAGACGAGCAAGCAAAACGATTCCAAACCCCTGGTCATCGTACATGGCGACACACTGTCAACTTTCATAGGCGCGCTGGCCGGACGACTGGCTGGTGCGGAGATCGTGCATATTGAAAGCGGCCTCAGCTCGGGCCACTTATTCGATCCGTTTCCCGAGGAGTTACT
>JBFGOQ010000059.1:0-13870 GCA_041565075.1 Gammaproteobacteria bacterium
GCGCTTTCCGCATGCGCCCGCGCTGGAGCGCCTGCTGCGCCACTGGCGGCAGAGTGCGCTGGACGAGGAGCCGGATGTGCAGGCTCTTTTCATGGCGGCATTGACTCTGCGCCGTATGGCAGAAGGTGGCATCAACGATCAACTGGCGGGCGGCTTCTGCCGTTATTCGGTCGATGACTACTGGATGATTCCGCATTTCGAAAAAATGCTGTACGACAATGCGCTCCTGCTGCCAGTTTATGCACAGGCAGCGCAAGCCACCGGCGAACAACTGTTCAGGCAGACTGCCGAGAGGACAGCTGACTGGATGCTGGATGAAATGCAGTCTCCGGAGGGCGGTTTTTATGCGGCGCTGGACGCCGACTCCGAAGGCGGCGAAGGCAGCTATTACATATGGACCAGGGACGAAGTACGTGAACTGCTGAATTCAGACGAATACAGTGTTTTTGAAAAACGCTACGGGCTCGACCGGCCGGCCAATTTCGAGGGTCAATGGCACCTGCATGTATTTAAAGACATGGAAGAAATTGCCGCGTCTGAGCAAATCGATACACATGGCGTCAGTACCTTGCTGGCTACCGCGCAGGAAAAATTATTGCTGGCCCGCGCCCAGCGCAGCCGCCCCGGCCTCGATGACAAGGTGCTCACCGCCTGGAATGCGCTGGCCATTGCGGGGCTGGCTGTGGCTGCAGTGGCCTTGCAGAAACCGGCGTGGGCGGACGCGGCGACGCGGGCAGTGGATTTCCTGCGCAACCACTGCTGGCATTCCGGGCGCCTGCTCGCCAGCTGGCGCGAGGGGCGCGCGCGCTATGCCGCCTACCTCGATGACTATGCGTTTCTTGGCCTCGCCCTGACCCGGCTACTGGAAGCGCGCTGGCGTGCCAGCGACCTGGCGCTCGCCATCGACCTGGCGGAGGTGATTCTCAGGCATTTTGCAGACCACGAAAATGGCGCTTTCTTTTTTACCAGCGATGATCACGAGGACCTGATTCACCGCCCCAAGCCGTTTTCTGACGACGCCACCCCTTCGGGAAATGCGGTCGCAACTCAATTTCTTTCCAGGCTCGGTCACTTGCTCGGCGAAACGCGTTATATCGAGGCAGCGGAGCGTACCCTGGCGGCAGCGGGCCACGCCATGCAGAACATGCCCAGTGCGCATTGCAGTTTCATCAACGCATTGGAAGAGCACCTTGCGCCCCTGGAGGTCCTGGTCATTCGCGGCGCCGGAGAGGATCTCGAGCGCTGGCGCAAGGCGGCGCAGGCGGCGTATACCCCTGCGCGCATGGTGCTGGCTATTCCGGCCGATGCCCGAGGGCTCCCCGGGGCCCTGGCAGACAGGCGCCCCGGAAACTCGACGCTTGCTTACTATTGCACGGGAATGACCTGTCGCACACCCATCACGCGCCTCGAGGACCTGACTCGGGCGCTGATGCCCCGGCAAGGCGAGGAGAACGCATCATGAGGTTCGATTCCCGCAAGCGGGCCTTTGCAGGCCTGGTGGTTTTCTTGATCATGTGCTTCGCGGTGGCGAGCGTGGGAGCCGCTTTCCCGCCAGGGGCGTGGTACCAGGGCCTGGTGAAGCCCTCATTCAATCCGCCGGCATGGGTTTTCGGTCCGGTCTGGACACTTTTGTACGCACTGATGGCGGTGGCAGCGTGGCGGGTGTGGTGCGATGGCAGTTTTCGCGAGCACCGCATCGCCCTGGGCCTGTTCGTGACACAACTGGCTGTGAACGGCCTGTGGTCGGTACTGTTTTTTGGTCTGCACCGCATGGACTTAGCCCTCATCGACCTGGCCGTGTTGTGGCTGCTTATTGCAGCGACCAGCTGGCGATTCCTGAGGATCGACCGCGTGGCTGGATACCTGATGCTGCCTTACCTCGCCTGGGTAAGCTTCGCCGCAGTGCTGAATGCGTCGCTGATCGCATTGCAGCCCTGAAGTTTTTGGTGGCTTGCCATGATTGGGCAGATAACATCGTTGAGCGCACGCCGGCTGGCGCAGGCCACCCGCTATTTCGAGGCCGGGCGCTTTGCCCGTGCCGCGCGCGTGTGCGAGAAGATCCTGCAAGACGAGCCTGGCGACGTGTCCGCGCTCGCCCTGCTCGGCTCTGCCCGGTTCCAGGAGGGAGACCGGGAGTCCGGGTTGAGCATCCTGTACAGTGCACTCGCCGAAAATCCGGACGACGCCACATTACTGGCCAATCTGGGCCTTTTGATCGCGCACACAGGCAACTATCCTGAAGCAATTGTTCATTTGCGCCGTGCGGTCAGTCTGGCACCCGCAAAGTCGGAATTGACGATCAAACTTGCAGACACTTTGGCGCTTGCCGGCGAAAGTTCAGAGGCAGCCGACTTGTACCGGCGAGCGCTTGATCACGACCCGTCTGACCTGGCCGTTCGACTTAGCCTTGCCAATTGTCTGAAGGATCTTGGCGACGCTCAAAGTGCGACTCGCGAACTCGAACGCGCGACCCAGATCGATCCGCATAATCCCACCGCGGCCGGTTTGTTGGCGGAATGGTACGAGCAACTCAATCGGCCAGAAGATGCAGAGGCGCTCGCTGCCAAGGGACTGCAGGCATGGCCTCGCGACCCTCGCCTGACCCTGGTCACAGCCCGTTGCCTGCGCCGGGCTGGCAAGCTTGCCGAGGCGCTGAAAATACTGGATGCACAGACGGACCTTGCGATGTCAGCCGGTGATCGTATGGCCCTGCAATACACCCGCGGCCGCCTGTTAGACCTGCTCAATCAACCGGCCGAGGCCATGCGCGCCCTCACAGAGGCCAACGCGCTTGCGGCAAGGGACTGGCGTTCGCGCAATCCCGAGCCCAATGCTTATGCGCGCAATGTGGCAGATCTCCGCTCAGCCTATACGCCCGCCCTGGTTGCAGACTTCCCGCGCCCAAGCGGACCGCCACCCGATAGTTTTCCCGTCTTCCTGGTCGGGTTTCCGCGCTCTGGCACAACTTTGTTGCAACAGTTATTGAGCTCTCACCCCAACGTCCAGGTGATGGAGGAACGTGGCGTCATCGCCGTCCTGCAGCATGAACTGGCGAGTCGCCAGCCTTTCCCCCAGGTGCTCGCGACGCTCTCTGAAGATCAAGTGGAGCTGCTGCGCAAACGCTATTTCGATCTGACAGCACAACAGTTGTCGCTCAACCCGGACAAGTTGCTGGTAGATAAGCTGCCTTTGAACCTCGTCAATGCCGGCCTGATTTATCGGATATTTCCCGGGGCAAAATTCATATTCGCCGAGCGACATCCGGCCGATGTTTGCCTGAGTTGCTTCATGCAGAATTTCAGCAGGACCGAGGCCATGGCGAATTTTTTTGAACTGGGCGCGACCGTAAAATTTTATTCTTCGGTCATGGCCTTATGGGCACGCTACCGGGAACTCCTGCCATTGCCGCTACACGTGGTCCGCTACGAAGACCTGGTCGGGGACTTGCGCACTGAAGCAACTGCCCTGCTGAAGTTTCTGGGCCTCGACTGGCAGGAAACGATGACCGACTTTTATAAACAGGCAAACGCAGGCGGCAGAATTAACACGCCAAGCTACGACCAGGTCAGCCAGCCACTTTACGAGCACGCGCGTTTTCGTTGGCATCGCTACCGGGCAGCGCTGGAACCGCACCTGCCCGAGCTGGGGCCGTGGATCGCCAGCCTGGGCTACACGCAGGCGAACTGATCACGGGTCAGGTTTTCATGGCCGTCGGCGGTGATCGCCACGTCATCTTCGATGCGCACACCACCAAACTTGCGGAATGCGTCGACCCGATCCCAGTCAATGTCGCGCGCATGGCGTGAATCGCCAAGTTTTTCCAGCAATGAATCGATAAAATACAGACCGGGCTCGATAGTCATGACATGGCCCTGGTCCACGCGCCGTGTCAGACGCAGATAGGGGTGCTCTTTGGGTTGGGGCAGGATTTCGCCCGCCTCGTCGGCCATGAAACCGCCGACATCATGTACTTGCAGACCGATATAATGCCCGACCCCGTGGGGGAAGAAAGAGCGCGTAATACCGGCGTCGAAAACCGCCTCGGGATCCAACTTTACGAAGCCCATTGCAGACAGGATTGTCGCGATCTCGCGGTGCGCTGCGAGGTGTACCGCCGGATAATCGACGCCAGGCTTGAGCATCGTGCACAGTCGCAACTGCGCGGCGTCCATGCGCTCGATGAGTTCACCAAAACCGGTATCCGAGGCCGCGTAAGTTCGGGTCACGTCCGCTGCATAGCCGTTATAGTTTGCCCCGGCATCGATCAGGAAGCTATGCAGCTCGTCTCTGGCGAAACGTGCTGGTGACCAGTTCTGATAATGCAGGATTGCGCCATGTTCATTTAACGCCACAATACTGGAATAGGGTAATTCTGATTCCGTCTGGCCCGCTGCGAGGCAATACGCGAGGTGGATGTCGAGCTCTGAAGCACCATCACGAAAGGCGCCCTCGGCCGCCATATGAGCCCGCGCCGCGACCGTGTTGGCGCGGCGCATGCACTCGATTTCGTAGGCCGTTTTCCATGCCCTGTGATAATCGAGGTTGTTGATCAAAGCGCTGGGATTGAGCTCGCCAACTGGCGGTTTGAGTTGCGGATTCGCGAACTCGCCAATGACCGCCACCTTACCTTTGGCAGGCAGCATGCTCAGGCCGTCCTTCGCGTGTTTGACTACCGTGACTTCGAAATGACCCGGCCAGTACCCGTCCGGTGCTGCCGGTGGCGCATACCAGTAGTCATCAGGCTGGCAATAAACGAGCCGCGGCTTTTCGCCCGGCGTATACGCAATGAAACAATCGGGATGGGCGGTAAGCGGCGCCCAGGCTTTGAACTGCGGATTGGCCACAAACGGATACGGGGCGTCATCAAAAAGCTTCAGTCTCTCGCTACCGGAAAAGATAACCAGGTGCTCGAAGCCTGTTTTCTCCAGCGCCGCATCGCACCTGTCTCGCAGTGTATTGAGGTGCGCCGGATAGAGTTCAGCCAGTTTGTCGCGAGCATTGGTCACAGGGCTTCTCCGATGCTGCTGCGCCGCCATGCTTCGCCTTCCCTGACCAGCTGATAGGCGGGGAAATAATAGTTGTCCAGCTTGAGCGTGATGACCTCGAGAACGTTATTCCAGGTATAAGTCTTGAGCCGCACCGAATCTCTGTGGCTCTTGCTTTTTACAGCCGCGACAAAGGCGTCCAGGTCTGGCGTTGGCGTATCGTCGACCTGCACGATGCGGCGGCCCGCCCACAAACCGTAACGCGTCGCCGGGGATCCGTAGGCAAAATATGCGACGTAGACGCCCTCAGGCGCAACGCCACGTTGTGCGGCCAACGCCCGGTGGGGCGTCTGCAGCAGGGCGCCCGCCCAGTACACCAGCCGATCAATGCCCTCGCCGCCCAATGCGACAGTGATTACTTCTTTCTCGGCCAACGCCCCGTCACGCCAGATCGTCAGTGTCACGCGTTCCGCCTGCACCGCTTTCTCAGCGCCGCGGAACGACTTCACGACAGCGCCATCGATGGCCAGCACCAGGTCGCCAGAACGCAGCACCCTGGCAGCCGGGCTGCCTTGCACCAGCCTGCTTACCTGCAGCACATGGCGCTTGTCAGGCTGCACTGTCTCCAGACGCCTGCTCCAACTCTCCGGCAGACCGAGCTTGCGCGCACTGGCCAGTGGCAGAAGATGCAATTCCGCTTCAAGCGAGCGCAAGACCCGATCGCCGGTCACCACCCCGCGAAGCTCGGCCACCAGATCGGCGGGCACACCGCGCACCACCTGACCCACCTCGCGGCCGCTCTGGTATGCAAAGCTGGACCACATCGCCACCACGCGACCGCGCTTGTCCGCCAGCACACCGTCGACATTTCCCGGCGGGTTTACCAGGCTGATGGTCTCAATATTGGTATCGCGAAACCGAAATGAACGCGACAATGGCAGCAGCAGTGGATCCACCGACGCAACCTCGGTGGCCTGGGAGATGAGCTTGTGATCTCCCTTGATGCCGACGACCCATAATTCTTCTCCCGGCCGCACGTCGCGCAGCAAGAGTTCGGCGCTTTTGACCGGCGTATCGCCCACCAGAGCCGGGTCATAGGACACCACCGCAAGGTTGTGTGCCGGGTGAACGAACTCGACCTTACCCGGCACTTCCAGAGATCCTGCAAATGTAAAACTGACGTCGCCCAGCGCCACCGGCACTGTGTTGCGATCAACCACGACCAGCCCGCGAGCCGCGTCAATAACTACGCCGGTGCCGTGGTAATGCTGATCCGACACACCGGACACGGGAAAGGGCATATCGAAATTGACCATTACCAGCGACGGCGCCAGCTTGCGTGTACGTGGATCACCGTTACTGACAAATCGAGTGCTGCCGCCCTCGGCTGACGCCGGCGGTTGCTGGGTGTCGAGATTGCGGCAAGGCCAGTAACCGCGCTGGTCATCCCTGATGCAATGACGCACAGGGAACCAGTTGCGGTCCATGCGCATCACGCGCAACTGCATGGTTTTCGGGTCATCAACAGTGAAATACCTGACGGGTACGCGATCGCCGTGCCCCAATTCAGCGATCGCCGCCTCGAGATCCGCCAGCAAGCGGGTATCGCGCTTGCCTATTCGGGTAATGACCGCACCCCGCGGTATGGCCACTGTGCTCAGTACATAACCGGCATTAGCCACAAATATGCCAGTCGGCGGCACATTGAAGTGCCTCGCCTGCTGGTAAGAGAGGCGATGCAGAACGGTGTCGCCGATTTCGATGAACTCGTCCGGCGTGATCTTATGCAGGTCACGTACTTCGAGTTCCACAGTGCGCTGGTGACCACCTCGTTGAATATCGAGGACGACTGTCTCTCCGACGCTTTCATCCAATACCGATTCCAGCGGCAGAAATTCGGAAACCAGGCGGCCGTTTACCCGCGTCAGGATGTCGCCTGACTGCAAATTTGTCTCGCCAGGCCCGCCAGGCACGACCTCGGCCACCGCCAGCATGCCAGTCTGCCGTGGAAACGCGCTGCGTACTTCCGCCTCGGTCTCCGGCTTGAGCCCGAGTCGTCGGAGTTCGTCGAACGGCGTGTGCACGAACACCGTTTGCAGAGTGCCGCGCGTCACTGCCTGTTCACCCTGAATCAATCGCAATGCCCGCTGCACGCGGTCCAGCGGCAAATAGAAACTGGTCGCCGCGCCGGCAGAACCGCCTGCATTCAGTGCCACCACCCGCCCGTTCACATCGATGACGGGCGATCCGGAGGATCCGCCCGAGGTGCTGGATGCGGCCTGGTAATAGAAGGTATTAAAGTCGTTGTACTTGCCACGCCCATACGACGGCGCCTGCCGATCGAGCCGTGCCAGCGTGCCGGCCAGGATCGACAACTGTTCACCGGCGTCATTGCCGACCACCCGAATCTCCCGCCCCACCTGGGCGCCTTCAGGAGCCAGAGGCAATTCGGCCGGCTTGATGAATTTCAGGTCGGCCGGATCAAAACGAAAAAAACCGAAATCATGCACGGGATCCCGGTAAACAGGCTTGAGGTCGACCTCTTCACGATTAAGAAATACCGCTTCTGCCACAACCGGCCCGGGCATCACGACATGGCGATTGGTAAGAATCAGGCCGCGCGCCGCATCGACGATGAATCCGGTTGCCTGGGTCGTCTGATTCCATTCGGTATCGAAGGCGCGGGTACCGTCCACGCGAATTGAAACCACACCTGAAGAAATCTGCTCCAGCGTCCTGGCCCAGTTTGCGGCTTCCTGCGCACCCGCGACGGACATAAACATCAGGCCCAGGAGGGCCGCCCAAAGATTTCTCATATAACCTGCCTGTGATTGCGATCAGGCCCCGGCAATCTCGATCGCGTAACCAAATTCCTTGTGGAATCTCTCGTTAAAGATATCGGCATCGAGAATGTGGTTCTGGGTGCCGTGCGTTTCGATCTTGATGCTACCCATGAGCGATGCGATTCGCCCGGTGGTTTCCCAGTCCATTTCATTGAGCAGGCCAAATAGCAGGCCCGCGCGAAAGGCGTCTCCGCAGCCCGTCGGATCGACCAGTTCGCTCGCTCGCACCGCAGGTATTTCCAGCCGGCCCTTCGCCGTATAAACATGCGCGCCTTCGCCGCCGCGCGTCACGACCAGCGCTTTAACCCGCTCTGCGATTTCCTTGGCCGACAGCCCGGTTCTTTCCTGCAGCAACTGACATTCGTAGTCATTGACCGCAATCCAGGTTGCCTGTTCAATAAACAGACTGAGTTCGTCGCCATTAAATAACGGCAGGCCCTGACCCGGATCGAAAACAAACGGGATGCCAGCGTCAGCAAACTGTTGCGCATGAGTCATCATGCCTGCACGCCCATCGGGCGCCACCACACCAATGCGAATACCGGCGTCCACCGGTACGGCCTGGTCATGGGAACAATTCATGGCGCCGGGATGAAACGCGGTAATCTGATTGTCGTCCATATCGGTCGTAATGTAAGCCTGGGCCGTGAATGCGTCATCGAGCACCGTCACGAATTCCTGGCTGACACCCCACTTTTCCATCCAGCGCCGGTAGGCGCCGAAATCGCGCCCAACACAACCCATGGGATGACCCGTCTCACCAAGCATGCGCAGGTTATAGGCAATATTGCCAGCACAACCGCCGAATTCGCGTCGCAAGTGCGGCACCAGGAACGACACATTCAGCAAATGAATTTTGTCAGGCAGGATATGGTCCTTGAATCGCCCCGGAAACACCATAATCGTGTCGTAGGCTATCGAACCGCAGATCAGTGCAGGCATATCGGCTCCAGTTTGGCGAACGAGTCACCCCGTATTGATGTATTCGGCGTCAGGCTACCTCATTTTTCCGCGACGCCGGCGATCGCCAGGCGAGGTCCAGCTGGCGAGCCGCGCGCACATCGTCGAGACGCCGCACCGGTGTCGTGTATGGCGCGCCCTTGACCTTGTCGCGATCGAGCCTGGCCTGGTCACGAATTCTCACCATCGCGTCGACGAACTTGTCTATGGCTTCGCGCGCCTCGGTCTCGGTGGGTTCGATGAGCAGGCACTCGGGAACCAGCAGCGGGAAATAGGTAGTCGGTGCGTGGAAGCCCTCATCAAGAAGTGCCTTGGCAAAATCCATGGCATTTACACCCAGTTCTTTTTCCTGTTTTTTCAGCGTCACGATGAACTCGTGGCTGGCACGCCGTTCCGGGAACGCCAGCTGAAAACCCGCCTCACGCAAGCGGGTCATCATGTAGTTGGCATTCAGTGTGGCGAATTCCGCAACTCGCTCCATGCCCCTGCGACCCAGCATGCGCGCGTAGATATAGGCGCGCAGGAGGACACCGGCGTTGCCCATGAACGCGGACAATCGCCCGATACTCTGCGGCAGGTCTTTTTCGGTTAACCAGAAATAGCGGGGCTTGTCATCGTCGCCTTCGCGCGCCACTACCGGAACCGGCATGAATGGCAACAGACGCTGGCCCACGCCTACCGCCCCGGAACCGGGACCGCCACCACCATGCGGCGTCGAAAACGTCTTGTGCAGATTCATGTGAATAACGTCGAAACCCATGTCGCCCGGCCGGGCCTTGCCGAGAATGGCGTTGAGATTGGCACCGTCGTAGTACAGCAGGCCACCGGCCGTGTGCACGATGCTGGCAATCTCCTCTATCCGGCGTTCGAATACCCCCAGCGTCGAAGGATTAGTCAGCATAATTCCCGCCGTGCGCGGACCCACGGCGGCGCGCAGCGCACCAAGCTCGACATCGCCGTGCTTGTCCGTCGGAATTTCCACCACCTTGCAACCACACATGATGGCAGTGGCGGGGTTGGTTCCATGGGCTGCATCCGACACCAGTATCTCGTCACGCGCCTCGTCACCGCGAGCGTCATGGTAAGCCCGGATCATCGCCACCCCGGCGAATTCGCCCTGGGCACCGGCCATCGGCGTGAGCGAAACACCCTGCATGCCGGTTATTTCCTTGAGCATCTCCTGCAGTTCAAACATGCAAGCGAGGAATCCCTGGCCATGCGACGCCGGGGACAAGGGGTGACGCGCCAACAGACCCGGCAGCATAGCGAGGCTGTTGCAGGCCCGCGGGTTGTATTTCATCGTGCAGGATCCGAGCGGGTAGAAATGTGTGTCGATCGAAAAGTTTTTCTGCGACAGGCGCGTGTAGTGGCGTACCGCCTGCATTTCGGAAACCTCCGGCAGCTCGGCGGCTTCGCCACGCAAGTACTGCTTCGGAATATCAATCTCCGGGCGGCGACTGGGCGCTTGCGCGACTGCGCGGCGCCCTTTCCTGGAGTGCTCGAATATCAACATCTCAACATCTCTCCGGAGCGATCGGACATCAGCCGCCCAGTACGCTGAGGGCCGTCTCGTAGTCCGGTTCACTGGCAATTTCCGGGACCAGCTCGGCATGCACAATCATGCCGTTCTCATCAACTACCAGCACCGCCCTGGCTGTCAGCCCGGCCAGCGGCCCATCTTCAATCAAGACACCGTAGTCCCTGGCGAAATCTGGCGACCGCATAGTCGAGAGCGTAATTACATTGTCCAGTCCCTCATCACCGCAAAAGCGCTTGTGCGCAAACGGCAGATCGGCGGAGATCATAATCATCACCACGTCCTTGTTGTCGCTTGCGTACTCGTTGAATTTGCGGGTCGAAAGCGCGCAGACCGGCGTGTCAATGCTGGGAAAAATATTCAGCAGCTTGCGCCTGCCATGCCAGTTGTTAAGCGAGACATCCGCCAGCCCACTGTCAGTCAGCGTAAACTCCGGTGCACGCGCTCCTACATTTGGCAAATCGCCAGCAGTATGAATTTTGTCGCCCTTGAGAGTAATCGTAGCCATCGTTTTATAGCTCCTTATGCGTCAAATTCGGCTCAGGCCGCCCAGGCGCTTTTCAGGATGCGCTTGAGTTCCCTGGCATACATGTCTATGTCGGCAGCCGATCGCGTTTCTGTGGCACAAACCAGCAGTGCATTGCCAAGCTCCGGAAAATCATCGACCAGCGCATGGCCGCCACAGATACCGGCGTCCGCCAGTTCCTTGAGTACGGGGTGCACGGGTCGATCAAGCTGCAACACGGCTTCGTGAAAAATCGGACCCCTGAAAACCCGGGACACGCCACTCAGTGCAGTCAGCGCTTCGACCAATTGCATGGTATTGGCGTGAGAGACCGCTGCCACGCGCTCAAGACCCTCTGCGCCCAGCATGGCCATGTGTATAGTCGCCGCGGTAACCATCAGGCCCTGGTTCGTACAGATATTGGAAGTCGCCTTCGACCTTCTTATATGCTGCTCGCGGGCCTGTAATGTCAGGGTGTAGCCCGGCCTGCCTTCAAGGTCGACCGTGCGCCCTGCCACCCGGCCCGGCATCTGCCGCACCAGCGCCTGGCGGCAACACATGTAACCGAAATAAGGCCCGCCAGATGACAGGGGAATACCCAGCGGTTGGCCCTCGCCACAGACTATATCGGCACCGTTCTCGCCCCATTTACCCGGTGCTTTCAACAAGGCAAGTGCAACTGGATTTGCCAGTGCGATCACCAGTGCGCCGTTGCCGTGAGCCCAGTCGCAAAGTGCGTCAACATCTTCAAGTTGACCAAAAAAATTGGGCTGCGGAATGACCACTGCGGTGATGTCTTCACCACTGAAGCGCGCCAAAGCCGCAGCCTCAACAGCACCCTTCTCCATACAGAACGGCACTGTTTCCAGTTCGATATGCTGCCCGCGGGTTATCGCATGCGCGACTTTCAGATACACCGGATTGACGCTGCCCGCAACCAGGATGCGCCGGCTCTTGGACTTACGATTGCCGCGCACCGCCATCAGGCAAGCCTCGGCCAGCGCGGACGCACCGTCGTACAACGAGGCGTTGGACACATCCATGCCCGTGAGCGCCACCATCATGCTCTGGTACTCGTATATCAGTTGCAGCGTGCCCTGGCTGGCTTCAGCCTGATAAGGCGTGTAGGCACTGTAAAACTCACCGCGTGTCGTAATCTCCCAGACCGCCGCAGGGATATGGTGCTCGTAGGCGCCTGCACCGATGAAATTTATCAACTCTCCATCGCGGGACGCGCGACGCCGCATAAGCGTGCTGATTTCCTGTTCGCTCAAGGCATCAGGCAGCCCATCGAGCCTGGCGGTGCGCAAATTGGCCGGGATCTCGTCAAACAAGGTCTCGATATCTGCGACGCCGATCGCAGCAAGCATGTCGCGGATTTCGTTTTCGGTATGCGGTATGAAAGGCATTCGCTGGATTCCGTGGTGATGGCCGCCGGGAGGCGCCGGCGCCGATTATCAGTCTTCGTCCTCGAGGAACTGTTCGTAGTCCGCCGGCGACATGAGTTCGTCAATAGACTGCTCATCTTCAGGCTGGATTCGCATCAGCCAGCCTTCGCCGTAGGGATCGGAATTTACGAGTTCGGGACTGTCTGCAAGAATCTCATTGACTTCTACGACTTCCGCATCGACGGGGCAATAGACATCGGAGGCCGCCTTTACCGATTCTACGACCGCACAGGCATCGCCTTGCGCAAGTTTGTCACCCAGCTCGGGCACTTCGACAAATACCAGATCGCCCAGTGCATCCTGCGCATGATCCGTAATACCCACCAATGCCGTGCCGTCTTCAAGTGGACGCAGCCATTCGTGATCTTTGGTGTACCGAAGATCTCCTGGAACTTCGCTCATAGTCTTCTCCCCCTCAAAGCTCGATGCATGCTTTGCCGTTGCGTACAAAAGGTGGTTTCACGATGCGCGCGGCGAGTTCCCGGCCACGGATTTCGACCTTGCAGTTCTCGCCTGCCGCGCGTGGCACGCGCGCCATACCAATGGAACATTCCAGGGTCGGCGAATACGAGCCGCTGGTCACCATTCCATCCTCGGCGCCCTCAACCACGACCCGCTGATGCCCGCGCAATACGCCGCGTTCCTCCAGGACGAGACCGACGAACTTGCGTGCTACGCCCTGTGACCTCTGACGACGCAAAGCATCCGCACCTATGAAATCCCGGTCTGCACCTTCGCTATCCTGCCAGGCAATCGTCCATCCCAGTCCCGACTCCAGTGGTGAAGTGCTTTCATCCATGTCAGTGCCGTACAGGTTCATGCCCGCCTCCAGGCGCAAGGTATCGCGTGCGCCCAATCCGCAGGCGCTGATGCCTGCCCCCGACAGTGCCGACCAGAAGTCGGCGGCAGCCGCCGCCGGCAACAGGATTTCCCAGCCGTCTTCGCCGGTATAGCCGGTGCGGGCAACGAAATACTGATCGAGACCTGCGCCCATGAACGGCTTCAACGCCAGTGCTTGCTCGCGAATGTTCTCCGGCAATACGGTCGCGGCCCGCTCGCGCGCCTCGGGGCCCTGTACCGCGATCATGGCGAGATCCTCGCGCTCGCGCACCGTCACGGAATAATTAGCCGCCTGCCGGGTGATCCAGGCAAGGTCCTTTTCCCGGGTCGCGGCATTAACGATCATGCGGTAGTTGCTTGTATCCAGATAATAGACAATCAGGTCGTCGAGAATGCCGCCCACGTCGTTCAGCATGCAGGAATAGAGTGCCTTGCCCTTGATTTTCAGGCGGGCCACATCATTAGCCAGCAGGTGTCGAAGAAAATCCCGCACGCGCTTGCCGGCGAGATCAACCACGGTCATATGGGACACATCGAACATGCCTGCCTGCCGGCGCACCGCATGGTGCTCGTCGATTTGCGAACCATAGTGCACGGGCATATCCCAGCCGCCGAAGTCGACCATGCGCCCACCCGAAGCGACGTGGGATTCGAAAAGCGGTGTCTTGTAACCCATAAGCTAGATTTCCGTGCCCGGCCGATGTGCGGCGACCTGATTCCGTGCCAAGAACAAACGAGGCGGCAAGCCCCAC
>JBFGOQ010000060.1:0-13808 GCA_041565075.1 Gammaproteobacteria bacterium
CAGGTGCTGGATGAAACAGGCGCCGAGGCGCGCGCCATGATGGCCGTAATCACGGGTATGGGGTTCATTGGTGGTGGCGCCATCCTGAAGAGCAAGGAAACCGTCATAGGCACGGCTACTGCCGCGAGCCTCTGGAATACGGGAGCCATCGGCCTGGCAGTAGCCTGGAGCCGCTTTGAAATAGCAATTCTCCTGAGTGGACTTAATTTTCTGACGCTGCTTTTCGTCACACCGGTTAAACAAGCGCTGGGCTATGCCAGGAAATCTGACGAGGAATAAGCGGCCTTGAAGCGCTTGCTGATGGCACTGCTCGCCGTCCCGGCCCTGACTGCAGCCGCCGAGATTCGCTCCGTGGAAATGACCAAGAAGGACGGCCAGTACCAGGTGCGGGCAGAAACTTACCTCGATGCGCCCCCAGAATTCGTGTTCAGCATCCTGCTCGACTATGACGAATTTCATCGTCTTACCCGGGGCATAACCGACACCCGCTGGTTGCAGGAGACGCTTGAAGATTATCCGCTGGCATACACGAGAATCGAAAGCTGCGTGGCTTTTTTTTGTCGCGCGCTGGAAAAAGTCGAAATGGTCAAAGTGACGGGCGCCGGTGAATACCACACCGAGACAATTGCCGATCGCAGCGACTTTCGCTTCAATCGCACCCACTGGCGTCTGCAAGCCGAGGGGGCAGGCACGAAGATTTTCTACGAACTGGAGATGCAGCCAGATTTCTGGGTGCCGCCGCTGATCGGACCCTGGGCAATCCGCCGCAAAGCCGAGTCATCGGCGCTCAAAATTGCCGAGCGCATGGAATATCTTGCCGCCAATGACATTCCTCTGAGAGACTTCGACCTCGCGGCTTATCTCGCTGCGCAATGAAATCTGCGCTTAGTCCCCCTGCAGCAATGCGAGGACCGCGGCCTCCACGTCTGCCTCGCTGAACTGTCTGTCGGGATGATCTCCCGTCAGGCGAGCGGCCTCCCGACCCTGGCGATCGTAAATAACCACTGCCGGAATACCGATGAGATCGAGCCTGGCAAATGCCACCATCAGGTTTTCATCCATATAGTAATTTTCAAACCCGGCACCGAACTTGCCAAGAAACTCCCGGGCCTCCGCAAGCGCTGCCTGGTCTTCGTGATCATCGAGGTTTAGCGAGACAAAGCGCACACCCTTGTCACGATAAGCCTGCCACAGCGCGACCATGTGGGGGAAACGTTCCAGGCAGCTCACACACCAGGTCGCCCACATGTCCACGACCACGATATCCGGCGGGTAGGCAGCGAGCTTTTCTGCCCAGCCTTCAAAACTGACGGCCTCCAGGCAGATGTCAGACGCACTGGCCGGCGACACCGGGTCGGCGTCCTGCGAGCACGCCCCGACGGCCAGCCCCAGCAACAGCAATACGGCGCGCTGGCGCCAGGTTTTCATGTTTCGTATTTCACCGTGCAGCCGTGTGCGCGTGTTTCAGCTACCGGCACGGGTTTTCCGGCCAGCGTCGCGGCAATTGCATCCGCCACGTAAAACGCGCTGGGCTCACCGTTGATGCGGCGAATTTCGCCGCTGCGGGTCTGCCTGGCCGGGCTGTTATAAAGCAAGCCCATGTATACCAGCTTGCGCTCCCTGTTGAACACGAAGTATTCCGGCGTGCGCGTGGCGCCCAGCGCCCGTCCCAGCGCCTGGCTCTCGTCGAAAACATAGCGAAAGTTATAGCCGGCGCGAGCAGCATGCTCTTTCATTGCGGGCAGCCGGTCATCTTCCCGGTGATTGACCGCGAAGCCAATCACCTGAACATCTTCCCCCGAAAATGTCTCGACCAGCTTCACGAGATCCGCGTCCATGCCTTGCACCCATGGACAATGATTGGCTAACGAGACCAGCACGATTACCGATGCATCCAGGTCGGATGCGGACAGGACATTTCCGTCTGTCGCCGGCAGCTTTTCAAAACTCGGCATCGGGTCGCCAATGTCGATAACTGCGTTGAACTCGCCGGCCCAAGCCGGACTGTGAAGCAAAGAAATTATCAGGAATGGTACCGTGCCGAGGATCTTCATCATTGCAACTCCACGCTCTTTTCTATTGATTACGATCATGCCAGCGCCCCGCAAGTTTCGCTAATTTTGCCATGCAAAAGCAAAAGGCGGGCCCGGAGGCCCGCCTTAGCGTTGCAGCGAATAAATCCTGGCTCAGGCCTTGGGCACCCAGGCGTTACACCAACCGGCGCCTTTTACCAGCTTGCCCGGAAAAATCGTGCACGTGCCCCATTCGGCCCCATCCGCGGCCTGGTACAGGCTGCAGTTGTCGCAAAACTGGGTCGCACCTGCGTCACCGGCACGTTTTGGAAATTTTGCGGTATCGACCTTGGTCGCATCGTGAACATAGCCCAGCGCGACGGCGGTGGGATCATCTTCCGTGACTTTCGCAAGGTCTCCGGCATGTGCCACGTTGAGCAGGCTGCGGCCTGCAACCGGGGTGAGGGCAGCTGCGGCCAGCGCGGTACCAAGAAATTGCCTGCGGCTTAGCTTGCGATCGTTACTCATAAATTCATACTCCTGGTTAATTGCGCGATACCCGAGCCTCGGCAGGTGTACCCGGCATGGCGAGCGCTACGTCGCGAAAGATACCAGAAATTTGGGAAATAACGCAGCCAATGCAGAAACTTTTGTTACAGACCCGGGCCATTCAGCTGTCCAGGAGTTTTACGGCGACCGATTGGAGCGCGGGCCGGCCGACGGTGCCAGAGTATCGCCCCCCGGCCTCATCTGTTAGACTCCGGCGCGTCTTCGACATGTGTGCCCTTAAGCATTCGCGTGGAGAACAGGATCCGACCGCACGCGGTTGGACGCCATCTGGCAGCCCGCAGGCCTGCCTGCCAGGCGGCGAGATTTTCTAGCAGGCCAGACTTTTAAAGAGAGACTCATGAATATTTATGTTGGAAACCTCCCATACAGCGTCACTGAAGATGATCTGAGATCCGCTTTTGCAGCTTTTGGTGATGTCTCGAGTGCAAACGTCATTACCGATAAGTTCACCGGCCAGTCAAAGGGCTTTGGATTCGTCGAAATGCCCGATAATTCTGCCGCGGATTCTGCCATCAAGTCGCTGAACGACACCGACATGGGAGGCCGCAAGATCAAGGTGAATGAAGCCCGCCCGCGCGAAGAGCGCCCGGCGCGTCGCCGCTTCTGATCTTGAAGCATTCGGGCCTGGCCCGACGGCAAAAAAACGAAGGGACGGTTCGCCGTCCCTTTTTTTATCGCTTCAGGAAACGTACTAGGAATGTGCCGGCCTGGCCAGAATTCTGGGCATCAAACACATTGATGACCCCTGCTTGCAGACACATCCGCAGCCGCTAAATGTTTTCATGGGTTTTCACATAGCGGATATTTCTGGCTGCCATGTAGTCCAGAACGCTTGCCAGACATCCGGGTACACGCCCCACTAATTCGGGCGCAGAAACACCGGGTTGCTGGTAATCGCCTGTCAGCAGCAATTCGGCCACCCCGGTGCAGGCATAGCCGGTGGTTCGTGCCATCGAGCTGGTCGCTGTCGCTGCATCAAATTCGTCAAACAAATTGTAAACGTAACGCGACCCGGCACCGTTTTCTTCACCTTCCACGGTGACGCGCATGACTGTGAATTCAGCTTCATCCGGTGCCAGCTTCCAGGCCTGTAACAATACCGCGGCGGCGGCATCAATCGGCTTTATCTCATGCCCTGCAATGTTGATCGGAGTCTGCGAAAAGAAACCGCCCGCTGACAAGGCAGCCATCAGGTCCCGGTGACCCCGGTAACGCAGGGTTTTTTCCTTCATGTCGGGGATATGCGGCATGGTCTTTATGAGTGATCGCAGCCCGTCCGAATTGAAGGCCTCAAGCGTGCCGACCGGATCGATGTCGACCAGTTCCGGCTCAGACAGCGCCGGCCGCGTTACCAATTCTCCATTCACCACAAAGCGTGCGGGTCGGGTGTATTCCTCTATGACATCGACAGGACTGAATGGCGCCTTGTATTCGAAAGGATAACAACGGCGTTTCGGCAGCCCCCCGACCAGGCACTCGAACCGGGCGACCCGCATGCGAACATCGTGATAACCCAAAATGAGGTTATCCATGCCGGGCGCAACACCCATATCAACCACTGCCGTTACATTTTTCTCGCGGGCCAGCGCGTCCAGCTCCAGCGCATCTTCCGGCATGAAGGAAATATCCACCACGTTCTTGCCGGCATCAAGAATGGTCTCAAGAGTGCGATAACCCATGAAGCCCGGCACGGCACAAACCACCAGGTCGGCATCCCCGACAGCTTGCCGCACAAGTTCTGCATCCGCGAGATCCGTCTGCTTAATTGCAATCCCGTCCCGCGCCAGCTGGGCCAGGGCATCGGCATCCCGGTCGGCGGACAAGACATCATGGCGCCGCGCAAGATCACGGGCTATGGCCCGGCCTACCATGCCCGCGCCCAGAACGCTTATCCGGCTCATGCTTGCTCCTGTGTGCTGTTTTGTCCGGGATTGGGTTTTCTTACTGCCCGGGGGCGGCAAGTTTACCGCCTATCGCTCTGCCGGTTACCGGCCAGCACCCGCCAATAAAGCAAAAATCCCGCCCACCGTGCCATCGATTGACCTGGTATATAAGTATTTACATAGCAAACCGAATGCAATATACTATCTATATAACTATTTATATAGAGCGGCCGGGGGTCCCTGAATGGAAACGCTGCAGACAGTTCTTCGCTTCGGTCATGTGGCCTTCGGTTTTGCCGGCCTGACTGCCTTCTGGATTCCATTGCTAACCCGCAAGGGGGGACATACTCATCGCTTGTTCGGACGCATTTACAAGAATTGTGCCTGGATAGTGCTTGCCTCTGCCGGGCTCGCGGTCATTTTGATTGATGCACGCTTGCTGGCAGCCGGCGAAACGCCCGCGACGCGGCCCAGCACATTCGCGATGACAATATTCCTGGGCTATCTCGCATTTGTTACCTTTGTCATGGTACGCCACGGCGTCCAGGTGCTTGAACACAAGAATCGCCCCCAGGCGCAGGCTACCCGACTCAATGTCTGGCTGGCGCGCGGATCTGTTTTTGCGAGTCTTGTTGTCATTGCCTGGGCGGCGGTATTTTCACCGCCCAGCAAGATTCTCTTGTATGCCTTGAGCCCGATCGGGATCCTCAATGGCATCAGTATTCTCAATTACCTTGGCAAGCCGCCCGCCTCACCCCGTGTCTGGATGTACGAACACCTCGGCGCAATGATCGGCGGTGGTATCGCGTTCCACACCGCATTCGCGGTATTCGGCGTCAATCAACTCTTCGACCTTGGCCTCAGCGGCTGGCTGGCAGTGGCGCCCTGGGTTGCCCCGGCTGCGATCGGCATTCCCGCAACTGTAATCTGGACCCGCCACTATCAGAAGAAATATGGCGAGCTCGCCTGATGGCACTCGACCACATTCTTTTAGGTCTGCTCAGGCGCCCGGCCAGCGGCTACGCGCTCAAGAAAGACTTCAGCAGCAGTTTGCAGCATTTTTGGGCGGCGGAGCTTGCACAGATATACCCGACGCTCGGCCGTATGGAGAAAGACGGCCTGCTGAGCTCGCGGCAGCAACCATCCGACAAGGGTCCGCCACGGCGCGTTTACTCGCGCACCCGCAAGGGCGAACGCGCTCTGCATGACTGGCTTGTCCAGGGTCCTGAATCTGACCGCAACCGCATTAGTTACCTCGCCCAGGTTTTTTTTCTCGGCCAGCTCGACGATCTGGCGGCGGCGAGGCAATTCCTTGGCGAACTTCGCGATGAGATGGCCACTCGGCTTGCCACGCTCAAAGGCATCGAGGCGGGCTGGGCCAAGCAGGATCCACGCTATCCGGATGAGCTTCCGGACGAAGATTTTTTTCCGCAGCTGACCTTACGCATGGGGCTTATGAAACTCGCCGCCGGACTCGAATGGTGTGACGAAAGTCTGCGCCGTCTGGAACAGCGAATGACCCGCAATCATAAACAAACAGGGCCGGCGGCTGCCGGCCCTTGATCGCATCGACATCCGTATCTGTCAGTTTCGATAGCGGCGACGCGGTTTCTTTTCATAGCCCCAGTTGTCGTCAAAACCAAAATTCCGGTATCCATAATTCGACCAGTTTCTGGCCAGCCGCGCGTTCGGTGCAAGCGTGTTTTCGACCCTGGATAGGGCCCGCGAGAGCTTTCTGACCTGGCGACGCAACTGCCTGCGCTTTTTGCCGTGTACATGGCCGGCAGCTACTGCGTAGCGCAGATCATAGAACTCATTGTTCAGGCGCTGCAGCGTGCGCAGCAGTCGCCTCGGAGGTTGCCCATAAGTAACTTGCCTGGCCAGACGCTGGCTTTGCCGCAAAAACTGGCGGGCCTCCTGCTTCAGACGCCAGTTACGCGGAAGGTAGGCGACCTGCTGATAAAACCTCTGCGCTTTGATATCAAGGCTGTAAGCGGCGCCGGCCGCATTGTCGCCGTGCCCGGCGCTGGCCATTGCCGGCAGAAAGAAGAATGGAAGTACAAGTATTAGCTTGCGCATGGCTCAGCTCCTTTGCTGTGAGTGCGGAGCCAGAATATGCGCGGGCGACTTAACCACGACTGAACTTTAAATAAACGCCGGCTGAACACCTCTCCTCAGGCTATGACCTGGAACGCCTGCTGGCGCCGGGCCGTTTACGGAAAAGTCCGAGCCTGAACAATAGCTTATTAGCAGATTGACGGTGAGCCCATGTGATATTATAATGATATCATTCTGATAACAGGCAGTGGAGAGTCCGATGATCCGCGAAGTACCGAGAAAAGTAATGTCCGGTTACCCGATGCTGGTAGTGATACCTGCCTTGCTGATTTTGTTCGTCTACACCCTGATCCAATCGGCCCGCGCACACTCGGTCACCGGAGTCGTGCTCTCAGTCATCGCACTCGTCGTGACTCTCGTTCTCATTGCTGGCTGGTTTATGGTGCATCCTAACGAAGCCAAGGTCCTGCAGCTGTTCGGCAAGTATGTCGGCACTGCACGCGAACCCGGGCTGCGGTGGGCCAACCCCTTCTATGCCAAAAAGGCCGTTTCCACGCGCATACGCAACTTCGAGAGTGGCAAGCTCAAGGTCAATGACTCCTATGGCAGCCCGATCGAAATTGCCGCGGTGGTCGTTTGGAAAGTTGTCGACACCGCCGAAGCCGTCTTCGAGGTCGACGATTTCGAGGAGTTTGTGCATATCCAGAGTGAAGCGGCATTGCGCAATCTCACGACCACCTATCCTTATGAACCCCACGAAGACGAAACGGTGGCTTTGCGAAGCCATCCGGTGCAGATTGCAGAGGACCTGCGCAATGAAATCCAGGCGCGCCTCGAAAAAGCCGGCGTGGAAGTTATCGAAGCACGTATCAGCCATCTTGCCTACGCCCAGGAAATCGCCAACGCCATGCTGCGCCGTCAGCAGGCCTCCGCCATCATCTCGGCCCGCACACAGATCGTGAAGGGCGCAGTGAGCATGGTGCAAATGGCACTCGAGAGTTTGCAGCAGGAGGGCGTTATCGATCTGGATGAAGAACGCAAGGCGAACATGGTCAGCAATTTGCTGGTGGTACTGTGCGGCGAAGAGAACGCACAACCCGTGCTCAATACCGGCTCACTTTATTCATGAGCAAACCCCAACGGCCCGGTCGCCACCATGACCGGGCCTTTGCCATACCATGAGCAAGCGCAAAGCCTTCGCACTCCGTATCAATGAGGACATCCTGGCCGCCATGCAGCGCTGGGCCAACGACGATTTGCGCAGCCTGAACGCCCAGATCGAATTTGTGCTGCGTGATGTCCTGCGCAAGCAAGGCCGACTGCCACGGGAGAAAAAGAAGTAAGGGCTGTCTAACTACAATTTATGCATCAGCAGATTTATTCACCGGGTTCTCTTCCGACTTTCGCCACATACAGTTCTCGGGCGATTTTCTGAGCGCCGCCGCGCATGAATCCCTCGACGTTCTGCGATGCCGAAATCACACCGCCAAGTACCCAGCTGTTCTTATCAACGACAATGGTACCCAGCTCATTCCCTGTTACCCCATCAGTCACGCTTACAACAGCATCAAAATATGTGCTGCCCGCACCAAGGCCTATAAGAAATTTGGCCGCCGCATTACCACGTTCGAACCGAGTAATCTTGCCCTTGATCAGCAAGGCACCTTCGCCAGCTTCGGAGCCACGACTCACCTCATCGAGAAAATTAAGCTTGTCGAGCTCGGCCTTGATGAACTCGGCAAAGGTTACGCCAGCGGCTTGAACTTCGGCACGATAGGCCGATTTTTTGGCCTGCCCCTTTTCGTCACTTCGAAATACTTTATTTTCTGTCGCAGAATCTTCGAAATCTGATATGACGGCGTATTGATATGCTGTGAGATCAATTTGCTGGGTCGTGGCATCATCGCGCTGAAGATCCGATGTTGTCCCACATGCGGCCAGCCCGACAGCCAGCAATGCCGCGGTAATGGGACGCCAGTTCAGGCGGCTGCCTGCAACGAGAAAATGATTCATGATGCTCTCCCGGCCAGTATGTTATTAGTTTGAAATCAGGCACTGCAAATTATGGCACAACTCCTTTTGGATCCGCTATTTGTCACAACTGCGATATGCGCAGTGATGATCATCGGCCTTGCCAAGGGCGGCTTTGCAGGGGGGCCGGTCCTGGTGGCAGTGCCCCTGATGTCGCTGGCCACTGATCCGCTGCGGGCAGCGGCAATACTTCTGCCCATTCTGCTGCTCATGGATGCCCTGGCTATTCGCAGGTGGTGGCGGCAATGGGATGTCGGGGAGCTTCAAGTACTGTTGCCGGGCGCGCTGATCGGGACTTTGGTTGCCTGGGCGACTTTTAAGTTCTTCTCACCAGACGCGCTGCGCGTACTGGTGGGCCTGTTGGCATTCGGTTACGCGCTGTTGTGGTTTCTCACCCACGACAAAGATCCGCAACCGCGCCCGCCCGGCAAGCTACGTGGCGTCTTCTGGGGGTCGGCTGCCGGTTTTACCAGTTTTGCGGTGCACGCGGGCAGCCCGCCCCTGCATGTCTATCTGCTCGGCCAGAAACCCAGCAAAGCCTCATTTCAGGCGACAACAGTCGCATTCTTTTTTGTGGTCAACTGGCTGAAACTCGGCCCTTACGCCCTGCTCGGCCAGCTCGACGCTTCGAATCTCGGCATTTCACTGGTACTGGCTCCGCTCGCGCCAGTCGGTATCGCCGCCGGCGTCTGGCTGCATCACAAGGTAGACGAAGCTGTCTTTTTCCGTTTCACCTATGCCGCGCTGCTGATTATCGGCGCCCGCCTGATTTACGTTGGCATCACCTGAGCGTTTGACACAGCCGGTAACGCACAGCGCTGGACCGGGTTCAGGGCCACAGCCAGCCGAACACGCCGCCAGTCAACAATCCGTAAACCAGGCCGTCAACCATGTCTTTCACCGTGCGCATCCAGCCCTGGCCGAACCAGATCGATGCGGGTATCGCAGAGCCACCATAAGTGAGAAATGCCACCGTTGACGCAACCTGAAAGACCTGCAGGTATGAAGTCCCCGGCGCTGTCGTCGCCACCAGCACGTAGGCGACAAAAAAAGATACCACGACGCAGAATACAAACCACAGCGTAAGCTGCTTGCCCATTTTGGGCATGCCATTATCGAACACCGTGACCATTGCGATGGGTCCCTCCTCGCACTTTTGCTTGAAGTCGTCGGAGGCGCGCGCCTCGGCGGTCATGGCATAAGGCATCGTGTAGTCACCACGTGGTGTCCCTTTCAGCGCGTTGCGAGCGGCCTCCTCGTTTGGCAATTTCTGCCAGTCCGAGTCGTGCCACTTAACTGCCATCCATATTATTGCGCTGGCCAGGAAAACCACGATTGCCGACAGCAGGATCGGCAGCCAAAGTGAAACAAGGCTGATGGTTTGCATATTTTTTCCCCTGTTCTTGAAATGCGGCCCCGGCAAGATTCAAATCCAATGTTTCCGCGGCCATTGCAGGAAAAGTATAGCTAGCAATCAGGAAAATCGGGGCACAGCCGGGCAATTTGATAATGCTCGAACGGCTAATAGACGGGGCGCGACACCCGCAGGCTGTTCAGGTATCGCCCTGTTGGAGCGCCTGGGCTGTCTCTTCAGCAGCCTGCCAGACGCGCATGAGGTTCTCGCCCAGGATCTTGCGGATGTCTGTTTCCGGGTAGCCGCGCCGGCGCAGCCCGGCCAGCAAATTTGGATACTCAGAGACGTCCTTGATCCCTGCAGGCAGTGAATCCCCCACACCGTCGAAATCGGAACCCAGGCCGACATGGTCGACGCCCACCAGTTGCACGACATGGTCAATGTGGTCAAGCACGTCATCAAGAGTCGCAAACGGATAGGGTTTTGCCTGGAGGTATTTTTTCATCCATGCCGCGACCTCAGGCCCGCTCTTGTCCCAGCCGGTTTCTTCGACCAGTGCATCGCGCTCATCTCTGTAAATGTCACTCCATGCATTGGCTTTTTGTGTCAGAAACGTCGATCCGAAATTGATCTGAATTACGCCGCCGTTCTCCGCCAGCGCCTTAATCATTTCATCGCTCATGTTACGTTCCCAGCCTGGCGTAAAATGCCTGGCGGAAGAATGTGACGCAATCACCGGAGCGGCTGTGATGCTCATCACGTCGAAAAATGCCTCATCGGAAACATGAGAAATATCCACCATTATGCCAAGACGATTCATTTCTCTGACTACCTGTTCGCCAAATGGGCTGAGCCCTTGCCATGGCCGGTTTTCGTCATAAGAGGAATCGCAAATGAGGTTGGCTTTGGAATGCGTCAGCGTGATATAGCGAATGCCGCGCTTGTGAAAATATGCAAGATTGGCAAGATCGTTCTCGATCCCGGCGCCATTTTCCATGCCCAGCGCCAGCACGACCCGACCCGCGGCTACTGCAGTGCGAACTCCTGCGACATCTGAGCTGATGGCAAACTTGTCCGGATAGTCGCCGGCAAGTTTTTCCATCATGTCGATGAGGTGCTCGGCATGCGCCTTGGCGCCACCCTGCTCCTGGTAGTCTGCGGGGATGTATCTCGACATGAACGCAACATCCAGCCCTCCTGCTCGGGCCCGCGGCCAGTCGAAGTCGCCCGAGTCGGTGCTTTCAGCAATGTTTTCAAATTCATCGAAAAGTCTGCCGGGCACGTCAATATGGGTATCTACGATCAGGTACGAACGGGCAGCCTCCCGGTCAGCTTCACCCGCACTGTAGTCTGGCGTCGGATTGCCACAAGCAGCCAGCAGCAGGCCCAGGCAGGCCAGCACGGCGAAATTTCCTGGCATGGACAAATCTCCTTTCAAATCACTCCGGGCTGGCATTGTATAGGCATTTGTACCTGGACCTGTTGTGCCGGCGCTGGCAATTTCATAGCCCGTGGCGGGCGGGACTTCAAAATCTGCCTGATTGCTCGCCGACAGGGCATAATTTGCTGTCCGATTATGATATTTTTGAGTCGCAGGCGGGTAAGCAAGCCAGTCACTCGCGGATGTTCTTTGATGGCAGCATGGAGTTGCCTTCTGAGATCGGGGGCAGGATGAAAAAGCCGCAATTACCAGCGGACGAGGATTTGCGACTTCAGACACTGGAGTCGCTGGGCATTCTGTACTCCCCATCTGAGGAACGCTTTGACAGGATAACCGGCCTTGCCTGCAAGATCTTTGACGTTCCCATCGCGCTGGTCTCACTGGTGGCTAATGAATGCCAGTGGTTCAAATCGGCCCAGGGCCTGACCGCGGCCGAAACACCACGGGAAATTTCGTTCTGCGGCCACGCTATTCTCAGCAACGAAACCCTCGTCGTACCGGATGCCTCGGTGGATCCGCGCTTTGCCGATAACCCGCTGGTGACCAGCGCGCCCAATATTCGATTCTACGCCGGACACCCTATTGAGCATCAGGGCAGAAAGCTCGGTACGCTGTGTATCATTGACGACAAGGCAAGACCGTTCAGCCTGAGTGACCGCGAAGACCTGAAGAGTCTCGCTTTGTGGGTTGAAAATGAAATCAAGGTAACCGCCCTCAGCGAGAGCCAGCTCGAACTCATTAAGGAACTCGGCGCCGCCAAGCGCCAGAGCATGATTGACCCGGTTACCAAGACCTGGAGCGAGACCGGCATGCAGGAGCTTCTGCAAAAGGAATTTTCACGTTCGCGACGCGAGCAGGCTTCGGCCAGCATCATGGTCCTCGACATCGATCAGTTTAAGAAGATCAGCGAATCGGAGGGTGAGGCAAGCACTGATCTGATATTGATGGAAGCTGCGCACAGGCTTCGTGCAGCAATTCGTCCACAGGACGTCCTGGGGCGCAGCGGCACTGACGAGTTCATGATTTATCTTGGTGATTGCTTTGCCAACGGTGCCGCCGGGATTGGTCAGCGAGTTCTCGCAAGAGTCTGCGAAACACCGATCGCATCTGATAATTCTCAGGTCGAAGTCACCGTCAGCGCCGGAATTGGTTGCGCAGCGAATGCCGAAGATACCGACCTCGACACCCTGGTGAAGCTTGCCAGGGAAGCACTGCAAACTGCCCGGGAAGAAGGCGGCAACTGTGTGCGCTTGCGCAACTTCGCCGCCAAAGCCTGAGCCCGGCATCCACAACTCCGTACGCCCACGAGCTGCCGGCCAGGTCAGGGCTGACGCCTGAATACCAGGCTGCAACAGGTCACCGCACCTTCGGCTTTGCTTAGCTCCGAGAGATCGACGGGACGGAGCGGGTAATTACGCGCTGTAAGCAGCGCTCCGGTACGCGGATATGACTTTGGATACAGCAAAACGCCGTTGACCTCCAGGACATTGGCCGCACCCGGCTCGGACTTGTCTATTTCGATTATCTCGCAGCCGGGAAATTGTGAGGGGTCGGTCCAATCAGGATTTACCAGCAGGACCTCGCCGCCCGGGCAGCATGCAGCTGACTTGAGATGCAGGCAGTTGCGGGCTTGCACTGCAATCACTTCGTAATCATGCCGTCTTACGAGGCGGCGCAGTTGCGCAACGCCTTGCGCATTGGAACGCTGGCCTTCGCCCACGAACAGGCGCCGACCAACTTGCAGAACGTCGCCACCGTCCAATGTGCCGGGCGCCTCAATATAGACCAACGGTCGGTAGGCACTGAGCACCGCTGCAATTGACTGGGTTTCATCGCGCCGGGACTCGACACCCGGTCGCGTAATAACGGCAATTTCGTCCAGCACGACGGCCGTATCCTCAACGAATACCGAATCGGGTAAAGCAACTTCAGCAGGGAGCCGATCAATATCGCAGCCCGCGTTCACCAGCTCGAGCTCGTACTGGCGATGCTGGCGGCTTGCACGCTCGACGTCGATTGACTGACGCAAAACGTGGGTAAGCTCGCACTGCCCAACTTCCGGACTTACTCGTCTTGTAATTGCTACCAGCAAACACCACTCCTTTGGCGCTTTGCACCTTGATTATCAACTTTAACAACGATCCCGGATTACGACCATGGCAAGGGCATTTCATTGTCAGACAACTTTTTTATAGCGCACCTTGCGGCGCGAGGTAAATGGGTATTTCCCCTTCTAAATTGTACAAAACCTGGACATGACGCATTGAGCCTACGTTTGAAAACCCGACAGCAATGCAACATTTGCTGCTGAGCAAATTCAAATACCGTGCGGTGTTCGCATTTATCAGCGCCAACGTCGAAGGCTGGGGCCTGTATGCCCCTGGCAGGCCAGTTGATTTTCCTGCAGTACCGCCTGACACGAGCAGCGCGCATGTTCTTCGACCCGATGCTGAATCTGG
>JBFGOQ010000061.1:0-13004 GCA_041565075.1 Gammaproteobacteria bacterium
CTCGCTGGCGCACACTTTCAAAGCGCTCGAGAATCTCACTGGACGACATCAGGCCGGCTTCCAGCGCGGTTTCCGCAGCAACCAGCAAGGGGTCGCAGGCCTCGGCAGACTCTACTTCGGACAGCTGCAGGTATTCCGTCTCCACATCCGTACCGGCGTGACCGAGCAGGCGCTTTACCCGGAGGTGCAGAAAAACCGGCCGGCGTTGGTCTCGACAATACTCAAGAGCCTCGCTGGCAACCTTCCAGGTGTCGACGATGTCCAGGCCATCGGCTTTAAAGTAGGCAAGGTTTTTGCGGGAAGCGAAGCTGGACTCGATCCACCCGCCGGGCGTCCTGACAGAAATGCCGAGCCCGTTGTCTTCGCACACAAAGACAACAGGCACGGGGAGTTTTTGATATGCCGACCACTGGGCTGCATTGAAGGCGCCAGTGGCAGCCGAATGATTGGCACTTGCGTCGCCAAAGCTGCAGATCACGATGCTGTCATCGGGAATCGGCAACTCGAGACCAAGTCGTTTTGCCTGTTCGATGGCAAGTGCCGTGCCAACGGCTTTTGGCAAATGGCTGGCAATGGTTGATGTTTGCGGTGGCACCCATAGTCGCCGACTGCCCCAGACCTTGTGGCGTCCCCCGGAAATCGGATCTTCGCTGCTGGCAGCCAGCGACAGTGCCGTGTCGTAAACCGGGTCGGTGCCAGGGTCTTTGAAACCTCGCGCCATCATGAAGCCGCCACTGCGATAGTGCAGGAATGCCGGGTCGGTAACGCGCGAAAGGTGCCCGAGCACGGCATTGCCCTCGTGGCCGGCACTGCCAATAGTGTAGAAGCCTTCGTTGCGGGCGCGCATTTCCCGCGCCACCAGATCCAGATGTCGCGAGCACATTTGCGCATTGAATATTTTCAGAAAATCTTCACGTACAGGCACACAGTCGCTGCTGACAGGACCGGACCGGGCGGAGGCTCCCTCAGCTTCGCCCCAGTCTTTCAGGAAGGCGAGAAAATTCCGGTCGACAATCTCGGCGCGATTGAGCGAACGCGTGCCGGCTTTGGCGAGGGCCGCTTTAGAAGGCGTTGACACCGGTCAGCTCTTTGCCGATGACCAGCTCGTGAACGGTCTCCGTGCCCTCGTAAGTGATCACGCTTTCGAGATTGAGCATGTGACGCACCGGGCAATACTCGGCACTAATGCCGGCCCCGCCGAGCAGATCACGAGCATCGCGTGCAACATCCAGGGCCATGCGGCAATTATTCCACTTGGCCAGAGATACCTGGGTGGGCGTGTACGTGCCGGCGTCTTTCATGCGCCCCAGGCGCAGAGACAGTAATTGCGCAGTTGTTATGCGGCGAGCCATGTCGGCCATGCGAATCTGTACGGTCTGGGTCTGGTTGACCGGCCGGCCGAACAGTATGCGACTTTCCGTATAGTCCAGTACTTCTTTAAGGCAAGCCTGTGCTGCGCCGATCACGCCCCAGGTGATCCCGTAGCGTGCCTGGGTCAGGCAACTCAAAGGGCCTTTCAGGCCTTTGACGCCTGGCAAGACGTTTGCCTTGGGCACGCGCACGTTGTCGAAAAACAACGCCGAGGTAACCGAAGCGCGCAGAGAGAACTTGTTTTCAATTTCCTGGGCTGCAAAGCCGGGCATGTCTTTTTCCACCAGGAAGCCGCGAACGCCTTCCTCGGTGTCGGCCCATACCACGGCGACGTCAGCCAGGTTGCCGTTGGTGATCCACATTTTCGAGCCGTTCAGGATCCAGTCGTCACCGTCGCGTTTGGCGCGGGTTTTCATGTTCGCCGGATCCGAGCCTCCGTGGGGTTCGGTCAGGCCAAAACAACCGATCGCCTCGCCCCGCGCCATGGCCGGCAACCAGCGTTGTTTCTGTTCCTCTGATCCAAAAGCATGGATCGGGAACATCACCAGGCTGCTTTGCACCGACACGAAGGAGCGCAGGCCGCTGTCGCCGCGTTCCAGTTCCTGGCAAATAAGCCCATAACTCACGCTGTTCATGCCAGCGCAGTCATAGCCATCGATGGAGCTGCCAAGCAAACCGAGTTCGGCGACTTCGGGGATCAGTTCTGCAGGAAAGCGATGCTGTTCGAAGCACTCGCGGATGACCGGCAGAACTTTGTCGTCGACGAAGCGACCGACGGTTTCCTGCACCATTTGTTCATCTTCACTGAATTCGCTTTTGACGTCGTACAAGTCAAGGGGGTCAAGGGTTTTCATGGCGACCTTCACATGTTTCAGATTGCGCAGGCTGAAGACAGGGCGGGGCCGCGATGTCCGGCCCCTGGCAGGGCGCAATGATAGCCGAAAGGCCTTGCATATACAGCGTAAATTTGGCGCTGTTTCGCGCGGCTCGGGCTTCCGATATAGTGCCTGCTTCCTGTTATCCCGAGGTGCGTCACGAAGCCGTGAACTCAGCGACCCATCTGGCCGAGGGCAATATCGTTCCCGCCGGGAAGGCGCCAGTGATCATGATCCTGGCGTTCACCGGCGGTTTCAGCATCATGTCCATCGAACTCCTTGCTGGCCGTATGCTGGCGCCTTTTTTTGGCAGCAGCATCTATGTCTGGGGCAGCATCATCACCGTATTCATGTTGTCGCTGTCCCTCGGCTACCTGCTGGGTGGCCGCCTCTCCTTGCGCGCACCCAGCCTGAAACGGTTCGGTGTTATTTTCCTGGTGGCGGGCAGCACCATTACGCCGCTTTTGCTCGGTGGCGACGCGATTATGGATGTCGTCTTCGCGGCAATTGAAGACCCGCGCTATGGTTCGCTGGTGGCGTCAGTGGCGTTATTCTTCATCCCGACGGTGGCGATGGGCACGATATCTCCCTATGCGGTGCGCTTGCTGGTGGATACGGTGGGGCACAGCGGTCACGTGGCCGGCCTGCTGTATTTCGTATCGACGCTGGGCAGCGCCCTGGGAACTTTGCTGACATCGTTCTACTTTGTGCTCTGGTTCGAGGTTCAGCACATCCTGATTAGCCTCGGCCTCGCTCTTATCCTGTGTGGTTTGATTGCTTTGCTGGCACATCGTGATCAGGCGACACAAGCGCGGGAAGCATCTCCATGAAACCATTGTTCCTCATTGCCGCGGTGTTTTATGTGTCCGGTCTGCTGCAGGTTGCAGACGCGAAAGTTATTTACGAGAAGCGCTCACTGTACAGAAACATCCAGGTGACAGAAGAAAATGATCGACGCTGCCTGAAGTTTGCCAATCGGGAACGTCGTATAAGCCGGCAGTCCTGCCAGTTTCACGAACATCCGGACCGACTCGTTTTTGATTACGGCAAACTGGTCTTTACCGGTTTTCTTCTGAACCCCGCCCCCGAGCGCATACTTGTTATCGGTCTGGGCGGCGGCTCATTGCCCAGGCTCATGCAAAAATTGTTTCCCGATGCGCGCATTGATTCGGTGGAAATCGACCCGGCGGTAATTGATGTCGCGAAGGAGTATTTCGATTTCAGGATTCGGCCGGGCGATCGGGTGGTGGCGCGGGATGGCCGCGTTTTTGTCAGGCGTGCCCTGCTGCAAGGACAGCAGTACGATTTTATTCTGCTCGATGCTTTTACCGGAGACTACATTCCGGAACACATGATGACCCGGGAATACCTTGAAGAATGCGAGCAGTTACTTGCAGACGGCGGCGTTTTGGTAGCAAATACTTTTTCATCCAGCCGACTTTATCGTCATGAGACTGCGACCTTCGCTGCGGCCTTCGATTGGTTTTTCAATCTGCGCAGGCGAACTGGCAACCGGGTGATCGTCACGGGCAAAATGCCGCAGCCGGACTTGTCAACATTGCGCGAGAGAGCCCGCAGGATTGACTGGCACGCTCACGGCATAGATCTCGTGGGCAACCTGGAGCTGATTACCAGTCCGTCGGAACGCGAGCTGCAGGCGCGTGTGCTGACCGACCAGTACTCCCCGGCCAATCTGCTAAACGCTCCGGATTAGTTGCTTGTCAGTAAGGGATGCCGAGGCGCCGATAGACGAAGGACAGCAGCCAGATCGGGCCGATCATAAGAAACTGCACGTCTTTAAAAAACGACGGCCGCTTACCCTCGATAACATGGCCGATGAACTGGCCGATCCAGGCGATGACAAATATCCCTACGCAGATCTGCCACAGAGGAGTGCTGAGGTTATCGAGACGCGCCAGGGCAAAAATAATCAGGCCCGAAACCATGACCATGCCAAGTGCCAGCGTTGTTGACATGATGAAGTAGTAGACAATTGACGCCATCAGAAAAATCGTTCCCCAGTTGAGTATCGGAGAAGTCTCGACAAAGACGCCGGGCACAGGCAGGGACCACAAGAGACCAATCAGGCTGAAGACAATCGCCGGAACGCACACCCAGTGGAAGGCCTTGTTGGTTGGGTTCTGGTGGCTGTCTCCGTATTCGTCCAGCCAGCTGTCAATGGGTCGCATGGTTAAGCCCCTGTTCAGGTCCGCCATGCAAAACTACGCTGGCCGGGACGCCGGCGCAAGCCGCGGGGGCCGCTAAGATGGCGCCCGTTTTAGAACTGACCTGCCCGTGTAAGGGCGCAGAAAAAGCTTGAAATTACAGAATTTATCCCCATATTGGCATGCCATACCCGCGCATTTACAACAGGAGCATCCGCCCATGTCATTTTTAAATTTACGATCAGGAATTTTCGCTGCCGGCATCGCAACCCTCATGCTGGTTGCAGCCTGTACGACGCTCGATCCCTACACGGGAGAGCAAAAGACCAGCAAGGCTGCCAAGGGCGCACTCATCGGTGCAGCGATCGGGGCTGCCGCCGGACTGATTACCGGTGATGACAGCACCGAACGGCGCCAGCGTGCCTTGATTGGCGCGGGCACCGGGGCATTGGCCGGCGGTGCGGTGGGCGTCTACATGGACAAACAGGAGGCAAAGCTGCGTGAGCAGATGCAGGGTACCGGCGTCAGCGTCAGTCGTGTCGGTGACGAGATTACCTTGAACATGCCGGGCAACATCACGTTCGCCACGGCCAGCGCAGATCTCTACCCGGGGTTCTTCAAGGTGCTGGATTCCGTTGCACTGGTGCTGAAGGAGTATGACAAGACCGTCATCGAAGTGTCCGGGCATACCGATAGCAGGGGCAGTGAAGACTACAACCAGGAGCTTTCGCTGCGCCGCGCGAGCACTGTCGGTGAATACCTGCACGCGCGTGGCATCAAGGGCATGCGCATTGTCACTCTTGGCTATGGTGAACTGCAGCCAATTGCAAGCAACGACACGCCGGAAGGCCAGCAGCAGAACCGCCGGGTCGAGCTGCGCCTGGTACCGCTGGTCGAGCAAACCTGAGTAGCTTCGTTTAGATGAGCCGGCGCCGCCCCACGATGCTTCCGCTGACCCCGCGCAACCTGATTGCGACGGTGGTTTTGCTGGCGGTGGGCGCGGTTGCCGGATATTTCACGGCTTCCAATTCGGACAGCCAGGGGCGCCCGATCACGCCGTCCGCCAGCGCAGACTTCGACGGCGCGGCGGTGGCTGAGGCCTACGCGGCAAAACGCTCCGACCAGTGGCTTGAGGCCGGGGGCACAGTGCTCAGAACCCTGGCCGATGACCGGGATGGCGACCGCCATCAGCGCTTTATCCTGGAGGTGGCAGAGGGTCACACGGTGCTGGTGGCCCACAACATCGACCTGGCGCCGCGAGTGCCCCTCGAGTCGGGCGATCGGGTCGCCCTGCGTGGCGAATATGAGTGGAATGAAAAAGGCGGTGTCATCCACTGGACCCACCATGACCCGCGTGGTCGCCATAAAGGCGGCTGGATCCGGCACGCTGGCAAAACCTATCGCTGAGTATAAAAAAACCCCGCGCAGTCACCCGCGCGGGGTCGTTCTCAGCTCTCGCGAAAATCAGTCGTTCAGTACGAACGTGACCTTCATATTGACGCGGTATTCCATAATTTTGCCATTTTCGACAACGACTTTCTGATTTTCAATCCAGGCGCCTTTTACGTTCGTCAGGGTTTTGGTGGCGCGCGCGATGCCGACGTCTATGGCATCGTCGAAGCTCTTTGGCGATGAAGAAATAATTTCGCTAACTCGTGCAACTGACATGATGAATTCCTTTGCTGGGTATCTGTTATTTTGAAGTACGCCGTAAGGCACAAGGCACTCGCGGCGGTGGGAATCAACCCGGGTCTGGCATGTTAGGTTCGCAGGACTGCCAGCGTCAACCGGGACACCTCACTGGCGCCCGTTTTTAAACCAAGATTTACAATTGGGGACAACAAAAAGCCCGGCACGGGGCCGGGCTTTGGCTGAAGAACTGCGGCAAGATCAGGCAGCCATGCTGCTGCGCAACTTGCGGATCGCGTTATTTTCAATCTGTCTGATGCGCTCAGCGGACACGCCGTATTCGGCGGCCAGCGTTTGCAGGGTTTCCTTGCTTTCAGCGAGCCACCGGCGCTTCAGGATGTCGCGACTACGCTCGTCCAGGGTCGCCAGGCCAGCGGCAAGCTTCGCTCTGCTGTCTTGCTGAAAATCGTGCTCCTCCAGCGTTTCCGCCGGATCGGCATCGGGGCTCGGCAGGTAAGCAGCAGGGGCAAAACTGGTCCGCTCGTCATCTTCATTATCACCGAGATCAAATGCCAGATCGCGCGACGTAAGACGCTTTTCCATCTCGACGACGTCTTTCTTGCTAACGCCGAGATCTGTCGCAATGGCGTGTCGTTCGTCCTCACTCATCCAGCCCAGATGCTTGCGGGTCTTGCGCAGATTAAAAAACAACTTGCGTTGTGCCTTGGTGGTGGCGACCTTGACCAGGCGCCAGTTGCGCAGCACAAACTCGTGAATTTCCGCGCGAATCCAGTGAACGGCAAATGACACCAGGCGCACGCCCACCTCAGGGTCAAAACGTTTGACGGCCTTCATGAGGCCCACGTTGCCTTCCTGGATAAGGTCGGCGACGGGCAACCCGTAGCCCGAGTATCCTTTGGCGATGTGCACCACGAAACGAAGGTTGGAAATAACCAGCTGGCGGGCAGCATCCAGATCATTAAGTTGCCGAAAACGGCGCGCTAAATCTTGCTCTTCCTCGCGGGAAAGTACCGGTATGCCGGACACGGCCTGCACATAGGCATCCAGGCTTCCGACCGGGCCGGCCAGAATGAGCGAATGGTCTCTGCGTGCGACTGCAGTGGTCATATCTACGATTCCCTGATGAATTGCGAGTTTTGGCACTCGGCTATTTCGAGTGCTAAATATAGCACAAGTTCCCCGGAAGTAAAATAAAAAAACATAGCGTTTTTAGTTAGTTATAAGGTTCAAGCAGGTTCGAGGCGGCGGATATGCCGCGCTGCCGCAATCCAGGAGCCCAGCCAGCCCAGGGCGGCACCGGCTGCCAGCAGCAGCAGGGCATCGCCTGCGCCCAGCCCGGCAATCTGGAAGCTGCTGCCGTAGAGACCCGCCAGCCTGGTCACGGGACCCTGGACCAGGAACAACAGGGCGCTGACCAGCAGCAGTGCCACCAGCGCGCCGCCCAGGCCATACCAGGTACCGCTGTATAAAAACGGTCGCCGAATGAAGGCGTCGGTGGCGCCGATAAGCTTGGCGATCTCGATTTCTTCTCGCCGGCTGTAGATATCGAGTCGGATCGTGTTGCCGATTATCACGACGACAGCCAGCGCCAGCGCGAATGCGGCGACGGTTACCAGCCTTTGTACGATTTTAATAATGGCGTAAAAGCGCTGTACCCACTGGGTGTCGGCCTGCACCAGGTCCACCTGGGTGGCCGCGCCCAGAGCGCGCTCAAGCTGTTGCACCTGCTCTGCATCAAGGCGATCCACAGCCGGGCGCACGACCACGGTGTGCGGCAGAGGGTTTTCCGCCAGCCCTTCGAAGGCGCCGCCGAATCCGGAGCTTGTTTTGAAATCTTCCAGTGCACGATCCGCCGGCACAACTCGCGCATCGGCGACATCATCACGTTTGCGCCAGGCCTCGGCGAGAGTCTCGGTATCTTCAATGCTGGTTCCGGGCTTGAGGTACACGGCAATATCCACGGCGCTGTCCCAGCGTCCACCAAGGTTGGTGCCGTTGACGACGAGCAAGTGCAGTCCTGCAGGCATGGCCAGGGCAATACCGATTACGGCGACGGTCATGAAAGTCGCAAATGGATGCTGGTAAAGCCTGCCCAGAGACCCGACCAGTGTCTGCACGTGACGACTCGCCCAGGTTTTTGGGCTGATGCCGGGCTGCACCGCGCGGCGGGCACCGGACAATTTCCCTGGTCGCGGGACCATGTCAGCTTTGCGCCTCTTCGGCAGCGCCTTCCAACCGGCCGGCAGCAAGCCTGACGATGCGTTTGCCCAGCGTACCGATCAGCGACAGATCGTGGCTTGCTACCACCACGGTCACGCCCACCTCATTGAAGCGCATGAACAGGTTCATGATTTCGGCCGATAATTCCGGATCGAGGTTACCCGTTGGCTCGTCGGCGATCAGCACCACGGGTTTGCTGACTACAGCCCGCGCGATGCCGACACGTTGTTGCTCACCACTCGAAAGGGTAAGCGGCATTTTCTTTTCCTTCGAGAGCAGCCCCACCTGGTCCAGTGCGGCGCGCACCTTGCGACCGATCTCCTTGCTGCCCAGACCGTCAATCACGAGTGGCAGCGCGACATTGTCGAATACGGTGCGATCACTCAAGAGCTTGTGATCCTGAAATACCATGCCGAGATTGCGGCGGAACGCGGGAATCTTGCGCCGCGAAACGCCGTTTGTGTTCTGCCGATTCACGAAGACTTGTCCACGCGTCGGCCGTTCGATTAAAGATATGAGCTTGAGCAAGGTGCTTTTACCGGCGCCCGAATGGCCGGTCAGAAATACCATTTCGCCCTCGTCAATTCGCAGGTTGAGCCCGGCCAGCGCCTCCTGGCCGCCGGGATATCGCTTGGCGACATTCTCGAAGATGATCATGGGTTGGTCACTGTAGTTGCTTCTCCGAGCAGAGCACTGGCGTAGGCATCCGCTTCGAACTCACCCAGGTCTTCAGCCGACTCGCCAACACCAATAAATCGAATCGGGATCCCGAGGCGGCCGGCAATCGCCAGCAGAATACCGCCCTTGGCAGTGCCGTCCAGCTTGGTTATGGCAATGCCGGAAAGACCGACGGCTTCGTTGAATTGCTGCGCCTGGTTAAGTGCGTTCTGCCCGATGCTGGCGTCGAGGACAAGCATGGTCTCATGTGGCGCGTCCGGGTTGACGCGGTTGATGACACGCCTGATCTTCTTGAGTTCTTCCATCAGGTTGTCCTGGGTGTGCAAGCGCCCGGCGGTATCCGCCAACAGGACATCCACTTTTCGTGCGCTGGCTGACTGCATGGCGTCAAAGATCACCGCAGCGGAATCCGCCCCTGTTTGTTGGGCGATAACCGGCACATCGTTGCGTGCGCCCCAGGCTTGCAATTGCTCGACGGCGGCCGCCCGAAACGTATCGCCGGCAGCAAGCATCACACTTTGCCCCTGGTCTTTGAAACGCCTGGCCAGCTTGCCAATGGTGGTAGTCTTGCCGGCGCCGTTTACGCCCACCATTAAGATCACGAAAGGCTTGTTCGGGGTCTGGGGAACCAGCGGCTGTTCACAAGGTTTGAGAATATCGACGATGGAGTTGTGCAAAGCTTTGAACAATGCTTCCCCATCCTGCAATTCCTTGCGCGCAACTTTTCTGCTGAGGCCGCCGACAATCTGCTCGGTGGCCTCGACGCCCGCATCTGCCAGCAGCAGGCGAGTCTCCAGTTCCTCCAGCAGCGCCTGGTCGATTTGCCCGCGTGGCATCAGCTCTGTGAGGTCACGGGTGAGCCAGGAATCACCGCGGTTCAGGCGTTGCCTGAGGCGCTTGAAAAATCCGGGTTTACTGCTGCTCGCGTTGTCTTCGCTCAAAGGCTTGCTCGGGCACGGCGTAAAGTCGCGGTATGCTAGCACCCCTGCAAACACGCGTGTACCGTACCCACCGATTTACTGATGCCCCGCAATCCAAGCAGCACCAATGCCACCACTTCCCGTAACCGGTTTCGTATCATCGGTGGGAAATGGCGGGGACGCCGGCTGAATTTTCCCGGTAACAGGGACGTCAGGCCGACCCCCGACCGGGTTCGCGAGACGCTGTTCAATTGGCTGCAGGTGCAGATTGTGGAAGCACGCTGCCTTGATCTTTTCGCCGGCAGCGGCGCGCTGGGCCTGGAAGCATTGTCCAGAGGTGCGGCGCGGGTGGATTTTGTGGAGCGCGACCGACAGGTAGCTGCAGGGATTGGCGGGCACATCACCGCGCTGGGGGCCAATGCCAGCGTCCACGTAATGGATGCTTTTGATTTTCTGCGAAGCAATGCCGATACTTTTGATGTCGTGTTCCTGGACCCGCCTTTCGGGCATGATCTGGCGAGGCGGGCTTTCCAGGAGCTGATCACATGCGATGTGCTGTCGTCCACGGCGCAGGTCTACCTGGAAACGGCGCCCGGCGATCTTCAGGCCAGCCTGCCAAAGGGTTGGCGCCTGGTGCGGGAGAGCAAGGCAGGACAGCTTGTCTACGGGCTCGCAACCAGCAACCAGGACAATGACCTGAAACCGGAGTAAACAAGATGCCTGTTGATGCCATGTATCCCGGTACTTTTGATCCGGTCACCGTCGGTCACTATGATCTGATTCGCCGTGCGGCCAGCGTGTTCAGTCGCGTGGTGGTGGCTATCGCCGCTAACCCTGGCAAGACGCCAATGTTTTCACTTGAAGAAAGAGTGGAGCTGGCGGCCGAGGTCCTGGGCGATATCAAGAACGTCGAAGTACAGGGCTATGAAGGTCTCACGGTCGATTTCGCCAGGGACAACAAGTTACGGGTGATGGTACGCGGTCTGCGCGCGGTTGCGGACTTCGAGTTTGAATTTCAGCTGGCCACCATGAGCAGGCAGTTAAACCCTGATGTGGAATCTGTGTTCCTGACGCCCACGGAAAAATTCACGTTTATATCATCAAGCCTGGTCCGTGAAATCGCGATGCTCGGGGGCGATGTGTCGCGGTTTGTACACCCCGTTGTCAAGGCCGCCCTGGAGAAACGCCGCCAGACGCTTTCCCGCGGCTGAGTAAGGGGTTGGTCAGCGCTGGCACTGCACGCAGTAAAAAGTGGAGCGCTGGCCGATAAACTCCTGTCTGACGGCCTCGCCACAGGCCCGACAAGGCTCACCGGTTCTGCCATACACTGCCAGCGAGCGCGAGAAGTAGCCAGGCAAACCTTCGCTGTCGGTGAAATCGCGCAGCGTTGTGCCCCCCGCCCGGATTGCCGCGCGCAGCACCTCTCTGATTTGTAGCGCGAGCAAGTCATAACGAGCGCGTGAGATTCGCCGGGCAGGCCGCCGCGGATGAATGCCGGCATGAAACAGGGCTTCACTGGCATAAATATTTCCCACGCCAACGACGATCTTTGCATCCATGATGAGATTCTTGACTGCGACGCTGCGGCCACGAGATGCCGCATAAAGCGACGCACCGGAAAAATCCGGCGCCAGGGGTTCCGGCCCAAGTTCACGAAGCAGGCGATGACGAAGTGGGTCCCGGCGTGTCCACAACAAACAGCCAAACCTGCGCGGATCGTTAAAGCGCAGTATGGCGCCGCCGCGGAACCCAATATCGAAATGGTCATGCTTCAGCGCGGTGAGCGGCCGGGTCAGAATGCGCAGGCTGCCGGACATGCCAAGATGCACAATCGCAGTGCCGGCGTCGGTTCTGAGCAAGAGGTACTTGGCACGACGCTCGACAGCGCGCACGACCTGCCCGGTCAGTTCTCGAACCAGGCGCGCCGGCACGGGCCAGCGCAGGCGCTTGTCCCGCACGACGATGCGCGTGACGCGCTTGCCGCGCACATGTGGCGCGATGCCCGCACGGGTGGTTTCAACTTCGGGAAGCTCCGGCATGCTCGCCCCGCTTTCGGACAAGCATGCGATTGTAGCCGACCCGGCCTACAGTCGGTTTTCGGTGACCAGGTCCACCAGCGGCAGTCGTTGCTGCCGCAAGCGGCCCTCACTGAAGCGCAGTGCATTGCCAAGCATCCAGCCGGAGACTGCGTCGGCAGGCAATGGTGGGCAAATGTGGTAACCCTGCAGCGCATCGCACTGGAATTCTTCCAGGCGGCTCTCGATGTACTCGCTTTCCACGCCTTCGGCAGTCACCTTCAGGCCCAGGCTGTGCGCGAGTTCAATGCTGACGCGCACGATGGTGCTGTCGCTGCTGCCACGGCGCAACGAGGTTACAAAGCTTTTGTCGATCTTGATGCCATCGACAGGCAGCTGTCGCAGATGAGCGAGCGATGAATAGCCGGTGCCGAAATCGTCGATTACTACTCGTACGCCCAGCCTGCGGAGGCGCTTGAGCGTCAGACGCGCACGCGAAATGTCCGAAATCATGGCTGTTTCCGTAACCTCCAGGACCAGGCATTCGGGAGATACGCGCGCGGCTTCGCAGGTCCTGGCAAGAAATGCAGGCAGCGTGTCGTCGAAAAGATCCTTGGGTGACAGATTGATCGCGATATGCGGATAAATGCGTTCGCTGCGCCAGCGGGCCAGCTGCCCGACCGCCTCGCGCACTACTTGCCGGGTCAGCCGATTAATCAGCCCGCCACGCTCGGCGAGTGCTACAAAGGTCTCCGGGCTGATCATGCCCCACTCCGGGTGTTCCCAGCGAGCCAGTACTTCCAGGACACAGGGCCCGGCCTCTTCCATGGGCACCACCGGCTGAAAATTGAGCGTCAAACCGTTCTTGTCGAGGGCGTGGGCAAGATCGGTGGTGAGCTCGCGTTCGAGTTCCAGCCCGGTGTCACTGGCGGGCGAGTAGATGACGCAGCCCTGATCCGACGACTCGGCACTTGTCAGCGCTATTCGGGCACGGTGCAAAAGGGTGGCCATGTTGAGACCATGCCGGGGATACCAGGCAAGCCCCGCATGCGTGCGAGTCTCGATGCCGAATGCTTGCTTCACATGGGCGCAAATAGTTTCCTGAACGGC
>JBFGOQ010000062.1:0-12929 GCA_041565075.1 Gammaproteobacteria bacterium
GCACTGGCCCCGGTCGCCACCGAGGGCATGCGGCCATGCACCGAATTAAGCCCATGCGCGCTACCGAGAAAATATGCCGGGGTCTTGGAAGAACAGCCAATGCCGCTGACCTTCGCCACGCGGTGCGGTGGTATGTCCATCTCGAAATAGGCCTGGATCAGCGCGGCGGTGATGGAATCGTGCCCACAGCCGGCACAAAGGGTCGACATCCCGCCTTCGTAATCACGCATCGTCAAACCGATCCCGTTGGGCTTGAGACCGAGCTTGGAAACACGCGGCTTTTGGATGTAACTCACGCCACCGCTCCCTTGTCCAGGGCGCGCGTGACACCATCAACCACACAACGACAATCCATTGGCAGGCCGCTGTAATTAAGGATTGAGGTCAGCTTCTCCCTGGCAACTGTGGTTTCCATCAGCAGCAGGTTCCTGAGTTGCGCATCGCGGTTCTGTTCCACCACGAACACCTGTGCATGATGCTGGATGAATGCCTCTACTTTTTGCGAGAACGGGAAAGCCAGGATACGCATGTAATCGACCCGAATGCCGCGTGCCGCCAGCCGGTCTACCGCTTCCAGCACCGCGCCGTCACAGCTGCCAAGCGAAATAAGCGCTATCTCGTTGTTACCTTTGCCGTGAACCACTGGAGCTGGAACCCGCTCCGCGGCAGTATCCGACTTGCGGCGCAACCGGTCGACGACTTCCTGGTATTCCGCCGCGTCTTCGGTGTAGCGGCCGAACTTGTTATGACCGGACCCGCGTACAAAATATGCGCCCTTGGGGTGTTCACCGGGCAGCGTGCGTGCACATATGCCATCGCCATCGACATCCAGGTATCGATAAAACGCGTCGAGTTTCTCCAGCGCGTCTTCATCCAGCACCTTGCCGCGATCGGGGCGATAATTGTCATCCCACTCGAGCCTTGGACACATCCAGTCGTTCATTCCGATATCGAGATCGGATAAAACAAATACCGGCGTCTGCAGTCGCTCGGCCAGGTCGAAGGCCTGGACGGCCAGGTAAAAGCATTCCTGCGGGTTGGCTGGAAACAGCAGGACATGCCGCGTATCGCCGTGCGATGCATAAGCACAAGTCATGATGTCGCACTGTTGGGTGCGGGTCGGCATACCGGTAGATGGGCCTACTCTCTGGACATCGAAGATAACTACCGGGATTTCAGTGTAATAGGCGAAGCCGATAAATTCGCTCATCAATGAAATACCCGGGCCGCTGGTGGGAGTGAAGGCCCTCGCACCACACCAGGCCGCGCCGATCACCATGCCGATTGCGGCGAGCTCGTCCTCCGCCTGGACGATGCAGAATTTGTTGTGCCCGCTTTCCTGGTCCTTGCGATAGCGCTCGCAAAACATTTTGAACGCATCCATTAACGAAGTTGACGGTGTGATCGGGTACCAGGCACCAACCGTTGCCCCGGCATACATGCACCCGAGGCCTGCTGCAGTGTTGCCGTCGATCATTACCTGATCAGCTGTCTTGTCCATACTCACGCACTGGATCGACAGCGGGCAATCGAAATGTTCTTTGGCGTAATTGAAGCCGAGCTCGATGGCTTGCATGTTCGGGTCAACCAGCCTGGGCTTGGCAGCAAAGGTTTCAGCGAGCAAAGTCCTGATGACCTCAAGATCCAGGTTGAGGAGCGCTGCAAGGGCGCCGACATAAGCCACGTTCTTCATCAGTATGCGCGTGCGCACCCTGTCAAAAGCTTCATTGCACATCCGGGCCAGGGGGATGCCAAGGACGTGCACGCCGTCGCGTTTCAGCTGACGTGCTCTGGGCCAGGTGGAGTCGTAAATCAGGTAGCCGCCCGGACTCACTTCGGCAAGGTCCTGGGCGTAGGTCTGCGCGTTCATCGCGACCATGATGTCCACGTTTCCGGAACGACACAGATGTCCCTCGCCGCTGACCCGGATCTCATACCAGGTGGGCAATCCCTGGATGTTGGACGGGAAAAAATTCTTGCCCGAGACCGGAATGCCCATGCGAAAAATCGCCTTCATGAGCAGGCCATTGGCACTGGCCGAACCGGTACCGTTTACGTTGGCCAGCTTGATGACGAAATCGTTGACCCCTGGGCTGACAGGCGTGTTGCTCATGCCGAACGCTTGACCTCTTCGCCGGACGCCGCCTCATCCGCCGCATAGGGAATCGTGAGCGTGGACTTTTGCATGTCCCAGGCCGCTGTCGGGCAGCGCTCCGCGCACAAGCCGCAATGTACACACAGGTCCTCGTCCTTGACCATGACTCGCCTGGTCTGGGGAAGCTCTGCGGAAACGTAAAGGTCCTGCTCGATATTTTCAGCCGGCGCGCTGAGCCGTGAGCGCAAGTCCTCTTCGGTGCCGTTACGCGTGATGGTCAGGCAATCGACCGGGCAGATATCTATACAGGCATCGCATTCGATACAAAGTTTGGCAGTAAAAACGGTCTGGATATCACAGTTCAGACAGCGCTCTACTTCGTCCAGGGTCTGCTCCGGTGTAAATCCGAGTTCTACTTCAATGTCGACATTCTTGAAGCGCGACTGCAAATCCACATGTGGCATCAGTCGTCGCGTCGCCGGGTTGAAGTCGTTGCTGTAACTCCACTCGTGGATGCCCATCTTGGTGCTGGCCAGGTTCATCCCGTAGGGCAGCCTCTCGGTAAGGGACTCTCGCTGGCAATACTTGTGGATCGAAATCGCCGCCTGATGGCCATGCTCGACCGCCCAGATAATGTTCTTGGGACCAAAGGCAGCGTCGCCGCCGAAAAATACACCCTCGCGAGTAGACTGATAAGTCACGGGGTCGACCGTTGGCACGTTCCAGCGATCGAATTCAATCCCGCAATCATCCTCGATATAAGGGAACGCGTTTTCCTGGCCCACCGCGAGCACCACATCATCACAGGGCAAAGTAATTTTCTCGAGGGTCCTGGCCTTGAGTCGGCCATCTTCGCCAGCCTGCCATTCCACCCGGGCGAATTCCATGCCGACCAGCCGCCCGTCTTCGATAATGAAGCGCTCGGGCGCATGGTTCAGCATTATCTCGACCTGCTCTTCCTCGGCGTCTTCCAGCTCCCAGTCTGACGCCTTGAGGAGGTGTCGCGGCTTGCGCGCCATGACCCGCACATCCTTGCCGCCAATCCTGAGCGAGGTCCGGCAACAATCCATGGCCGTATTCCCGGCGCCGATGATCAGGACCTTCTCGCCAATGCTGTCGATATGCTTGAAGGCAACGGATTCCAGCCACTCGATGCCGATGTGCACATGTTCCGGGTCGTCGTGCCGGCCCGGTATGTCGACATCGCCGCCCTTGGGCGCACCGGTGCCGATAAATATCGCGTCATATCCCTCTTCAAGCAGGGCCTTCATGCTCGTGACAGGCGAGTCGAGACGCAGGTCGACGCCCATGTCCACGATCATGTCGATTTCCTCGTCCAATACTCTGGGCGGCAGCCGAAACCTCGGAATATTGGTGCGCATGAGACCGCCGGTCTCGGCGAGTTTTTCGAAAATCGTGACCTCGTAACCCAGCGGCAAGAGGTCGTTGGCCACGGTCAGCGAGGCACAACCCGCACCGACGAGAGCAATCCGCTTGCCGTTTTTCTTGGCAGGGATCCTCGGCAGACGCTCGCGAATGTCGTCACGATGATCTGCCGCAACCCGTTTCAGCCTGCATATGGCGACCGGCTTTTCATCGACTCTGCCGCGCCGGCACGCCGGTTCGCAGGGGCGGTCACAAACGCGCCCGAGTATGCCGGGAAACACGTTGGATACGCGGTTTACCATGTACGCGTCGCTAAAGCGCCCCTGGGCGATCAGGCGTATGTACTCGGGCACATCCGTGTGTGCCGGGCATGCCCACTGGCAATCCACCACCTTGTGAAAATAATCCGGGTTTCTGGTATCGGTGGGTTTCACTGTCAGATCCTCACAAACCGGATGCCCATATTCTTGTCATTCTGATCCGGGCCAGGTCAGGTGCTGTGACCTGCGCGACAAGCTGATCTCTGACCCCACATCTGGCTAACTCTACCGCAAGGTTACCGGCAATGCATTACGCGTGAACGGCCTTTATCGGATATCTTGCAGACCCACGAATGTACCGCCGTTGCGCTCACACAGGATGCGCATCAGCGTCGCAAAACGCACACCCGTAATACCCACGCGGTTGAAGTTCCCGACCTTGTACAACACGGGGAAGCCAACCGCGTGAATGCGGACCAGCCGTTCGCCACCGGGCCCGGCCCGATTGATCTTGTCCACGGTCTCCACCACGTCCTGGATAGAGCGCCCGGTGAACTCGTCACCGAACACATAAATACTGATTTTCTTGTCCGGCGCGTAAAACGTGCTGATGGCGCGGTTAATGTCCTCCACCGGACTGGAGTTACTGAAAGCGTTCCAGGTTTTGAGCCTTTCCGTAATCGCTTTACGGCGCGCCGGGCTGTCCGGGATCCACCGGCCACTGTACTGTGAAAACATGTAATTGCCCATGTCGTTCAACACCTGGATGCCTTTCACCGACGGGTACACCTCGAGGACTTCGCGAACCTTCTGCACGGCCAGGTCCCACGCGTAGTTGTACATGCTGCCGGATGTGTCGATCACGAAGATCACGTATTCGCTGTCAACCGGGATACCCCCTACGGTCGCATCATCAATCGGGCGCTGGTAGTCGGCGAGCAGGCGGCGCATTTCCTCGGTCATACTCTGCCGCGCGCTGGCCAGCTGGTCGCGCAGGACATTGGTGACGGCGGATTCTTCCTTGGAGGCTGAAAAACGACCCCGTATGCGAGTCAATTCGCCCTGCAGGCGCGCCAGCCGTTCTTTTTCATCGCTGAGTTGCTCTTCCTTGCTGATGAGATCGCGGTTCAGGGTCGTTACTTCACCGCGGATATCGAACAGTTCCTCGCGTAACTGCGCCACCAGCCCCTCAAGATGCACGGTGGTGTCTTCCAGCACCACGGGCTCAAACACCTTCGTCAGGACCAGCATCAGGATGATCGCGCCAAAGCCGCAGGCAATCGTGTCCAGAAAGGACAGGCTCATTCCTTCTATGTCGCGTCTGCGTTTCATATTACGGCCAGTCTCCCGACGGGCTCATGAAGGAACCGCCGGTGGCCTGCGCCAATTGCCAGAAGCTTGGCGCGGCCATGGGATCTCCCTCCATGGGCAGCAAGATCACGTTGACGGGAATACCTGACGGCAGCACCCGCAGGCTGCGGTCCATGTGCCTGACGCGGTTGCGACCCGATACCTTGCCGCTTGTTTCTATGCTCTCGCCCATCGTGGGCAAGCCGTCGACAATCAGAAAAATATTGTCCGGCATGGGATCGAGGCTGGTCACTGCCCGCCAGGCCCGGTGCAGGCTGGTACCCCTTGCGGGCACCGACCGCCTGAGCGCCTGAATCGACTGCTCGAGCGAGGTGCCGTCGCCGGCCTCCAGCCAGCGGCCTGCAGTCCCGGACAACGCGGGCCGTGCCTCAGTATTGAATGTATAAATCTGAAACTTGCTGGACGCCGGAATCTGCGTGGTTAACCAGTCCACGGTACGCAGCGCGCGCTGCCACTTTTCGGATTCGCGCTTCAATTCGTCGGGTAAATTGCGGCGGCGAATGACGTTCACGATGGTCTCGTCCAGCATGCTGGCAGAGGCATCGAGCAGAATCAGGATGCGCTCACCGCCCATGCGCAGGCCAGTCAAATACTGGCGATTGCCGTCGCCGATAAAGCTGCGCGTCGCATCTCCCCGGCCATCGTCACTGGTTACCGCTCCCTCGAGCCGGCGACTGGCTTCTTCGAGCGCCTGCAGATCTGACTTCAGCGCATTGATGTCTTCCTGTCTGGCGAGACTGTCAGCCTGGTATTCGGCAAGTTCCTCGCGCAGCGTGCGCAGGTCTTCGATCAGCTGCCGCGAAAGCCCTTCGGTGGTCACTATATCGCTGTCGATTTCTTCTATCGTGTTGCGCGCAAGCACCAGGCGTTCCTCTCCCTGGATCACCTCCTTCTCCAGCAGATCGACCTCGGCCAGCAACTCCTTGTTGACTTCCTGGGAACGCGCAACCGTGCCATGGTTGATAATCATGAAAAACAGCACCACGGCACCGAAACCACAGGACATGATGTCCAGAAAGGACAGGCTGAAGATCGTAAATTTTCTTTTTCTGGCCATCTCAGCTTACGAGACTAATAACCTGGACGGCCTCCTCATGCCCGCCGAATTGCAACCGGTCGCCGATTGACAGCGCAACCTTGTCGTCAACCTCGCGGCCGTTGAGCATGACGCGGGTCACGGGACGTGGTTCCAGCCAGACCCTGCCGTCCAGGCGCTGCACGGAGCATTGTGGTTCACCGCTGTCCTCGCCTGTCAGCACATCGCCGTCACGCATCGCCAGCACTGTGGGTCGCCCGCTCACCGGCCAGGCCTGGCCGCGATACAGCAGGTGGGTAGGCTGTGCTTTGCGCGGCGCAGGTGCTGCCTGCGCCGCGGCATTGCCGCGCTCGATCTCGGAATAGAACTGTATTTCGTCGCCCGCCGAGGAGAGCTTCGCCAGGTGGGCCATGCAGCCGCGGGCGGCAGCGCCCGGTGCGAGTACCTGGATGCGCATGCCGGGCAGCACCGCCAGGGTTTCATGCAGACCCGGGAAGCCGGCAAAACGTTCCGACAACAGCAGCGTGCCCGTGGCGCCTGAATCTGCCTGCAGCTGTTGCACGATGCGTGGATAAGTCGCAGATGCCGCGCTGACCAGCTGATCACGACGCACCGTAACACTGTAGTGCTTCTCGTCATCATCGAGTTCGACAATGGCCGCCCCGTGCTCGGCAAACTCCACCAGACAGGTCGCCAGGCGGTCATGCAACTGCTGTTCGGTCTCGGCGCGATGCATAGGGTCAAAGCGCGTGGCATGCACAAACTGATCAGCAATCGTGTTGGCCCAGAGGTTATTGAAATGCACCAGGCCCTCCTCGGCTACGACAAACATTCGCTGGCGCTTCAGCGTTGCGCCGGCATCGATTTCCGTGAGCACGATGCGATGCAGGGAAATATCGAGATGCCGCAAATGTTCATCGTCGGCATGCCCGGCTGCAGCAGCAACGGCGGCATCGACCATACAGCGAACCTCGAGGCCGAGCTCGTTGGCCAGACCGAGCAGCAGCCCCAGCTGCGCGGCGCTCCAGCTGCCAGGCACAGCAAAAATCGCCTCTGCGCCGCTCTCGCCTACCTGGCCCCAGATGCTCTTGAGATGCGCGAATGCAAGGTCGGCGTGATGACGCAGCTGGCTGGTAGCTCCCGGCATAGGCTCGGTGCCGAGACGCGACCAAAACTGGTTATTGGTCCAGCGCGGCCGGATGCGCGCAATCTCCTGAGCCTCGTTACCAAGGTAAAGCTGCTGGCCATCCAGCACTGCGTAACCCGGGCTTTCAAGCAATAACTCGCCATCTCTGCTGACATTTATGCCGGCGTCATTGAATTCAAAAACGAAGATGCTCATCGTGTCTGCATATGCCTGACCAGGTGGCGATCAAGGTAGGTCTGGGTATCAAGCACCACGCGTTCCTGTGCTTGCTGCAACTGGTGCAGCACGAACATCACAACAATGCTGATTAGCAGCGCAATGAAGGTCGAATTGAAGGCCACACCCAGGCTCTGGGTGACACCCGCAATGTCGCCCTCCACGGCCTTGTGCGCCTGCGCCAGCGCCTCACCAATGCCACGCACTGTGCCCAAAAAGCCAATAGAGGGAATGGCCCAGGCAATGTAACGGATCATGGACAGTTCTGAATCGAGGCGGTCGGACTCTGACTCGCAAAGATCACGCACAGCTGTCGAGACGTCCTGAATGTTGCGCGTGGACCGGAATCGGTGCAGCGCGGTAAGAAATGCCCGCGGCAGCAAACGTTGCTGAGTGTCATCCGGCAAGGCCTGCACCGGGCGCGAGTATTCCCGGGTGTCTTCGGGCAAAACGCTGGTGCCTTCGCTGATAGGCACCAGATCCTCAGCCAGCAGACGTCGCTCACGAGAATTCTGTAACGCTTTGTGGCCCATTAGAGCAAAGGCCCACAACATCAGAATGAAACACGCCTCTTGCTCGAAATCGCGAATGAGCACGTATACCGAGCGTTCCGGCACGTATTCCGGATCTTGGTTAATACGAATGCTTTGTTCAATCAGTATCACCTCAGCGTTCGGGCGCACGATGGATACATAAATGCTGTGAACGATGATCACGGAAATAATCAGCGCGAAGACCTGAAAAAGGAACTCCGCGGGAATCTGTTTCCTGGCTAGGTTTTTCATGCTTTATTTTCCGTCAGATATCGACCGGGAATGACACTGCGCCATCGGCAGTGATTTCCTCGCTGGGTATGAATTTCTCGAGGCTGACCTCGCCCATCTGACCGCCCACCGTTTCAACTGGCGGCGGCGCATCCTCATCCTCGGTCGGCTCGCCTGGTGCGGGCGCCTCGGTCTTTTCTGCAGGCGTATCCTCGGCGGCGAATCCAAGATGTTGTGGCAGCGCTGATATAAGTATGGCGACAGCCATGGCCAGCAATGAACGGTTAATCTGCATAGCGTGCAATCCTGAAGCCTATATCGTTTCTCGGTTCAGCCGCGTAGTCGCGAAAACTCCAACGCAGCTCTGTAATTGTGCTGTGTTTCCAGCTCGACCCGCGCACCACATGAAAATCGCCCTGAGTCGGACCCAGGGGGTCTGTCTCGAGATCGTCGGTCTGCCCTGGATTTACGGCGTAAAAGTCGTTAACCCATTCTGCCACGTTACCGGCAAAGTCATGCAAGCCACGCTCATTTGCCGGAAAACTGCCGACCGGTGCGGTCGCGGCGTGGCCGTCGTTAATCCCCGCGATCACTCTCGCCACCACCGGCCGGGCTGAATCGTCCGCGAAGTTTCCCGCACCCGCAGCAGGCGGCATGCTCTGACCCCATGGAAACTTGCTGAGGCTGTCGCCCCGGCCCGCCCAGATCCATTCCGCTTCGCTCAGCAATCGATAGCCGGTACCGGCTGGCCGTTTCAGGAACAAGGCGCCGTCGCGCTCTTCGTAAGCCGGCTGCAGGCCATCCCTGGTGCTCAGCCAGTTGCAATAACGCGCCGCCTGCTCCCAGGTGATATTGACCACCGGCGCCTTCTCAAGGTTCAGAGTTGAGCGCCCGACGATTCCGGACTCGTGCTGCGGGTCGAACATCCTGAACTGCTCGTTGGTCACTTCTGTGGTTGCAACATAGTAGGGTTGGGTCAGGCTGATGCGGCGAATTACCTCGTTGGCGCGTCGACCCGGTTCGCGACGCGAGGCGCCCATGCGAAAGTTGCCCGGCCTGATCAGCTTGAGTGTTTGCCCGGCGGCAGTGCTGATGGTTGGCTTGAGCGCATCGTATCGCGCCTGCTCCAGGGTTCTCAGTGTCACCGGAAGATCCTGGTCGAAACCGGGCCGTGGCGTAATCTCACGGGTAAACGGTGCAAAACCCTCACGCTCCACCCGCAATTGATGTGGTATGGCTGGCAAGACCAGACTCTGCGAGCCGGTACCCACCGGCTCGCCATTGACCAGCACGCGACTGTCACGGGGTAGCACGCTGACATTAACGATGCCTTCCTCGGCTTCCAGGTCAATGGCAAGACTGCGGCCCTCACCGGAACGCACGGCGACCGTTCGTGTCGCTTTCTTGTATCCGGCGCGGGAGAACTGAATTTCGTAGCTGCGCCCCGGCGCGAGCGCAAGGCGCAGCGGCGTTTGCCCGCGATAGATGCCGCCCACCGTGACGTTGGCACCACGAGGATTACTGTCCAGGGCTACGCGCCCATCGGATTTTTCCAGCCTTATGCCATCCAGACTCTGATTGTTTCCCGCCACCACCTCGAGCTTTCTCTCGATTGTCTTGTAGCCCGACAGACTGATTTCGAGTTGCCGCTGGCCCTCCAACACTTCGACTGCTGCTGGCGTGGTAGCAAGCAGTTCACCATCGATCCGCAGCTCTGCATTTGCCGGTTCGGTGCTAACGCTGAGCTCTGCCCAGGCCGGAAGCAGCCGCGCGTCGATACGCTGACGCGCGTTCGCGCCGGCCACCTCCAGCGACTGTTCCCAAACCCGGTAGCGCTCGGCCTCCAGCCGCACTGTATGTTCGCCCGGCGTCAGCTCAACTTCGGAAAGCGGCGTTGTGCCAATCAGCTGGTCGTCGATAAACACGCTGGCGCCGTCCACCGGCGCGCTGTTAAAGCTGACAAGTCCAGGTAGCTTTTCAAGCGCAAAGTCAAACACCTGGTTGCTGCTGCGCTCAACCACAAAACGGGTCTGCAGGGGTCGGTAGCCGGCCTTCTCGGCTTGCAGTTGATAGGTGCCTGGACGCAGCAGATGCCGCTCGCCCAGTTTAAAGTTCAGCAGGCCACCACGGATCGCATAGGAATCGGGCAACGGTTCGATATCGATTTGCACAGCGCGCGCGGTAAAAACATAACTGGCAACTCCCACAAGCGTTGCCAGCGCCAGCAAAGTCAGCAGCAAACCCGGTTTCAGGTTCCTGAATACCGTGCGCCCGGGCGGCGGTGGCGGCGTATAGGGTACGGGCCGGATTGGCTGGTTCAAACCGGATCCTCGCAAATGATACTGACAGGCGGCGGCGGCTCGCCTGCCCGCACCTCAAACTCCCGGCGCACGTCGCGATAACCAACCCGGGATCCGACGGCAGTGTAACGTCCCGGAATCAGGCCAACCGCCTGCTGCTGGAACCGGCCGATCTCGCCGATTTTAAGAATCACTACTCTGGTGAGGCCGTCCGAGCGCAGCTGGACCGTGACCGGCGTCCGCGCAACGGCAATCTCGCTCGCCAGCCCGGTAATCTGCCTTTGCAGTACTGGACCCGGGCCTGGAATCTGCCTTGCCTGCGCAAGGATGCTGCGCGCCTCGTTATAGGCCTCGTTACCAAACATGCGCAGGGGCTCATCGATAAACATCTGCATGCGTGCGGCGAGTTGTGCACGTTGCTCCGCCCGGCGCAATCCATCGCGGGCAAAAACCAGCGTGTTATCGGTCTGTACAATCGACCGATAAGCATCTGCAGCGGCTTGCCAGTTCTCATTCCGTTCGGCTGTTTCTGCAACCGCGCGCCGGGTTGCTATGTCACTGTCGCGCAACTGCATCGCCACCTGGGCCAGCGCATCGCGCGGGCCTGCTGCATTGGGCCGCAGTTTTGCGGCTTGCTGAAATGCGCTGCGCGCCGCCTCCATGTTGCCGTTATCAAGGTCACGAAAACCCCTGGACATGAGTTGCTGGAATTGCTGCCCGGCAAGCTTTGCCTGCACGCGCTGCAGGGATTCCGTCGCCGCAGAATACTGCGCATCTATGGCCAGCGCCTGGCGATAATTATCGCGCGCTGCCAACAGCTGCCCGGCCTGTTCCTGTTCCGCCCCGGCGGCCATTTTTGCGAGCACCGACTCGAGCTTGCCGGCGCGCTCCACGCCTTCGCTGGCCTGCGGATTACTCGCATCGATGACCAGAGCCATTTCGAATTGTCTGCGTGCCTCGTCACTGGCGCCCCCGGCCAACGCGGCTTCGCCGGCAGCCAGCGCCGTTTGCAGAACTTCGCCGGAACGGGCAACAAGCGATTCGGCCAGCTCGACGCCTTCCCGGTAACGCGTCAGCGCCGCTGCAAACTGCTGGTCACGATAAAGCGCGTCCCCGTCGTCGCCCGCCGCCCTGGCGCGGGCGAAATCCTCGGGCGCCCATTGTTCGACGCCGCGCTCTTCAAGCGCGACCAGGCTGCGCAACAAGGTCATCACCGTGTCCTGAGCATCCTGACGCAGCCTGGCGCTGGCAGCGGCCGCGAAGGGTGCCGCCGACGCGTTTGGTACCGGGGTTGTGGCTGCCGCCGGGCCTGACTGCGCCGGGCTGGCGGCCTGCAAGACTGGTGTCTGCACGGCATCGGGCCCGCGCAGAAAGAACATCACGAAGACCGCAGCCGCCAGCATGATCAGCAGTGCCGGAACCGCCACAGCAAATGGCACACTTTGCCGTGCTATCACGGGTTTCGCGGGCGCGGCAGGCGCAGCACCCGAACGTCCGACTGGCTGCACCGATCCGCTCGCTGCACCCTCGAGCGGTGATGCGGATGTCGCCGCATGATCCTCGATGTCCAGGGCACGGGCGATCCGGCGCCTGACCTCGTGCATATTTCGTACGCCACCCCGCCCCGATTGCATGCCCGCCAATAAACTGCCGATCGTTTCCGGCAAGGGCATGCCACCGGTGGCCCCGGTCAGGCGCTCGAGCATGGCCCCGAGCGCACCAATGTCGGTGCGTGCATCCGCGGGTCCTGCCTTGATCCAGGCCACGCCCAGACGGCCCAGCCAAACATTATTATCGGCATCGATGTGTATGGCGTCCTCGTCCAGAGCGCCATGCGCCAGCCCGAGATCGTGCAGGTAGGCCAGCACGTCCATCAGCGGCATGAGCACCCGCAATACCTCGCGATAATCATGACCGCTCAGTGCGTAAAGGTCTCCGCCGGCAACGAAGTCATGCGCGAGTACTGCGCAGTCTGCCTGGTCAAAGCTGCCAAGAAAGCGCGCCAGGTGCGGATGCACAATGTTACCCACACGCGCGAGTTCGGCACGCACTTCTTCATTTACTGCAGCCGGTGCAACATCGGGAAAAATGCTAAGTACGGCCGGCTGCTGCCGTTCGCTGTCCTGGGCCAGCCAGCTCTCGGCAGGGCCTTGCCAGGCAAGTCTGCGGGTCAACGTGAAGCGTTGGGCGATGCTCTGGCCGGGGGTCAGATCCTGCATAGTCGATTACGGCGGGCTTGCTTAGTTTGTGCCGCCATCCGTTGCCGGCGATTCCGCAGATTCCTGCACAAGCCCGGTCTCGGCGGCATAGATATCGCGCAAAATGCGGCGCCATTCCTTGTATTGTTCTTCTAC
>JBFGOQ010000063.1:0-12904 GCA_041565075.1 Gammaproteobacteria bacterium
CGGCAGCGGCAACGTCTACGCCACGGGGCTATTCGGGGGCATGGCGGACTTCGACCCGGGTGCCGGCACGTTAAACCTGACTTCGGCTGGCGGTCAAGATGTCTTCTTTCTGAAGCTGGATCCGTCGGGTGCCTTGGTCTGGGCGAAAGCGGTCGGTGGTCCCAACGATGACGTAGGCTACTCGGTGGCCGTCGACAACAGCGGTAACGTCTATGCCACGGGGGACTTCTCTAACACGGTGGACTTCGATCCGGGGCCCGGTGTGTTCAGTCTGAGCGGGGCCGGACAAACCGATGTCTTCTTTCTGAAGCTTGACCCCTCGGGTAACTTCGCCTGGGCCGGGAAAGTCGGTGTCGGCGGCAGTGACAAGAGTTTCTCGGTGGCCGTCGACAGCAGCGCCAACGTCTACGCCACGGGGTTTGTCGAGGGCACGGTGGACTTCGATCCGGGTGCCGGTGTATTTGAACTGAGCACGGGCGCAGGTGGCCGAATCTTCGTGCTGAAGCTCGACACTTCGGGTGCCTTCGTCTGGGCGAAAGTGTTCGGTGGCCCCGGTAATGAAACGGGTTCTGAGGTGGCCGTCGACGACAGCGGCAAAGTTTACGTCGTGGGACGGTTCTCGGGCACGGCGGACTTCGATCCGGGCGCCGGCGTATCCAACCGGATGTCGGCCGGTGGGCTCGATGTCTTCGTGCTGAAACTCGGCGGCGACGGCAGCGTTGTCACCGACGTACAGGCCAGCGACGATGCCGACGCCGAAGGCGCCGGTCTGACGTACAGCTTGACCACGGTGGGGACCGGCGGTGCGGACAACGCTTTGTTCACGCTCAATCCGGACACTGGCCTCTTGTCATTCACGACTGCGCCAGACTTTGAGAACCCACTCGACGCCGGCGGCGACAATGAATACGAGGTACAAGTCACAGTGACCGACAGCGGCGTACCGAATCTGACCGATGTGCAGGACATCATCATCACCGTGACCGACATCTCTGAGTGATTTGGTATTGACTTATGTCACACTGATGCCGGCATTTAGTTCGTCGGTGTTCAACTATACGGCGACAGTGCCGATGTCCATCACGACGACACAGGTCACGCCGACTGCCAACGATTCCGAGGCGACAATCACGGTTAATGGGGCTGTCGTCAACTCCGGAATGGCCAGCAGTGCTATCACACTGAATGCGGGCCTTAACACAATATCTGTGATCGTTACGGCCGAAGACGGCGTGACAACCGAAACCTATCCGGTTGATGTGATACGCGAGGCATCGTATCTGGTCGGCGATATCGGCCCTGGCGGTGGGCCAGTTTTTTATCTCGAGCCGTCGAGCATCGATAACTCACACAAGAAAAAAAGGCCTCATGAGCTGAGGCCTTTTCAGAAGTTGGCTCCCCGGGCCCGGACAAGAACCGGTCACGGGTGAATTGACCGACAATGGCGCTGACGGTAAACCCGTGGCCTGTGCGAGTTGCTTAGAAACTGCGAGTCGCTTTTCTCGCTGAGAGTCCGGCCCGGTCGAGCATCGATAACTCACACAAGAAAAAAAGGCCTCATGAGCTGAGGCCTTTTCAGAAGTTGGCTCCCCGGGCCGGACTCGAACCAGCGACCAATTGATTAACAGTCAACCGCTCTACCAACTGAGCTACCGGGGATCGGTATGCTGCGACATAAGCCGCTAAAGGCGCGGCATTTTCGCCGCTGCTACAGGGCAAGTCAAGAAAGCTCAGCAGTCATCAGTCAAGCGCCTTTGCAAGCCGCCCGATTGCGTCCTTTAACACCTCGAGGCTGGTGGCGAATGACAGGCGTATATGGCCGGGCGCTCCGAATGCCGAGCCTGGCACCAGCGCGACGCCTGCCGTATCCAGCAGGTGTTCGGTGAGTTCCAGGTCATCATTGACCCCGGCAATGCCAGCAATTGCATCGCGCACATCAGGAAATGCGTAAAAGGTACCATCCCCTTCTGTGCAAGATACGCCGGCTATCTCGTTAAGTGCCGGCACCACGTAGTCGTGACGTTCCCGAAAGGCCTTGTTCATTTCGGTCACGCATCGCTGATCACCGTCCAGTGCCGCGACTGCCGCATACTGAGAGATGGAGCTGGGATTCGACGTGCTCTGCCCCTGGAGTTTTTTCATTGCCTTGACAATTTCAGCAGGGCCCGCCGCATAGCCAATACGCCATCCCGTCATCGCATAGGCCTTGCTGACGCCATGGACCACGATGGTCCGCTCAGCCAGTGACGGGCAGGCGCTGGCGAAACTGCAGAAGGGCTCTGCGCCCCAGTAAATATGTTCGTACATGTCATCCGTAACCACGAGCACCCTGGCATGTTGTTCCAGTACCTGGCCCAGCTCAGCGAGTTCAGCACGCGTGTAGGCGATGCCAGTAGGGTTGCTCGGGCTATTGATAAACAACAGGCGAGTCCGGTCAGTTATTGCCGCATCCAGTTGCTGCGGCGTAATCTTGAAATGCTGTTCCTTACCCGCATGCACAAATACGGGCTCAGCATCTGCCAATCTCGCCATTTCCGGGTAAGACACCCAGTAGGGCGAAGGCACGATCGCCTCGTCCCCGGGATTGAGCACCGCCATGCACAAATTAAACAGACTCTGCTTTGCCCCCGTGGAAACTATGATCTGGTCATCGGCGTAGGCCAGGCCATTATCTCGCTGGAACTTGTCCTGAATCGCGGCCTTCAGTTCAGGGATCCCATCGACGGCGGTATACCTGGTTTTGCCGTCACGGATCGCTGCGGCGCCGGCGGCGCAAATATGTTCAGGCGTGTCAAAGTCGGGTTCTCCGGCGCCCAGGCCGATCACGTCTTTGCCCGCAGCCCGCAATTCACGGGCTTTGGAGGTGACAGCAAGCGTAACCGATGGTTTGACGCGCTTTATGCGGTCGGAAATATAAGTCTTCACGTGATTTGGCAAACTGGCATAATTAACGGCTTTAGATTTAGCGTCGCAAGTTTACGGCATAACACGACCCGCGCCAATGAGCAGAAAATTCGATCTCGTGGCCGAATACCAGCCTGCGGGTGATCAGCCCGAGGCTATTGCCAGCCTGTGCGACGGATTACAGTCGGGGCTGGCGCACCAGACTCTGCTGGGCGTGACCGGCTCGGGCAAGACTTTCACGATGGCCAACGTCATCGCCAGGGAGCAACGACCAACAATCATTCTGGCCCACAACAAGACCCTGGCTGCGCAGCTCTACGGTGAGATGAGAGACTTTTTCCCGAATAACGCGGTGGAATATTTTGTCTCCTATTACGATTATTACCAGCCCGAAGCCTATGTGCCGTCCTCCGATACATTTATCGAGAAGGACGCGTCAGTCAATGCGCATATCGAGCAAATGCGCTTGTCGGCGACCAAGGCGCTTTTAGAGCGGCGCGACACGGTGATTGTCGCTACTGTGTCGGCGATTTATGGGCTTGGTGATCCGGAGCTTTACCTGAAAATGGTATTGCACCTGGTGCGGGGAGACCGGGCTGATCAACGCAAGGTGCTGCGCCGCCTGGCTGAAATGCAGTACCAGCGAAATGAAGTCGAACTTTCTCCTGGTACCTATCGCGTGCGCGGAGAAGTAATCGACATTCATCCGGCAGATTCGGAGCGCGAAGCCGTGCGCATTGAGCTGTTCGATGACGAGGTGAATTCGCTGAGTTACTTTGATCCGCTGACGGGTGAAGTATTGCGCAAAGTTCCCAGGCTCACAATTTTCCCCAAGACGCATTATGTGACGCCGCGCGAGATGCTGCTGCAAGCCATCGAGCAGATCAAAATTGAACTGGCTGACAGACTCAATGAGCTGCGCAAGCTGGACAAGCTGGTGGAGGCGCAGCGGCTCGAGCAGCGTACCTTGTTTGATATTGAAATGATCAATGAGCTCGGTTATTGCGCGGGCATCGAAAACTACTCCCGATACTTGTCGGGACGGGGTGCCGGCCAGCCGCCACCCTGTCTGCTGGATTACATGCCAGACCAGGCGTTGATGATCGTTGATGAAAGCCATGTGACAATTCCGCAGCTTGGTGGCATGTATCGCGGTGATCGCTCGCGTAAGGAGACGCTGGTCGAATACGGATTCAGGCTCCCATCCGCGCTGGACAATCGCCCGCTGCGTTTCGATGAATTCGAAACGCTTGCGCCACAGATAATTTATGTGTCTGCTACGCCGCGCGAATTCGAGGTGCAGCGTTCGGGTCAGGTGGTGGAACAGGTGGTGCGGCCGACGGGTCTGGTTGATCCTGCAGTTGTGGTCCGCCCTGTGGAAAGCCAGGTGGATGACGTGCTGTCTGAGATTGGCAAACGGGTCGCGCACAGTGAGCGGGTGCTGATAACCACCCTGACCAAGCGCATGGCCGAAGACCTTACCGAATACTTGCATGAGCATGGTGTACGGGTGCGCTACCTGCATTCGGATATAGACACGGTGTAGCGCAGCGAGATCATTCGCGATCTGCGCCTCGGCGAATTCGATGTGCTGGTAGGTATTAACCTGCTGCGCGAAGGGCTGGATCTTCCGGAAGTGTCGCTGGTTGCAATTCTTGATGCCGACAAGGAAGGGTTCCTGCGCTCGGAGGGCTCTCTTATTCAGACCATAGGCAGAGCGGCACGTAACCTGAACGGTATGGCGATCATGTATGCCGATCGCGTGACCGGGTCCATGGAACGAGCAATGGCGGAAACGCGACGACGCAGGGAAAAACAGCTGGCCTTCAATGCGGAGCATGGCATTACGCCCAGAACAATCAGCAAGGCTGTGGCCGACATCATGGAAGGTGCCCGGTCTTCGCGGCCGCAAAGGCGAGGGCGCGCGGCGCGCGTCGCTGATGCAGCGCCGGCCCAGCTGCTTGCCAGCCCCGAGGTCCTGTTGAAGAAAGCGGCGCGACTCGAGAAAGAGATGTACCACCATGCCCGGGAGCTGGAATTCGAGGAAGCGGCGAGGCTGCGGGACGAAATCGAAGCACTCCGCAAACAGGCTCTTGGCGTGCCCGATCAGCTGGCCGGTTAATGCTTGAAAACCCGGTACTTTGCTAAGATACGGTACTTGCCTCGGAATGATGCCTTCGGGTATCTTCGGTCGCCCTTCAGGCGCGTAGCTCAGTGGTAGAGCACTACCTTGACATGGTAGTGGTCGGTGGTTCGATCCCACTCGCGCCTACCAATTTGCGAAAAAGGGCGCTGTTGCGCCCTTTTTTGTTTTGCGCATTTCGAAACGGGAGTTAAATAATGCCGGTGGTCACGCTGCCTGACGGAAGTCGGCGCGAATACGATGAGCCCGTTACTGTCGCCAATGTTGCCGCAGACATCGGGCCCGGTCTGGCGCGGGCTGCCCTGGCCGGTAAAGTGAACGGTGTCCTGGTCGATACCAGCTTCCAAATTGATGGTGACAGCGAACTTGCCATCGTGACGGCCCGCGATGCAGAGGGACTGGAGGTGATTCGCCACTCAACAGCCCACTTACTGGCCCATGCTGTAAAAGAACTGTTCCCTGATGCGCAGGTCACCATTGGCCCGGTAATTGAAGATGGCTTTTACTACGATTTCGCTTACAAGCGCGGATTTACGCCCGACGATCTGGAAAAAATCGAGAAACGAATGCGAGAAATTGCCGGGCGTGATTTGCCGCTGGCCAGGCGCGTATTACCCAGGGATGAAGCGGCAGGCCATTTCCGCAAGATAGGTGAAGAGTACAAGGCACAAATAATCGAAAGCATCCCCGATGACGAAGAGATCGGATTGTACGGGCAGGGAGATTTCGAAGACCTTTGCCGGGGACCGCATGTGCCGAGCACGGGGCACCTCAAGGCTTTCAAACTGACCAAGCTGGCCGGCGCCTATTGGCGCGGTGATTCAAACAACGAAATGCTGCAGCGGATTTATGGGACTGCATGGGCGGATAAGAAGGCCCTGAAGGCCTATCTGCATCGGCTGGAGGAAGCGGAAAAAAGAGATCACCGGCGGTTTGGCAAACTGCAGGACTTGTTCCATACGCAGGAAGAAGCACCGGGCATGGTGTTCTGGCACGATCGCGGCTGGCGGCTTTACCGGATGGTGGAAAACTACGTACGGGACAAGCTAGCTGCCAACGGCTACCAGGAGGTAAAGACGCCACAGATCCTGGACCGCAGCCTGTGGGAAAAATCGGGACATTGGGACAAATACCGGGAAAACATGTTTACCACCGGCTCGGAAGATCGCCAGTTTGCGGTCAAACCCATGAACTGCCCCGGGCATGTGCAGATTTACAATCATGGTTTGCACAGTTACAGAGAGCTGCCCCTGCGCATGGCCGAATTCGGAAGCTGCCACCGCAATGAGGTCAGTGGCACGCTGCATGGCCTCATGCGGGTGCGCGCGTTTACCCAGGACGACGCGCATATATTTTGTACTGAGGACCAGATTCAGGACGAGGTTGGGCGCTTCGTTGACCTGTTGTTCGAGGTCTACCGGGACTTCGGCTTCGATGACGTGCTGATCAATCTCGCCACCCGCCCGGCGAATCGCGTGGGCGCAGACATACTCTGGGACAAGGCGGAAAAGGCGCTCGAGGCGGCGCTTGATGGCAAAGGTCTGGATTGGCAGCTGAATGCGGGGGATGGCGCTTTTTATGGTCCGAAAATCGATTTTTCCCTGCGCGACAGCCTGGGGCGGGTGTGGCAGACAGGCACCATGCAGCTTGATTTTTCGATGCCCGAGCGCCTCGGGGCGCAATACGTGGGTGAGGACGGCCAGCGCCATACGCCGGTGATGCTGCACCGGGCGATCCTGGGCTCGCTGGAGCGCTTTCTGGGCATTCTCATCGAACATCACGCAGGATCGATGCCCGCCTGGCTGGCGCCGGTACAGGCGGTTTTGCTCAACATCACCGATCGTCAGGCGTCTTTCGTCGAGCAGGCTGCCGAGTTCCTGAAAAATCAGGGGTTTCGGATCGAAACGGACTTGAGAAACGAGAAAATCGGCTTTAAAATCCGCGAGCATACTCTCCAGCGTATCCCCTACCTGTTGGTTGTAGGAGACCGGGAAGTGGATACCAGGAGCCTGGCCGTGCGCACGCGAGGCGGTGAGGATCTCGGCACCATGAGCCTGCAGGGCTTTGCCGAGCACCTCGCAGCCGAAGTCGCGAGCCGCGGCCGAACTGTTTTGGAGGAATGAAATATCGCTGCCAATAAACGCGTCAGGCGCAACGAGGAAATTTCTGCGACCGAGGTCAGGGTAATCGATGATGCAGGAGAGCAATTAGGCATCCTGCCACTTATGGAGGCAATCGACGCCGCACGGGAAGCGAGTCTCGATCTGGTCGAAGTTTCACCGAACGCCGAACCGCCAGTTTGCCGGATTATGGATTTCGGCAAATATCTTTTCGAGCAAAAGAAAAAACTTGCTCAGGGAAAGAAACGGCAGAAGATCATTCATGTAAAAGAAGTCAAGTTTCGCCCGGGAACCGATGATGCGGATTACCAGATCAAATTGCGTAATCTGATCAAGTTCCTGGGTAACGGCGACAAGGCCAAGGTAACTTTGCGGTTCCGTGGCCGCGAGATGGCCCACAAGGAACTGGGGGCGCAGCTGCTGGAGCGGGTTCGCGATGATCTCGAGGAGCACGGCAGCGTCGAGCAGTTCCCAAAAATGGAAGGCCGTCAGATGACAATGGTGATTGCACCAAAGAAAAAGTGAGTGTTTGCCAGCTGGCAAACACTCCGCCCGAAACCGGCGATTTTGCCTGGGACCGGGCCATAACCGGAGAACAGAAATGCCCAAGCTCAAGACCAAGCGCGGGGCGGCGAAGAGGTTTCGTCGCACCGGCAAGGGCGGCTACAAGCGTGGCCAATCCCACCTTAATCATATCCTCACGAAGAAGACGCCTAAGAGAAAGCGCCAGCTTCGTGCCACCCTGCAGGTAGCAGAAGCGGACGTAAAAAGCGTCAAGCAAATGCTGCCTTACAGCTAAGCTTGGGGGTATAGATCATGGCAAGAGTTAAACGTGGTGTGGTCGCCAAGGCGAGTCACAAGAAAATACTGGACAAGGCCAAGGGCTACTATGGCGCACGGCGGAAAGTTTTCCGGGTCGCCAAGCAGGCGGTTATCAAAGCGGGACAGTATGCTTACCGCGACCGGCGTCAACGCAAGCGCCAGTTCAGGGCCCTGTGGATCGCGCGCATCAATGCTGCCGCTCGCATGAATGGCCTGTCATATTCGCGTCTGATGAATGGCTTGAAGAAGGCGGAAGTTGAGATCGATCGCAAGGTGCTGGCAGATATCGCAGTGCATGATCCCGACGGTTTCAAGGCGATTGCCGAGACCGCCAAAGCCCGCCTGTCCTGAGCCGAATAGTAGCGAGTCCACGGGGGCTCGCCGGCAGTAGAAGAGGGAAAAGGCCGCTGGTCTTTTCCCTTTTTTTCCGGTATCGAATTGGCCAGAGATATGAGTAAGAGCCGAACCAGCGAAGTGCTAAAAGAGGCCCTAGCCAGGGTAGCGGGCACGGATGAGCTCGCGCAGCTTGATGACGTGCGTGTTGCATACCTTGGCAAGAAGGGTGCGTTAACGGCCGAACTGAAGGCGCTGGGAAAGTTGCCCGCAGCAGAACGGCCAAAAGCGGGCCAGCAGATTAATGCTGCCAAGCAATCCCTGGCCGACGCGATTGAGCAACGCCGGCAGACACTCGAGCGCGACTTGCTTGATCAGCGGCTGGCGACCGAAACCCTGGACGTCAGTTTGCCGGGGCGCGGGCACGAGACCGGCAGCCTGCACCCGGTTACTCGAACGATGGAGCTCATTGAGTCACTGTTGATGGAAGTCGGATTCGCGGTGGTGCGGGGTCCCGAGATCGAGGACGAATTTCACAACTTCGAGGCGCTCAACATACCGGCACATCACCCGGCACGCGCCATGCATGACACCTTCTACCTGCCGGGTCAGCGACTGCTGCGCACGCACACCTCGCCGGTGCAAATCCGCAGCATGATGCAAGACAAGCTGCCACTGAAGATTATTGCTCCCGGGCGCGTTTACCGGTGCGATTCGGACCAGACTCATACACCAATGTTTCACCAGGTCGAAGGGTTGCTGGTGGACAAAGACGTGAGCTTTGCCAATCTCAAATCGGTACTGCACGAATTCTTATCAGCATTTTTCCAACGCGAAGTGAAGGTGCGCTTTCGTCCCTCATATTTCCCGTTTACAGAGCCGTCGGCAGAAGTCGATGTGGATGCCGGTAATGGCTGGCTGGAAATTCTGGGTTGCGGCATGGTGCACCCGGCAGTCTTCCGCCATGTTGGAATTGACCCTGAAAAATACACAGGATACGCGTTTGGCATGGGGGTTGAGCGGCTCGCCATGCTTCGCTATGGCGTCACAGACCTGAGAACGTTTTTCGAAAATGACCTGCGTTTTCTCAGGCAATTTGTTTAAGGTGCCCGGTACATGAAGATCAGCGAATCCTGGCTGAGAGAATGGGTTGCGTTCGACGCAGACACGCAGGCGCTGGCGCAGCGCCTGACCCAGTCGGGATTGGAAGTGGATTCCATTTCGCCGGCCGCCGGAGACTTCGCGCAGGTGGCCGTTGGTCGAATCGTGAGTCTCGAGGGCCACCCTGACGCTGACAAGCTCTCGGTCTGCCAGGTCGACGTCGGGCGCGGGGAACAACTGCAGATTGTCTGTGGTGCCGGCAATGTTTACGCCGGGATGTATGCGCCCGTCGCCCTGGTCGGTGCGAAGCTGCCCGATGGCATGAAGATCAAGAAAACCAGGCTGCGTGGCGTGGAGTCACGCGGCATGCTTTGTTCGGCACGGGAACTGGGATTCGGCGATGATCACAGTGGCATACTTGATCTGCAGGGCAGTGGCGAGCCGGGTGACGATCTGCGTGCGCTCCTTGCCCTTGATGATCAGGTCATCGACGTGGATCTCACGCCAAATCGCGGTGACTGCCTCGGCATGGAAGGCATTGCACGTGAGGTGGCTGCTGCATTCAAGGTCGATTTCCGATCGCTGTCCGTACCGATCGTCAAGGCAGACAACGACCAGCGCCTGGTGGTCGAAATTTTGTCGCCTGACAGTTGCCCGCGATACGCCGGTCGGATCATCCGCAATATCGACTGCAATGCCATAACACCTTTGTGGATGCGCGAGCGGCTGCGCCGCGCAGGCATACGGCCCGTGCATACGGTAGTGGACGTTACCAACTATGTCATGATCGAGCTGGGTCAGCCCATGCATGCTTTCGACCTGTCGACCCTGAGCGGCGGAATCAAAGTCCGGCGCGCGAATGAAGGCGAAGTTCTCACGCTGCTGGACGGTCAAGAAGTGGCCCTGGATTCGACGGTAACGGTCATCGCCGATCACGACCAGGCGCTGGCTATCGCTGGCGTGATGGGCGGCGAGGGCTCCGGCGTGCAGCCGGATACCGTGGACTTGTTTCTCGAGAGTGCCTATTTTGATCCGCGCGCGCTCGCGGGGGTGGCAAGGTCATTTGGCCTGCACACCGACGCCTCACATCGATTCGAACGTGGGGTCGATCCGACCCTGCAGGAACGTGCCATCGAGCGCGCTACCCAGTTGCTGCAAGAAATTACAGGCGGTGAGGCGGGTCCGGTAGTTCTTGCCGAGTCGCGAGGCGACTTGCCGCAGCGTTCAGAGGTGCGCCTGCGCAAGGCGCGTCTCGCTCTTTTACTGGGCACGGACATTCCGGCAGAGGAAGTAGAAGAGATTCTGGCGCGGCTCGGGATGCCGGCCAAGCTGGAGCAGGGCGCCTGGACGGTGGCGGCACCCACGTATCGCTTCGATATCCAGATAGAAGAAGATCTGGTGGAGGAGATCGCCCGCATTCACGGCTATGACCAGGTTCCGGAAGTGCCCGGATCGGCGACTCTGCGGATCCAGCCGCGGTCGGAGGAGAGAGTCCCGATCAGCCGCCTCAAGGACTTGTTGGTGGCCCGCGGCTACAACGAGGCTGTGACCTACAGCTTTGTGGACCCCGACCTTCAGTCGATGCTGTCGCCTGACATCACCGCAATAGCCCTGGATAACCCTATCGCATCGAACCTCTCGCATATGCGGGTTTCGCTCTGGCCGGGCTTGCTAACGGCCTTGCAAACCAACGTCAGCCATCGCCAGGCCCGTATTCGTTTATTCGAGTACGGTATGAGGTTTATTCCGCAAGGTCATGATATTAAACAAGATTATGTTTTTTCCGGACTGATTTCCGGTCGTCGTTACCCCGAGCAATGGAGCGCCGGCAACGAACGGGTGGATTTTTACGATCTGAAAGGTGACGTCGAATCGTTGCTGGCATTGAGTGGGGCCCATGCGAACTTTATGTTCAATGGTGATCCGCATCGGGCTTTGCACCCGGGCCGCTGCGCCGCGATAGCTTTGCAGGGGCGCACCGTGGGCTGGCTCGGAGAACTGCATCCGGAAATAGCTGCCAGGCTGGAACTGGTTGAAGTGCCACAGCTGTTTGAGATTGAATTGGATGCGCTGACTTTGGCAAAACTCCCTGAAATAACAGCTATTTCGCGTTTTCCCGAAATTCGCAGAGATATTGCGATGCTGATTCCTGAAGCCATCACCGCCGCTGAAATTGAAGCGGCGGTGCTTACCGACAAACCAGCCACGCTGCAAAGTCTGCTAATCTTCGATGTATACCGAGGCGACAACATAGATTCAGGACTAAAAAGCGTCGCTTTAGGCTTGATTTTACAGGATTCTTCCCGCACTCTTACGGACAAGGATGCCGACGCGGTAGTGGCAGACGTTACCGCTCGACTTAAGAAGAATCTGCGCGCAAGCATACGGGGCTAAAAAATGTCGTTGACCAAAGCTGATATGGCCGAAGCCTTACACAACGAATTAGGCCTGAATAAGCGGGAAGCGCGCGAGCTGGTGGACCTGTTTTTCGAGGAATTCAGGGTGGCGCTGGCATCAGGGGAGCAGATCAAGTTGTCGGGGTTCGGCAACTTCGATTTACGCGATAAGAATCAGCGCCCGGGGCGCAATCCTAAGACTGGTGAGGAGATTCCGATCACCGCTCGGCGGGTAGTGACCTTCAGGCCGGGCCAAAAACTAAAAGCGCGAGTAGAAGCCTATGCTGGAACCGGGCAATAACGACCTATTACCTCCTATCCCAGGAAAGCGATATTTCACGATCGGCGAGGTCAGCGATCTCTGCGACGTCAAACCGCATGTCCTGCGTTATTGGGAGCAGGAGTTTCCTGAGCTGAAGCCGGTCAAGCGCCGCGGCAACCGGCGCTATTACCAACGCCAGGACGTCCTGGTAATTCGCCAGATCAGGAGCCTGCTGTATGAGCAGGGATTCACGATCGGCGGCGCGCGCCAGCAGCTCAACAGCGATGAGGCTCGGGAAGACGTCACTCAGAGCCAGCAGATAATCAAACAGCTTCGCGTTGAACTGGAGGACTTGCTGAAAGTCCTGAGGCGCTGAGACTTATTGGTCCGACGTCGGTTTAACGACCAATCCCGTTCAGGTATGATCTGCCGTCCGCTGGCAGCGCCGTCGCGCGTCAGCAATGTGTCGGGGCGTAGCGCAGCCTGGTAGCGCACTTGCATGGGGTGCAAGGGGTCGGAGGTTCAAATCCTCTCGCCCCGACCAAATCTTTTTCTTTGATCCTTTCTTTTTGGATTTAGCCAAAAAGAAAGGATGTCATTTATAGGCCGGCGGAGCCGGATTCATACTCAATGTCCTTATGGCCTGTGATCGAACAGGCTATTGCCAGATTGAGCAATTCGGTCTCGCCTCGTAATTGGCGTAGTCGCTCTGCCGGACAATGGCGCCCTCGGCGCCCTCTCGCCCCGACCAAATTTTTTTCTTTGATCCTTTCTTTTTGGATTTAGCCAAAAAGAAAGGATGTCATTTATAGGCCGGCGGAGC
>JBFGOQ010000064.1:0-12787 GCA_041565075.1 Gammaproteobacteria bacterium
GGCGGGGGCGGCGGGGGCGGCGGGGGCTGGTAATCGACCAAGCTGCCAACCAGTTAGTCGACGATGTAATACAGCCTGGCACTCAAGTGGCCGACTTAATTACGGGTCTATGAAGTTGCGGGTCACCAGGTAATCTCGCTGCCGTCCCAGGCAAAGAATTTCCCGGTGTCTTCCGGTGCCAGTCCATCGATAATGCCGAGCAGTTGTCGTACAGCACGTGCTGGAGAAAATAACTTGCCGGCGGGAACATTGCCCTGGAAGGGGCGCGACAGATCAGTATCCACCGTTCCCGGGTGCAGTGCGACGACAGTCACTTTTCGTGAGCCGCGCCCAAGTTCCACTGATAAGGTCCTGGTGAGCATGTTTTGCGCCGCCTTCGACATGCGGTAGGCGTACCAGCCGCCCAGCCGGTTGTCGCTGATGCTGCCCACGCGCGCGGATATGTTGGCCACCACAGGTTGATGTGCTTTTTGCAGCAATCCACAGAAATGCTTGATCACCAGTGCCGGGCCCACTGCATTTACGGCAAAGCTTTTGTGCAGAAATCCAGGCTCAATTTCGGCCAGGCGCCGCTCAGGCGCCAGGCCGTTCTTATCATGCAGTATTCCGGCGCAGTTGATCAGCAGGTCGATTGCCTTAACATGCCTGGCTGCCTCGCCGGCCGCAGCGCGGACGGTCGCTTCATCTTCTACATCAAGCGGAATTACACGCAACCTTGCCGCGGACCCCAGGCCATTAAGTAACTCGGCATCGCCAGGATGCCGGCAGCTTGCGATAACCATGCCGACATCTTTGCGGGCGAGCAGCTGCCGGACAAATTCCAGGCCGATACCACGGTTGGCACCCTGCACCAGGACAATTTTTTCTGAGTCATTCATTGCACTGCTGTGAATACCAGCCCTCCACCTGCTCAAGTTCTTCGCATAGAATAGCCACATTGACGCCGCCGTGTTAGTGGAATTATCAGGGGTGCCTGTGCAAAATCTTCCTCATCATTACCAGGTCTCTGCACAAGCAGAACCCGACGCCAATGTGCAACTTACAAGCCCGGGCCTGCCCGATCTGGACTCCGCCGCACCGGCCGAGTTCGGGGGTCCCGGTGACAGATGGTCGCCTGAAACACTGCTGACCGGGGCGGTCGCCGATTGCTTCATACTCTCGTTCAAGGCCATTGCCAGGGCCTCCAGGTTTGAGTGGGACTCCCTGAGCTGTGAGGTTGAAGGTGTGCTGGATCGTGTGGAACGCACCATGCTGTTTACCCGGTTTCAACTCCGCGTTACATTGGCCGTCCCTGCCAATACAGAAGAAAAACGGGCCATGCTCCTGCTGGAAAAAGCCAAGCACAGTTGCCTGGTAACCAACTCCTTAAAGTCAGAATGTCATCTCGAAGCCGAGGTCAGGATTTCCAAGGGCAATTAAACTGACCATGTCCCGCCAATACAGGCGCGCGGCGAAAGCGCCTATGGGGTAACATCAGCCGCGCCAGTGAAGGCGCATAACCAGGAGTCTGGCAGCGCATGCCCAAGTTTTTACAAGAACTCCAACGACGCAACGTTATCCGAATGGCCCTGACCTACCTGGTCGTCAGCTGGCTGCTGCTGCAGGTAGGTGACCTGCTGTTCGAGGCTCTGCGCCTGGACGATTCGGCACTGACTGTAATGGTGGTGATCCTGGCTTTGGGATTCATTCCTGTGGTCGTGTTTTCCTGGATTTACGAATTGACGCCCGAAGGTGTAAAGCGCGAGTCGGAGGTGGATCGATCGCAATCCGTCACCGCCCAGACTGGCCAACGATTGAATATTGCCATAGTAGTCTTGCTCAGCGCCGCGCTGGCGCTGTTCGCATGGGATCGGTTTGGACCAAACAACAAAAGCGCCTCACCGGCTACAGTAGTGAACGCGCCCGACCAGGGTCTGTCCGGGCCAACTGCCCAGCGCTCGATCGCTGTGCTGCCCTTCGCAGACATGAGCCCACAGGGTGATCAGGCCTACTTTGCCGATGGCATCTCCGAGGAACTGCTCAACGTCCTGGCCCAGGTCGACGGACTGAAGGTTGCAGCACGAACATCTTCTTTCAAGTTTCGTGGAGACGAGCACGACATTGCCGAGATAGGTCGAGCGCTCAAGGTAAACACCGTGCTGGAGGGCTCGGTGCGCAAAGCCGGTGACCAGGTGCGGATTACCGCACAGCTCATTGATGTCGGCGCCGGCTTTCATCTGTGGTCGGCAAGCTACGACCGAAAACTCGACAACATTTTCGCCCTGCAGGATGAGATCGCCACGGCAATAGTCGACGCACTCAAGCTCAAATTGCAGTTACAACCCCCCAGTGCCTCTGTTGGCAGCGCCGAAAGTGGTGAGGCCTACGACTTGTATCTGCGCGGTCGCCAACTGGCTCGTGAACCCAGCAAGGATGGCTTGTTGCGTGCCATCAAGTATTACGAACAGGCGCTGAGCATTGATCCGGGTTTTGCCGCTGCCCACGGCGCGATTGCGTCAGCGTGGATCTGGCTGGAAGATTATGGCGGTATCCCCTCGCAGGAGGCTTTTGATCGTGCCGAGCCGGCCGCTCGACGGGCGCTGGAACTCGAACCCAATCGCGCAGACGCCCTGACTGCCATGGGCTTTTTCGAAGATCGAAAATACGACAATGCGGTTGCCGCCCGAGCGTACTTCGAACGCGCGCTTGAGGCTAACCCGGCATTCATAGAGGCCTATACTTTGTACGCCGATGCGCTGCTTGATTTCGGTGAGACCAAGAAAGCACTCCAGGTGCGCCGCGATGCGGTTGCCCGCGACCCGCTTTCGGGTTTCCTGAAGTCTCGACTGGTCAGCCAGGTGGCCGATATCGGGTTGCTGGACGAGGCGGAGCAGCTGCTCGATGAGATATTCGCAGCCGACCCCAATGACACCTATGGTTACGAAGAACTGGCCAACGTACGCTATAAACAGGGGCGACTGGCCGAGGCAGTTCCAGCCTATGAGTTTGTCCACGAACACCGACCGGGCGATCCTTACTCGGCGGCCAATCTCGCTGTCATTTATGCCCTGATACAAGATGATGTGACGGCCAGAAAATGGATTGCCGCCGCGCGCGAAATGGGAGCGGGCAACCGCTGGGAACTCGAGGCCCGCAGATCCCTCGCACAATGGCGCGGCGACTGGGACGCTTTGTTCAGAGCTGGACAGCTATACCTGGCCCGCGACGGCGCAACATGGCAGGGCCAGGCGAGCCTGGGCAAATCGGACTGGGAAGCTGCGCGCACCTCGTTCCAGCGGGCCCTTTCGCGCCAGAACTACCGGCATGGTGACTCGCCAACCGGCAATGTGCTGTTGCCGCTCACCGGCCTTGCGCTTGCCGAACAGCGTCTCGGCATTGAGTCCTGGGCCAGCCATGCCCAGGCCGCCAGGGCTTACTCGGAACAGAGCCTCCAGGAATCCACAAACCTCGGCAGCTGGCCGAGCACTAATCTCACTTATCTCATGGCTCAACTTGCCGCGATCGAGGGTGATACCGAGCAGGTCGTAAAGTACATGCAACTAGCGCGCGATCAGAATTTCCTGGAACATACGTTCATCAAGTACGACCCGTTTTTTGCGCCCCTGCGCGACGAACCTCGATTACTCGCTATCGCTGCCAGCATGCGTGCGCATGCGCTGTCGGAACGCGAGAAGCTGGCCAGCAACTGACAGCAGGAAAACCGCGCCCGGATTTTGCCCCCCTGCCTGCCAAGCCTCTCCCCATCTTGATGCGCTGGCAAACAACCAGTCCTCTGCACTAACCGGCACGCTTTTCGCAGATGCAAGATTCTTATACAAACTGCCGATATTTTCTGGCCAAACAAACTTTCTGATCTTCACGTCTGGTACACAGCGACCCGGGTAAGCTCATCCCCGTTCCTTAACAAACCTAATGGAGATTACTCATGAAAACTGTATTTTTTCGTTCCCTTGCACCGATCGCCGCCTTGTTTATGGTCACCGCCAGCTTCACGAGTGTCGCGAATGCCGGAAACTACAAGGGCAAAATGATGAAAAAGGCTGACATCGTTGATGTCGCAGTAGCCGCCGGAAATTTCAATACGCTGGCTGCCGCGCTGCAGGCTGCGGACCTGGTGGACACTCTCAAGGGTGACGGTCCTTTCACCGTCTTTGCACCCACCGACGCTGCGTTTGCCAAGCTGCCCGAGGGCACTGTGGAATCGCTGCTCAAGCCGGAGAACAAAGACCAGCTGATCGCGATCCTGACTTACCATGTGGTACCGGGCAAGGTGAAGGCCGCTCAGGTTGTCAAGCTCAGCAGCGCCAAGACCGTTAATGGCAGCGACCTCGAAATTGCCGTCACGGATGCCGGCGTACGGCTGAACCAGGCCAATGTCATAAAGACCGACATCAGGGCCAGCAACGGCATCATTCACGTCATCGATGAGGTGGTTCTTCCGCCGAGCGCCTGATCTGCTTGACGAATGAAATTCCCCACCAGGAGGGTCTCACGAGGTCCCTCCCTTCTCTGGCCGGCGTTTTTGCCGGCCTTTTTTTGTGGGCAAAGCCGGATAAGCTGAATTTATAATGCTTGCCTGACAGCAGTTTTCGGCAAAAAATCGTGGCCGATCCGGCGTGAGCAATTGGCGGCGAATGCCGGAATTCTCTTGTTACTATTACCGGCGAAGAACTTGCTGGTTGGCCGCGGATAGCGGGCCCTGCCTGGGCCCTTGAACGCCTGGCGACTGGAAAAAATCATACGCTACCGCGAGTACGACCTCGTGGTCTTTTTTGCTACAAGTGGTGTGCCCATGAAGAAAATAATTTTCATTGTTGCTGTTGTCGTGGTCGTGGGCGTGGCACTGGCGCATTGGTACTTCAGTGATCGTGGTCGCTTCACCACCGAGCCGGAATATAAGGGCCTGGCGCGCAGCGTTGCGGGTAATAACCTCATCTCCGAGCACGATCCTGAATTTGTTCTGCGCTTCGACCCGGCCTATCGACACATCGGCGGGCAGAAGTTCATTCTTTATGGCGTGGCCGATACGGAGCAGCATTTCTTTGTCGAGACGACGGCCAATGACAAACTGAAGAGCATTTACTGGATTCAATACGAGGCTTATCTTCCCGGCCAGCCCTACAAGTACCACTATGAAGACTCACCGTTGCGGGTGACGCTGAATGAATATGAGTTCTTCACCGACACCGCGGTGTTTCACAACGACCCGACCCGCAAGCGCCGCCGCGGCACGGATGGCTCACTTGTTCGTCAGTTCCTGGCCAGCAAAGGGTACAGCTACCCGGATGAAGTGATTTATGCGCGCCTGGTTTACCTGACAGACGCAGAGAAAAACAAAGAACTCATGATCATCTTTATGGACGATCTCGCTGGTTATGGATTTACGGCTGCGGAATTAGAAGAAGATGACGCCCATGCATATCGCTGGCCCGAGATTCAGCAAGCGCACCTCGACCGGATCAGGGATACGCTGCAGGTTTTTCCGCTCGGCACTTACCAATAGACGGGAACAAGGGCTTGCCGGGCGTCAGCACCCAAGAATAAATCTGACACCTTTTTTGGACACCTTTTTTATTCTTTCGGGTCGGGCCGCAGCGGTTCACCGTTTTCACGCTTGCGTGCTATCTCTTCAATTGTTTGCTGAATCGCCAGGTACCTCTCCGCCGTTGCCGGATGGCTGCTTGCAAATTGACGAGTAATCGCGCCTGGGTTTTCCGAACCCATTTCTCGCCAGAAATCGGCTGCTTCGGTGATGTCCATCTCGGCCAGAGACATCATATACAAGCCCACATAATCGGCTTCGGCCTCAAATTCCTTGGAGTACGTCATGGCAGCGGCATTGCCGAATGCACCACCGGTATTTACGCCGTAAGCAGCGGCCGCAATGTCCAGGATCGAGCCAAGAAGATAATTGGTGGTTTTCGCCTGGATGTGTTTTTGCGAGTTATGAGCAAGCTCATGGGCAACCACCAGCGCCAGCTGCTTATCGTCACTGGCAAACCTCAACATACCCCTGGTCATTATAATGTTGTTACCGTCGGCAAACGCGTTGACGCTGTCATCGTTGGCTAATACTGGCCGGTAACGGCATATCTTTTCCGCCTGCACCGTTATCGTCATCGGTGCCCCATCTCGCTCTACTTCGATGGCAATGCTGTCAGATTTCTTCAGCGCGTCCTCGAGGAGGTCGCTGGTTTTCTGGAATCCTTTCTTGCCCGTTGGAACGGCCACCCCATTGATCCTGACAAGCTTGTCGCCAACGGCGAGACCTGCAACATAGGCCGGTGCGCCCTCGGTTACCTGGATTACTTGCATGGTATCGCCAATACCAAACGCTTCTTCGGCATATTCCTGGGTTTTCTTGTCAAACCACCACTTATTGGTTGACGCAAATCCCAGCCTTGGCGCAACTTCAGTGCCACATAATGGCGTCGAAGCCTTGAGCAGAGGATAGGCCACCCGATGCAACCGCTCGTTGTACTCGAGTGTGCGGCGAATGGCGAGCTCCTGCTGCGCCCTCTCCTCCTTGGCAACCAGCTCCGGATCCAGATCCATCCGCTTGGTAGTCGGTGCCGCACATGCTGACAGGAGCAATGTGGCGAACAAAGCAAGCGAGACAGCAGACAGGATTTTGGGCTTCATGGGTATTATCCTTCCCGCGTATTCGAGTCTCGGAATTTTATCCTAGCAAAAGAAAAGTGTCAGGCCCTTTTTCGGGTATCAATTCGACCAGCATTTTTCCGGGCGTTAACTATACAGGATAAACCGGCAGTGCGGTCACGCACTCGCCCGGTAAGTAAGCTACCAGGATTACAGGGGGCCCTGATGAAAAAAATATTCTTGACTCTTATGCTGATGGTTCCGATCAGTGCTTTTGCAGATCATATCGATGTCATTGAAGTGCAGCTGAAGGACGGGTGCACTTTTGCTCAATACTTGGCGATTAAGGACGACTTTAATGCCAAGTGGGGATCAAAAAATGGTTATCGCAGCGAAGTCTTGATGCCGATACAAAGCCAGAATCTGGTGTCTTTTTACTGGGTCGGGCGATCTGCCAGTGCAGCAGCATTCGGCAAGGCCTGGGACCAGTGGCGTACTGATTTGCAGGACGCCAACACGATTGCAGCAAAGCTCTGGGCAAGGTTTGAGGCCTGCAGCACAAATATGAGCCGTCGGGGATACGACGTTTACTAGGGCAAGGGCAATTAAATGCAAGGTGTCAGACATGCTCAGACAAAAGAGGTGTCTGACGCCTTCTTGCTAGGGCCGTTCAAGGGTAATGAGCGCGGTGGTCTGCTGCCTGCCGCCCGATTCACTCGCCTGCACGGATACTACCGGACCGTTTGTTCGCATACGTATGAATGATGAGGGTGCATGACTGGTCACCGCCCAACCCTCACGAGCGGCCAGTTCATAATAAAAGCGAATAACTCCTGCGGCCGGATCTTCAGTGCTCAGCAGCCACTGCCCGACAACTGAGTCATCGACCCTTGGCATCCACTCGATGGACTCGCGCGGCTCGTAGATAGCGATATATTCGGCCAGGCGCGCAACGTTTTTCTCGCCCTGCTCGATCGCGAACACCGCAAATATTGCCAGGCCGATAGCCATGACAAAAGCGGTGCCCGCCTCGATCCGCAGGTAGACATCAAAAACACCGGCAATTAAACCTTGGGGCGAATCGCGGTAATCATAGTAGAGCGCGATTGCCACGCTGGCCTGCAATGCCAGGCCTATAACCAGGGCCCAGCTATGAAATACGCCAGCCAGCATAAAGCCAATTGCGGCGGCTTCACCGAACACCAGCAGCAGGTCACGCACCGGCAACAGCTTTCTGCCCAGGTACCACACCAGCGCTGATGCGGCGATAAGAGTGAGCATCGAATTAACTGACATCGCAGAACCGTGCAGACCTTGAAGCAGCGACAATACTAAAGCCGCACAAGCGAGTCTTACGAATGCCACGCATGCCATTGGCAGCGGGATTTCACATGGATTTGCCCGCTCAGTCGCACATAACGCCCGATATCACCTTGAATTCCGACCGAATTCGGGCCTCGATCGGCAGCCTGATTGACAGCGCTGTCAATACAGGCTTAAATAGGCGTCGATGCTCCAGCAAGGTCGCCTGACTGCAGCCGGCGCTAGCGTCCAATAAAGAAGATCGGCCCCAGGCATACCGACCCGGCATTGAGCTATTCATCAATTGTTCAGCGAAATTCCTGCCCGTTTCTTCCTGCGTCGTATTACCGGCGAATTCAAGTGGTAACTGCAACCAGAGGCACATGTAAAACAGCATGATCAAGAACTACCAACGTATCGCCATCCCGTTATCGCTTGGCCTGCTGTTGCTCGCAGGGTGCGGCGGGGGTGGCGGCAGCGCCCCGGCACAGGCCGACAGGACGCCACCCGTGATTACCCTGGTAGGAAGTGCCACCGTTAATCACGAACAAGGCACGCCCTATTCCGATCCCGGCGCCACGGCGTCGGATGCCGGCATTAGCGTCACCGTCATCACCAGCGGATCCGTCGGAACCGGGGCCGGCACTTACACCCTGACTTATACCGCGACGGACAGCGCGGGAAACACGGCAACCGCCACCAGAACCGTCACAGTTGCCGACACGCTGGCGCCTGTCATTACGCTGGTGGGCGACGAGACCGTTACACACCCGGAGGGTTCTGATTACGTCGATGCCGGTGCAACCGCGCTGGATGCGGTCGCAGGAATTGTTGCAGTGGACACCACTGGCACGGTGGGCAGCAGCGCAGGCACTTATGTGCTCACCTATACGGCGACCGACGGCGTGGGTAACTCGGCAACTGCCACCCGCACGGTCATAGTTGAAGCAGCAGATGACACCAGCGGTAACTTGCGGGTATTCACGCAAGGCGCCGTCGAACCCATCTGGAACGCTGGCATCAATGCGTTCGACGCCGCGATCAATTTTGAAGATTGCCACAACGATGGCGGTGCCGGCTGTCCCAGCATCAGCTGGCAACTGGTCAGCGATAACGATCGCGGCGATGTGCTGCAGATCACGCATACCGCAGATGGCAACCTTGCCGGCGTGTTCATTGCCGCGAGCGCCGGCATCAACCTTTCTGACTATTCTCAAGGTGCCATCGAATTCGATATCAAAGTCATCAGCGGCGACAGCAACATCACGATGAAGCTTGATTGCATATTCCCGTGCACGTCTGGCAACCAGAATCTGGGCAGTAAAGGGGCTGCCGGTTGGGAAAGCGTTGCGATTCCCCTTTCGCAGCTGGTGTCCGGCGGCCTGGACCTTAGCAGAGTCAATACCGGCATCGTCATCTGGGCGACTAATACTACGAGCACCGTATTTCAGATTGATAACGTGCGTTTCACCGGTATAGCGGACGGTGCAGAGCCTCCTGTCGGCGGCGGCGGGTCCGGTGTTTTCGAACTGACCCAATACGGCGCTGGCAATATTTCAGACACGATCAACCCCGACAGTTACCGCTGCGTGTTTGATTCTGGCAATTTTATTTATAACGCGGGTGTCGTCGAGCCGGCCATCGCGGGATGCGACACGGCCACGGGTATACCGATCGGTACACCCACACGCCTGTTTCCACAGTTGACCGGTGTGGCAGCAACTCGCCCCACTCCCACGCACAGGTGGTGGGGTTCCATCCCGTTTTTGGGCGAGATGCGCATTGGCGATCCCAACTCGGCTGCTTATATCACCCCTGACCCGATCATCGCCCGCGTCAGCGAGCGTGGCGTGCGCGCCATGGGCATTCCCGGTGGGCTGGGCAGCGCCGTCGACGGATTCGGCTACCCGGTTCCGGACCCCTTTGCAGAGGTGTTTGATGGCATTGCAATTGGCAATTCTGAGTTCACCAACCTCGATGCTTATCTGCAGGACAACAGCGATGGCTCGGTGACCGTCGAGTGGCAGTCCGGTGGACAGGCGGTCATGGAAGCGACGTTCGTCCATGGCTCACCGTATATTTACTTCAAGGCCTACCAGGGTGAATTTGAGATTCGTACCTTGCGCGTTGACGGCGATGAAAAAGGCATTTTCTACAACCAGGGCAACAGCCTGGGCGTCTGGACCAACGTCGCCGGCAACCGCAATAATTTCCTGGTTACCGGGGAAGGCAACACCACCTTTGGCAATATCAACGGTAACGTAATCAGCGTCAGCAACACGGCCAGGGAACTCACCCTGACCTACCTGCCCGAGGTGAGCGGATTGCCAGCCAACGCTATGACCACATTTTTCGAAACTTATGCACGCAACGTGGTGGCGAGCGTGGCAATTAATTACACGGTTGATCGCAGCGATAACAGCGTGACGGTGAATCATAGCTATGTCGATGCGCAAGGCATGCCCGTCGAGACCCTGGCGGGCTTGCACCCCTTGCACTGGAAAAATTCGAACCAGGCCACTACTCAGTACCGGGTTCGCAGTGCCCGGGGAACTATAAAATTTGCCCAGACCAGCGCCTTCTCTTACACCCTGCCCTCGGTCGGTGTGCTGCCCACGATGCCGACCATTCCGGGCAGCTTTGATGAATCAGCTTTGGCGAGCCTGGTGAGCGAGTTCGTCGCCCAGGGCGAGTCGGCCTGGAATACTGAAACCAGCACCTATTGGGCAGGCAAGAACTACGGCAAGGTCGCGGAGTTGATCGCAATTGCCGACGCTATTGGTATGGACAGCGAAGCGCTGCAATTGCTCAACTGGCTGAAATCGGAGCTGGAAGACTGGTTCGCCGCGGATACCAACGGCTCGCTGGATATCAACAAATATTTCGTTTACGACGACGACTGGAGCACCTTGCTGGGCCTGGAAGAAGCCTTTGCTTCTCACCACCAGCTCAATGATCATCATTTTCACTATGGCTACTTTGTGCGTGCGGCGGCGGAAATCTGCCGCCTCGACCCGGCCTGGTGCAGCGCCGACCAGTACGGGCCCATGATTGAGCTGCTGATCAGCGACTACGCGGGCGACAGGGATGATCCCATGTTCCCGTACCTGCGGAATTTCGATCCTGCCAACGGTTTCTCATGGGCGTCCGGCATGGTGAATTTTGTCCGCGGCAATAACAACGAGTCCACTTCGGAAGCTGCGAATGCCTACGGCGCGATGGTCCTTTACGGTTTGATTACAGGTCAGGACGCGCTGGCCGAACGCGGCATGTATCTGCATGCATCGACGGCTGCCGCTTATTGGGAGTACTGGAACAATATTGACGGTTATAACAATGTCAGCAACGAGGCCGACAATTTTCCGTCCGGCTATAACAGGATTACCACATCGATTATCTGGGGCGAAGGTTCCGCTTTCGCTACCTTTTTCAGCGGCGCCTTCGCACACATCCTGGGTATCCAGGGACTGCCCTCGAATCCGCTGATTCTGCATGTTGGCCAATACGCAAACTATATGGTCGATTACGTGGCCCTGGGATTGAGCCAGTCTTCCAACGGCAAGCCTTCAGGCCTGCAGCCGGATCAGTGGTCTGACCTGTGGTGGAATCTGTGGGCGATGACGGATGCCGACGCCTCGATTGCCGATTACAACACCGTTGCCAGTTACCAGCCCGAAGCTGGCGAGACGAAGGCGCATACCTATCACTGGATTCACACCTTCGCCGCACTCGGACAGATGATAACGGGTACCGGAGATCTCACTGCCGACTATCCGGCCGCTCTGGCCTTCGACAACAACGGCATCACCAGCTACGTGGTTTACAACTTTGGCACAGCACCCCGGACAGTCACCTACAGTGATGGTCAGATTGTTAATGCGGCACCAGGATTTACCGTCGTAACGAACTGACCGGGAAAAAACTGCCGGTTTCATGCCGGCCCGTAACTAACGCGGGCCTGCCTGTGCAGTGTCGCATCAGAAAATCAACCCGATAGCTCGTACAATGCAGCTCTGTCATTACTCATGGAGCCAGTCGGAGACTCAACCGTGAACGCAGCGCGTCGGGGGCTTGTGGTCCTCGGAAATCAACTCTTTCCCCTGGCGGAGTTTGCGCAATTTTCGCGTGACCCGGTCTTCATGTCAGAAGATCAGGGGCTATGTACATACGTGCGCCATCACCAGCAGAAGATCGTGCTGTTTCTGGCCGCCATGCGTGAGCATGCCGATGCGATGCGCTCACGTGGATTCAATCTGACCTACCATCGAATCGAAGATAACGGTGATGAGCCTTACGAAGAACGTCTCGAGCAATTTGTCCGACAACACAATATCGCCGAATTGGCTCATTTCGAGATAGAGGATCATTTTTTCAACGAGCGCATCGGCAGTTTCTGTGTAACGCACGGTCTTACACATACTCCTGTGCCCTCGCCGATGTTTCTCACTTCGCGAGAGGAGTTCACGCAGTATCTTGAAGACGCCAGTCGGCCATTCATGGCCAACTTCTACAAGCGCCAGCGAAAACGGATGAATATTCTGCTGCAGACTGACGGGTCTCCTGCTGGCGGGCAATGGAGCTTCGATGATGCCAATCGCAAGAAACTGCCAAAAGGCCTCGAAATCCCGTCCCTGCCCGACCCTGCGCGCACCGACCACACACGCGACGTTATCGAGCTGGTCAGGCAACGTTTTGCCGACCATCCGGGTGATGCCGCGGACTTCTGGTGGCCGGTGACACGCCGCTCGGCGTTGCACTGGTTACGGGATTTTGTCGATCAGCGCCTGCCCCGGTTCGGCCCCTACCAGGATGCGCTCAGCCAACACAACGAAACGGTATTTCACAGCGTTCTTTCACCGCTTTTGAATATGGGCCTGCTGACCCC
>JBFGOQ010000065.1:0-12576 GCA_041565075.1 Gammaproteobacteria bacterium
CTCTGAGGCGCGAGTGCATGCTTACGAGGAGCGGCCGGCTGATGCAATCGAGGTTGAAGATTTTGCTGCCGACGCCCTGAGCTTGCGAATGACGCCGTCCAAGCACAAAAAATGCGAGCGTTGCTGGCAATATCGTGTGGACGTTGGTTCTGACAGTGCCCATCCTGAGATATGCGCGCGTTGTGTTTGCAATGTCGAGGGACCGGGAGAAACGAGGCGCTTCGCATGACTGGATACTTAACACAGGTCGGGAGTTTTTCAGTCAGTGCGAGTCGCTGGCTGTTTCTGTCTGCATTTGTGATCGTCGCCGACCAGGTTACCAAGTTGCTGGTAATCAACAGGTTCGAGCTCTATGAGTCACGCTTTGTTTTCGAGTACCTGAACCTCACGCGCTTGCACAATACCGGTGCCGCGTTCAGTTTCCTGGCAGGTGCCTCCGGCTGGCAGCGCTGGTTTTTTATTTTCCTCGGTCTGGGCGTAAGCGTCTTTATCATGGCCTGGCTGAGGAATCTGCCACGGAAGGGTCAGGCGTGGTTGTCCGCTGGCCTGGCTCTGATTCTTGGTGGTGCGCTCGGTAATGTCATCGATCGTATCGCGCATGGGCATGTCATTGATTTTCTGCATTTCCATTATGGCGACTGGTTTTTTCCGGCCTTCAATGTTGCCGACTCGGCGATCACCGCCGGGGCGGCTTGTCTGATCATCGACGCTTTGCTGGGCATGCGCCGCAAGCAGGAATAAAAAAAGCCGGGCACTGGCCCGGCCTTCGATGCGTCGCCTGCCGGGCATCACCAGCAATCAGTCGAAGAACCGCTCTGATCACGCAGGCCGGTATTGCTCAGGCTCAGCGTCCCGCAACCTGAATCATTAGATGCCTGAGCTTTTTGCGGCACGGCAGCCGCCGTGTAAGTGGTATTAGTGGTGGCGCTGAACTCGATCTTGTAAATGCTGTCCGTGGACGAACTTGCCTGAGGGTCGCCGCTGTTGTCGATATAAAAGGGGTTTGCTGAATAACCCAGGTCCGTCATAGTCGCAGCATAGCGCTTGTTATCGAGAAAAAACTGTTCCTGCTTGTCGGCGACCTGCAACAGCAGAGATTTCGCCTGCGCTCGTTTTGTGCGCGTTACGAAATTCTGATAGGAGGGCACCGCGATCGACGCCAGGATCGCCGCGATGACCATCACGATCATCAGTTCAATCATCGAAAAACCGCGCTGGGCTGATAAATTCATGTCATCCATCTCGGATTGCCTTGCATAGTCACTCTGCCAATATTTCATCAGGCAGGGCGCGGCCGCTTCCTTGTATGCCGCACGCCGCCGTAACGAGTTCGTCTGCGCCCGCATTACAGATCACCGTTTTCGGCTTCGTACCAGAAGGTACGCCAGCGGTTGCCGCTCAGCGCGGACTCGACCGACAGATCAGGTCGCAGGATCTTGTTCGGGGGCACCGAAACCACCTCAGCCGGAATACCGCCCGATGCCAGTTCATCATAGCGATCTTCCTTGGTTCCGGGTTCGTCCGGATTGCTCGGGTCGTCGTCACTTTCGTTGTAGTTCTTCTTCGCGGAAGCGTCCCCGAGCGCCAGCGCGTACAAGCGTCCGCTGCCTTCATCCGGTGAGCAAGTCAGTGAGATAGTAGTCGCCTTTGGCGGAATGTAGCTGGTGACAAAAATTGTGCCGCCGATGGTCAGCGGTGTTGCCAGGCCTTTTTCACCTGACTCTTCCAGCTGCAATTTCCAGCCAAACTGAAGATCGGGTGGCGTACCGCCACAGCCGCCGTCTTGCAGGCAGTTATTGGTGACGTCGCCGAGGAGGCTGGGCTCCATGGCCAGTCCGGGTCCTGCCGCAGGGTAAATGTTCCTGTCCTTGAGCATGAAAATGAAGTTGGTGTGCTTGCTGCCGCCCTTATCCAGCGGATTGGCCCGGTCACCCGAAGGAATCACTACCGCGTCGTAAGCACCCAGCCCGTCCTTGGCCGGTACGATGTCCGGGCGATGAAAGAAGCGCCGGTCATTGGCAATGTTGTTGCCGCCCGTCGCATGGCGCCCCAGCCTGGCGAGCAGTTCCAGCTTCCAGTTAGTGCGATCGGCTGTCGTCAGGTCCACACGCCACACGTTACCGCCCGTGTCGCCCACAACAATACGGTCGGTGAAGCCGTTGCCATCCATATCGGCCGCCGATACGGTTGATGGGATGCTGTCGGTCAGGGCAGCGTGTTCAAACACCGTCGCGGATACAGAACCCGTGGTGGCGCCCTTGCGTGCTTTCCAGATCAGGGCGCCGGTTTCTGCATTAACAATGTAAATTGCGTTACCCTCGCTGTCATTGCTGCCGACCACGCCACGCAGGTCCTTATTGGTGTCGTAGCCGCCGGCAAATATGAGCGCAACTGTGGCCACGCCGCCGACATTTAGACGTGCCAGGCGGGGTTGGGAAAAGGTCATACCGAGTTCGGCAAAATCGCCTGATTTTTCGATCTTCCATTTCAGCGACGGCGCTTTGGGATTGCTGATATCCAGCGCGTAATAAGCCTTGCCACCGCGGCGCAGACCGAAATACAGGTAGGCAGATTCGCCCGGATCGATGGTGCCGTTGGCATTCATGTCCTTGAGGTAAGAGACGGGCGCGCCGTCGACACCATATGGGTGAAATTCACCAGGTGCGTTGCTTGCGAGTGTCTGCACAATGCCCATGACGGCCTGGGGCATGAACCCCCATTCCTCGACGCCACTCTCAGCCCCGCCTACATTGGTATTGCGAATAAAGTGCAGGATGCCGTCGTTGGTGCCAGTGGCAACATAGATCATCGGGTTGGTCGCGGTGTATCCATCGCGGGCGCCATAGTTGATTGCCAGTGGCCGCGAATGTAAGGGATCGCTCATGATCCACTTGCGTGCTTCGCTGGTTATGCTGTCGCCATCCTGGTCAAACACATCGAGCCCGCGTGCGTAGCCAATCAGGTTGGCCGCGTCACTGGTTGAAGGCGCACCCAGCGAGGTCTGAAGGAGGCTCGCGGTTGCGGCATCGACGTTGAGCGGGGCGAGCGCTGTGCCATTATCAAAAAACAACCTGCGGGTGTTTACGCCATTGATCAGGCCGGGCGTGCCGGCCTGGAAGCCCGGAATCTGCTGGCCGGCACCGCCGCGATGCGGCGCACGACCGTCCTTGCCCGCCACTTCACCCTTGTCGGTGTCAGCCGGAGGTAAGGTTGCGGGATTGGTCCAGTGGGTCAGCGCATCCGCGCGAATCCTGCCGTCAAAACCAACCGCCGGGTTGCCATTGGCGTCCTTGAGGACGATTGTTCCACCCGGATTTCCCAGGCCGTCGAGTTTGAGTTTCTTGATGTTTCCGTTCCAGTAGGGACGAACTTCCCCGTCTGCCTGGAAGACTGCCAGGAATACGTTGTCCAGCACTTCTGAACGATTGAAGGCGTTGACCGGCAGTGATGGCGGCACGAAAGTCGTGCTGACCGAGATAATTTTACGAAACAGCTTGACCAGCGTCTCATAAAGTTCGTTGGGATCTTCGCTCAGGAGAATCGACTTGTCGGTCCCGCCAAATCTGGCCCACTCGTCGGTCTTTTGCGGGTCTTCACTGACGATATAGGTCAGCACATTTTGTATACCCGGCATGTCGGGAGCTGTGCCGTGATTGCCGTCCGCGAGGTCGGTCTTATACAGGTAGTCGATAATATCGGTTACGGTGCCGCCAACAGGGATACCCATACCGCCTTCGGCAACGGAAGCGGCAATTTCCCTGTCGGCGTCGTTTTCCTGGTTGAGCACGCCAGCCGTGAAATGCACCACGAACATCTTGCGGTCGCAGGCATTGGCGGTGTCGAGCGGTGACTTGTAAGTATATGAGGGGTTACCCAGCGAGCCGATTTCGACGGTTTCAATCCCGGTATCCCAGGAAAGTTCCGGAAAGTTTACATCCAGATTCTGGTTCTTGTCGCCCGCGTAGTCACCATAGCCGTTGTGGCCATTGTGTACGCCCTGGCCGGTCAGGTATCGGAAAAGCTCGAAGTAGACCTCGCGCCCCTGCAGTTTGTGGCTGAGATTACCGCCGGGATCGGGCATGGCTTCGAGAAAGTCGTGAAATCTCGCTTTCGAGCCATTGGTATCACCAAGTTTCAAAGATGAGGCACCCATGGCGATGTAACCGCCACCGGCGCTCTTGTTGGCATTCGGCCCATCCTGGCCCACGCTGTCATGGTTGAGAAAGAGCCCGATGTCGATCCCTTCGATGGGCTCAAAGACTTTCTTCAGCACCGCGCGCAGCACATCGAAATTCGAGTATCGGGTCTTTACGGGCAGCCAACCTTCGGCGATCAGTTGGTCACATTCATTACCGTTACACGCCGTCGAGCCGAGGCTCGGGCGATAGTCAATGGAAAACATGACCAGGGGATTGTCGGCCCCGTCAGATGCATTGGCGTAAATGTCCGTATCGTCGGCCAGGGCCAGTGGGATCAGGGCAAGCGATGCCGCGAGAGCGGTCAGGGCACGAAATTTCATTGCAGTTTTCCTCACGGATTCCTTCCTCAATTCTTGGGTACCAGCACCAGCAAGCCCTCGACAACCTGAGTGCGGCCCAGATTCTCGGCGGAGCGGTCGAAGGATGCAGTAACGGTGTATTGCACGCCGCCGAATTTCTCGACGCTGGTGGACAAGCTGCGCGGTATCGGGACCTCCTGACCCCGGGTGACCACGGCGCCGAGACTGCCGGCGCTCAGGTCAGAGGCAAACAGGCCGTTGTCAAAGCTGATCGTATTCCTGTTGCAGCCGGCTTCACTGATCGTGCAAATCCTGAAGCCGGGATTCCCAATTACAGGTACATTTTCAGGTGTCGCCACAATCGCATCCACCAGCGCCTGGGCCGACATAAACGACGCCAGACGCGATTCCTGGTTGCCCGCCATCCTGAGTTCCAGGCGGCTGCTGCGCAGAGCGGATACGCTTAAAAGGGTTATCACCAGCAGCAACATCAACGAAACGAAAAGTGCTGCGCCCTTTTGTCTGGAAAAATCAGCTACATGATTCATGATCAGACTCCCAGGTTCCTGAGGTTCTTGATGTTCCGCAGTAATACGGTCGTGCTGTATACCCGGCGATAGAAATTATCGTCGGGCTTATAGGCAGGCTTGTTGCTCAACTGGAACGTCTTGTCGTTCGTGTAATGCTGATCGGCTTCGATGCTGCGGGCCAACAGATAAATCTTGACCGACATGACCTGGCCCAGCTGGGCTGCCGTCGGGGCGTTTACGTAGCGGTCTGCCGTGCCATTAGCGTCCGTGTCCAGGCCGAACTCGATCTGCATATCTTCAATGCCCGGGGCCAGGCAATCGTCAGTCACCGTCGGCACAGCGCCGGTCGTGTCCAGAAACTTGCGGCACAGGGTCGGGATCTGGTCAGCGGCCACCTGGAAAAAATTGCGCACGTAGTAAATGGTGGGCGTGTACTCCCAGTGGTCGAACGGGGCCGGAACCGGCGCAGCCGGTGGGGAGTTTTCCGGATGCTTGAGAAGCAGGCCGACGACACCGTTGGATTTCAGATAAACCGTGTTGTTGGCGAGAGTTGCGGTGGTATTACCAGCTGTGCGTTTAACCCCTATAAGGTCACTGCCCGCAACCACTTCGCCGGCGTTTACGCAGCCGAACTGGGCCGCCGCGGTGGCGCCGGTGGCGTTGTCGACCTGGGTCAGATAACTGCCAACTTCATAGATCCAACTGGGCGTGGCGGCTGGACCACAGTCGGTGGTGACGGCGAGGCTGCCGTCCTGGACGGCCAGGCTGGTATCGATCATTTCGCCAAAGAAGTTTGTCATCGTGAGGTCGCGAGACATTTCATTCAAAGCAAAGCGGGCATCTTCCTGCATGCGTGCGATGCGCTCATTTTGCTTAAAGCTGGCCCGATTCTGGGTGAACAGGGAAACCATGGCGAGCATGAGAACGAGACCGATCAACATGGCCAGCATGAGCTCTATCATGGAAATGCCAGCCTGTTTTTGGGTTGTTGATTTCATCATCGCTCCGATCAGTCAACGTTGATAAAAGTGGAAATTGTCATGACCCGCCGGTATTCATCGCTGCTGCCATACAGGCCGCTGCCGGCGCCACAAGCCACAGCCTGTGCCGAGGGCACTTCGCTGATGCCGCGCCAGACGATGGTCACGGCGTACAAGCCGCTCGAGCCATCGGCAGGCCCGGTCACGCAGGCGGTAGCATCGGCAAGGCCGCCGGAATTTGCATTGTTCTTGAGCTCGAGCGCGCCGTTCAGAGACAATTGCCATTCCCAGTGGTCCCTGCTGGCCAGTTCCTGCGGCGTGCAGGTTGAAGCCTTGCAATCCTTGAGTGGCATTGCCATGACGTTTTTGACGCCCAGTGCCGCTCCCGGAGCGGCGAGGTAAGAGGCCAGGCCGTCAGGGTTCGCGCGCATGCGCTCGAAAATGTCAAAGGCAAGCTGCGAGGCCGTGGTGCGCTGAACGGCGTCAAAGTTGGCGCGCTTGGCGACGGTCTGCAGCGAGGCAGTTCCGAGGATGCCAACGGCAAAAACCAGGACGCTCACCAGGACTTCAATGAGGCTGAAGCCGCCATTGGAGTTCGGGTACGGTCGCACTGGCGTGCTGATTACAGGGCTTAGCATGACGGCGTGCCTCCGTTAATATCGTATTTGGAAGCGCGCGGCCGACCGCTGGTCTCGATGATTACGGTCTTGGCGTAGCTCGCGCCGCGCTTGTCGCAAAAAGTAAATTGCCCCGTGTTATCCCGAGGCGTGGCAGCCATGGCCCGTCCGTTGGGCCGAAATGTGATGAAGTCGGCAAACTGGCTGCTCTTGGCGGTAAGCTTGCGGGATTCGCCCGTCGCCTTGATGACCGGTTCACCGGCGTCGAGCGTGCCGTCATTGTCATTGTCGGCAAACAGCAACCAGCCGTCGTTCCAGTTGGCCGCTGCGTCGCAGGCCAGGCCGGTCTTGCTGGTGCACACGGTCACCCGAACATTTCTGGTAATCGCTTCGCTGCGGGCGAGACCAAGACCCGCCACAAACTCGTTGACACTGGCAGTCTGAGCGTTGCTCAGTGCCAGGCCCTGGTAGCTGGGTACGCCGATGCTGATCAGGATCGTGCCAATCGCCAAGGTGGCGAGTAATTCGGCCAGGGTCATTCCGCTTTGTCGGTTGATCACTGTGGGTGCTCCGTAATTCATGCCCACGAGATTACGGATCGGCGAGAGAACAGTGCGTGATCAGCCTCACATATTCGTAAATAAATAATCTTATAACTTATTGTTTTTAATAACTTTCTGACAGGCGGCTTGCTATTGTAGATGGAAGGAATTTTCCATAATTCAAATCGCCGTATCTTTTCGGCATCGATAAGCCGCCGGTTTTTCCAGGAGCGGTGAGGGACAAGCGCCGGGTATCTGCCGTGCACGACTGCATTGCACCTATACGACTTTTGGCAGGTAAGTGATGTCGTGGGGCACACCAATCCGGCAGGCCAGAGAAACTGCCAATGCGCTACAATGCAGGGCAGCTTATAGAGACAAACGTATGAAGATAATTCTCGCCAATCCCCGTGGCTTCTGTGCCGGTGTGGACCGCGCCATCGAAATCGTGGAACGCGCGCTGGAATTGTTCGGTGCGCCCGTTTACGTGCGCCATGAAGTGGTGCACAACAAGTTCGTGGTCGATGGCTTGCGCAAGAAGGGTGCGGTGTTCGTGGACGAGTTGAAAGATGTGCCGGAAAATGCGCATGTGATCTTCAGTGCCCACGGTGTGGCAAGAAGTGTCCATGAGGAGGCTGCCGGCAGAAAACTCAAGGTATTTGATGCCACCTGCCCGCTCGTAACCAAGGTCCACATGGAAGTGGCCCGGTATTCGGCCGAGGGGCGGGAAGTCGTCCTGATCGGGCATGCCGGGCATCCCGAGGTGGAGGGAACTATGGGACAGTTCGACGCTACTTCGGGCGGGCGCATGTATCTTGTTGAGTCAGTTATGGATGCGTCCGGTTTGCAAGTAAACGATCCGGAGCGGCTCGCATTTGTCACCCAGACCACCCTGTCCGTCGATGATACGGCCGAGATCATCGAAGCCTTGCAACGTCGTTTCCCGATGCTGACAGGTCCCCGCAAGGAAGATATCTGCTATGCCACGCAGAATCGCCAGGATGCAGTCAAGGCGCTGGTGCAGCGCTGTGACGTGCTGTTGGTCGTCGGCTCGAAGGCCAGTTCGAATTCAAACCGGCTTTGCGAACTCGCCCACAAGTCCGGCAAACCCGGTTACCTGGTTGACGGCGCGGATTATCTGCAGCGGCAGTGGTTCGATGGCGTCACAGCAGTAGGCGTGACCGCAGGCGCATCGGCACCGGAGCTGCTGGTCAGGCAAGTGGTCGCGCGGCTGGAAGAATGGGGCGGCGAGGCGCCCAGCGAATTACCGGGCCGCGCCGAGAACGTGGTCTTTACCTTGCCGAAAATATTGCGCAGAGCGGGCTGATACGCCCGGCTATTTCCAGCAAGTCTCTGGTGGCTTGGGCGAGGATCCGCGCACGCCGCGCTCGTTGATCGTGAAACTCTGGCAGTCGGCATCATCAGCCTGGCGTGCGCCTGCCTTGGCCGTCGCCGTTGCGGTGTAGCCAACGGTCAAACCACCGGCCCCCGCAGCGACCGACAGGTCATAGTATTCATTATTGGTGCTGGGCATGCCGAGACCCGCGGCGCTCAGGTCAGTGGAATAAGTATTGTTCTGAATGTAGAACTTCTCCTGCGCAGCGGCGAGGCGCAACAGTGCGGCGGTTGCATCGCTGCGATTTGCGCGCTGTACATAGGCACGATAGTTTGGCACGGCGATGCTGATCAGGATGATGGCGATAGCAATGGTCACCATGAGCTCGATCAGCGTAAAGCCGCGTGCAGCGCCATTTGATGTGGGCGCCGTCGGACGCCGGTCGGCCTGGGTGGTCATAGAGAATTCCCGTCCATATCACAGGTGCCCCTAGTTTACTGGTCTTCGGTGGCTTCGTCTTGTGTCCAGAAGGTCCTGACCGGCGCATTGCAGAAGTCGGCCGGACAACTCTCGAGACCGACAAGGCACCGTGGGCGCACGCCCGCGGCAGTGCCGCAACTGCCAGCCACCTTGTTGATGCCCTCAGGATCCGCGTTGGGATCTGTCTGGAACAGGAATGTGACATCCGGAGCAATACCGGACTGAGCAAGATTCTGCGCCCGATCTTCAATTGTCAGTTCATCGTCACTGCCGACCTTGTCCAGATTGTAAGGCGGTTTGCCATCTTCGACCCCGACAATATAAAGCTTGTTGCTGCCACGCTGAGGTACACAGGATTTGGCATTGCCGCCTGATTGTGGTGAGTATGATGTGAAAAAGATTTTTTCCTGGAAGGTGCGTGACTGCGCCAGCACCTTTTCACCGGGAGCCATATCGAGTCGCCAGCCTGCGGCGCCCGCCGGCACGGTTGGTGCGGTCTTGCCCGCTTTGCCGGTGATGTCGGCAAGACGCGGGTCATCGTGAGTGACTTTATCTGCCTCTATCGCCGCGTAATCGCCCGCCGACAGCTGGCGGAACGGATTGTAATCCCGGATCGAGTAAAAGCTGTCTTCCGTCTGGTTATCCAGCGGATGCGCACGATAACCGGAACCCAGCGATACTGAGAGATAGCTGCCCGTTTCACGGCGAATCAAAGCAACGTCCGGCGTATTGTAGAAGCGCCGGTTCTCATCCACGCTGGGAGTATTGACATCAGCCGCGCCCAATGAGGCCATCACGCCACCCCTGACCAGGGTAGTTGCGGGCTGGCCGTTGAAAATATCAAAGCGCCACAGCCGGCCACCCATGTCGCCCACGTACATGCGGTCGGCGAAACCGTCACTGTTCATATCCAGCACACGCACACCGGCCGGAATCGAATTGTTCATTGCCGGCATTTGCAAGGTGGCAGCCGCATCCGGGCCAACACGCCAGAGGAGGGCGCCACTGTCCGCATCCACCATGTAGATGCCGGTGCCCATAGTGTCGGTGGAGTACGCCACATTATCCTGGGAGGCGTCGTAACCACCACCGAAAATAAGCACAGCGCGATCGGTGTTCTGGGTCGCACCTTGAATGTCAACCTTGGCGGCCATGGGCATGGACCAGGTCTGGCCGAGCCCCGGCAGGTCGCTGTTATCCAGGGTCCAGAGCAGTTTTGGCGCGTTACGGTTGGTAACGTCCACGGCAAAATACCGATTGCCGCCGCGCCGCATGCCGAAATACAGGATGACCTTGTCGCCGGCCCCGGCCTCGACAACACCGTTGGCATTGCGGTCGACTATTCGGGCCCTGATGTCGCCATCCAGTCCGTAGCCCTTAAAAGGTGATGGATCATTGGTGTACCAGGTCTTGAGCTTCGGCAGCAATTGCCGGGGGATGAACGCAAAGAGTTCCTGACCGGATTTGGCGTCCACCGCGTGCAGGTAACCTTCATTGGTGGTGAGGTATACGACCGCGTCCTCGGCATCAGGCGACCCGGCTGAACCGCCGTAGACTATGGAAACGGGCTTGGCATGCAAGGGGTCGCCCATGAACTGGCGCGAGTCCGTAACATCACCATCCCGGTCATCATCGAACAGGTCAGTACCCCGCGCGAACCTGAGCAGGTCACTGCGGCTTGGGTCGCCGGCAGCACCGATCGCCAGCAAGGCATCGCTCAGCGCAGCGTTGCCTTCCAGCAAGTGATTGGCGGCGTCGGCCAGGCTGACATTGGTGTCGCCCTGGAGATTGCTATACACATTACGGCTGGCCGGATCGCCAAGCAGATTAGCGGCTCCGCCGATCTTGACCTCGGCGCCGTCCACGCGAGAAGCCCAGATGCTCTGAGAGGTGTCAGCGAAGAAGCCCGTATTGGGGTCCACTACCGGCGTCGTACCGTCGGCGCCCACAATCTGGTCGCCAGCCATGCGATATTTCTTCAGGTTGCCATTCCACAAGGGCGTGTTGTTCGCCTGGAATACCGCAATGAACAAGTCGTTCAGGTTTTGGATCCTGTTGAAGGCATTGACCGATACCGTGGGAGCGACAAAGGTGGTGTTGTCATCGAGGATCTCGGTGACGATATTGAGCAGGGCATTTTCGAGCGATTTGGCGTCGTTTGCAGTGAAATATTCGCCGCCGCCACGTCGGGCAGTTTCTTCGAGTATCGGCAGGTCGATCGCAAACCCAATGGTGTAGGTGACAACGTTCTGGCGCCCGTCGCTGCTGTCGTCGTTAAGGTCGGCCTCGAACAGGTACTCAGCGACGTCGTCGAGACAGCGACCCGAGCCGTTACCATCGCAGGACGTGCGACCCGTGGCACTCTCGAATGACGGGGGATTCAGCGCAGCCACCTTGGCGTCGGCGCTGTTGTCCCGGGTTGGTTCACCGTCCGTGAGCAGGACAATGAAGTTTTTCTGGCAAGACAGAGCATTTGCCGGCACCGGGCTCAGGTAAAAATCTCCGCCGTCGTCGCCGGGCCCCGTCCGGGATTCGGCCACGCTGGGCAACAGCTCCCGGTTGTTGCCACGGGAGTTGCGCCCGTAATCTACGCGTTCACCGCGGTAGTAAAGTGCTGCTTCGTACATCGATTCCGCGAGCGGCGTCCAGCCCGAAGGCGCCAGGCCGTTGATTTTCGCCTGCATGGCCGCCCGGCCCAGTTCTACGGGTTCAATCGCATGGATGATCTGACCGCCCTCGGCGGCTGCGTCACCCCAGCCACCGTTATTGCTGAAACGCATCAAGCCGACATTGACATCGGTCAGGTTGTCCAGCAAATCGTTGGTCACATCCTGCACCACCTCGAGGCGGGTGCTCGTCTGGTTGATAGCGCTTTCAGTCCAGTTCAGGTAATTGCCGGTATACAGGACATAGCGGGTGTCGGTATTGCCATTACCCCAAGAGACTTCCTGCGCCGCATCCGTTGACCAGGGTCCGTTGTCACCGTCTGCAGCGTAGACTGCGGCATCGCCGGCATTATTGCCATGCTGGCCGCTGTCGGCCGCGCATTCGACCAGCCCATCATTGTCATCTGCGTCCAGTTGCTTCCAGCTGTTGTTGCTACTTTCTTCGCCGTACTGTGCGAAGTAGTCGAGTGTGGATAGACCTTGCTGATTGAGCTGGCCCGCAGCGACCTGGCAGCGCAGCGCAGCCTGGGCGAACCACTCGTCAGCTTCGTCGCACTCCGGCGGATCGTTGCTGTCCTCGGACCAGTAAATTCGCGATGCGTCGCAGTCACCGGCATAAGTTTCCGAGGGGTCAAAAGTTGACTGGGTCCTGACCTCGCTGCGCATGGAGCCCGAGGTGTCAATGATAAACAGCACGTTGGGCGTGATGCTTGACGCCAGGCTGGCATCACCCGTGAAGATTTCTATGTCATCGGCTCGTGCGACCTGCGCGGTGGCAAGGCCAAGGGATAATCCGGCAACGAACGACAGGATGCTGTTACGGTTCAGGATGTTCATTTTCAAGGTCTCGGTGAAGTTCATGTGTCGGTGCTGCCATGCAATCAATTGAATCCGGGTATATCGAGGATCAGGCGCGTGACCTCGAAG
>JBFGOQ010000066.1:0-12348 GCA_041565075.1 Gammaproteobacteria bacterium
CCCGGTAAGGAATGAGAACCCCCAGTTGACCATCAACCGGAATCCGCTGGGTACCAATTCTCAATGCTTCCAGATCGAGGTTATCGCGGGATCCGGCCTGCCCTGAGTGAAACTCGAAAACCACCGGCGGGTCGCCAAGCATCTTGCGCGCGACTGCCAGCGACAGAGATTCATAATATGCGCCTTTGAACTTCCGCAGCATGGGTACCCGGCGGAATACCCCATCGACATCAAGCAGTTCGTTTTCGAAGAATCCGCCACCCGCGGCCGCACTCTGTAATATGGGTATGTTGCCCGTATAGCCCGCCGGTTCGGGCACAACAATATTCGTACGATCCTCTGCCGCCGGAATCACCGGCGGTGGCAACATGCCGAGCGCCTGGGCCTCGTTTTCAGTGACCGTCGAGCGAAACAGGTAACCCATAACTGTGTCGCGGTTGCGCAGGCTGTCAGCGAACATCTCGTCGCGCTTTAGCATTGGCTTCAAGCGTTCGAATTCGGCAAGAAAAGTCTCGTCGTCGCCAAGCGGGCCCCGCGACAAGTTCTCGAGCACTTGCAGATCTTCGCTGCGACTGCGTTCGGGAAAGACGATATCGAAACCGACGACACGGACCCGATACTTTTCAAATAACTGGTCTACGAGCAAGGCGAATTTGTCGCGCGGCCAGGGCCAGCCACCTTCAGCCTCCAGACTCCGTTCATCGATATCGACTATGACGATACGATCGTCCTTGGTGCGCGGCATCGAGACAATAACGCGCGCGTCATAGGCAATGTTTTCGAGCCGGTCGACAAAAGTTAAGGGCATGTAGCCCAGGGCGTGGGCGAGAAATGGCAACAACAGCGCAAGGCTGATCGCCAGGCGGATGACGAGGCTTATGTTCAATCCACGTCCTTGAATGGGTTCGGGGCTTTATATATCACGGTTAATGCGCAATCTAAAGGAATAAGTTCAGGTCGCTGATTTGACGAAATAATTCGGGCAAAGCACTTGAGCAATGCAGGGTCCACAACTTATCATGCCCGGGTGCCATACCCTGCCCACACCTTAGATAATGGCGCGATTATCCGGAGGCCCCGCGATATAGCCAGATTATGGAGCTAAGCTCACATTTAAAAGCATTTGGCCAGATGACGCCCACTCAGCACCTCGAATGGGCCTCGGCGCGCCTGCCACCGTGGGTCGCACTCATCCTCGTCTTGCTGCTGGCGTGGCTGCTGGCAGACCTGGTGTGGACGTTGTGGCCACGCAATGAGCAGCCATCGGTCGCTGCCGTCGGACCGGCAGCAAGCCCGGCGGTTTCCAGCCGGCCCGGTCGCGTGAATACCAGTGTGATCGTGGGCGCCAATCTGTTCGGGGCCTACCAGACAACGGATCAGCCGGTACAGCCCACCGAGGTCGTCGAAGCACCCGAGACGCGCCTCAAGCTGGTACTCAAGGGAACAGTTGCTGACCGGGAACAATCCCGGGCTTTTGCAATCATCGGCGAAAGCGGCGGCAGTGGCGACAAGGTCTACTGGGTCGGCGACAGCCTACCTGGCAATGCCAGCCTGTACTCGGTCCACGCCGACAGAGTCTTGCTGCGCCGCGCGGGCAAGTTCGAGACATTGACTTTGAAAACCCTGCTGGACAAGAAGTCAGGCAGCCAGACGCGCACAGCCGCGCGCACCACGCGCAGCACGTCCGGGACTCAGGGAATGCGCGCTCTGCGCCAGCAGTTGATGACCAACCCGGCGCAGATTACGGATATCATCAGGCCACAGCCGGTATTCGCCAATGGTCAGCAACTTGGTTATCGGGTTTACCCCGGCCGTGACCGGCAGAAATTTGTGCAACTTGGTCTGCGCCCAGGGGATCTCGTCACAGAAATTAACGGAAATGCCTTGAACGATCCGTCTCAGGGCCAGCAGTTGTTGAAACAGATAACCGAAAGCGATGTCATAAATCTGACGGTACAGCGCAGCGGCCAGACCCAGACCCTGACACTGCGCATGGACGAATGAACACTTTTCGCGAGGCAATCCTTTGAAAACACAATTTGATTATTTCGCAGATAGTGAACACCAAGTCAGATGGCGGTTGCCATTTGCCACCATGCTCCTGGCAGCCTTGCTGATGCTGAGCGCGGGCCCGCTGTGGGCTGCAGAGGAGGCAACCATCACGCCTAACTTCAAGGATGCCGATATCCGCAGCGTGATCGAAGCAGTAGGCGAAGCTACCGGGAAAAGTTTTATTGTCGACCCGCGGGTGCGCGGCGAAGTCACCTTGACTTCCAGCAATCCAATGACGCCGAGTGCCTTTTACGAAACATTCTTGTCCATTCTCCAGGTTCATGAATTTGTCGCCGTGCCATCCGGGCCCGTCATAAAGATTGTGCCGAGCAACAATGCGCGACAAATGCCAGGCAACGACCTGCCCCGTCAATTTACCGGTGGCGAAGATGAAATCGTCACTCAGGTTCTGCAAATCAAAAACGTGGCCGCTGCGCAGCTGGTACCGATTCTGCGACCACTGGTGCCGCAATATGGCCATCTGGTGGCACATCCACCATCAAACATGCTGATCATGTCGGATCGGGCCGCGAACGTCGCCAGGCTGACCAAGATCATCCGCAGGATCGACCAGTCCGGAGACGAAGAAATCGAAGTAATTCCTTTGCAGCATGCCTCTGCCGGTGATCTCGTGCGGATTCTTACTACGCTCAATCAGGCCTCGAACGCCGCGGCCACCGGGGGCTCGCCCGTAAGCATCGTTGCCGATGACCGGACCAACAGCATCCTGATCAGTGGCGACCGCTCCGACCGGCTGCGCCTGCGTGCCTTGCTGGCGCATCTGGATACGCCGCTCGAAGAAGGTGGCAACACCCAGGTGATTTATCTGCGATACGCCAATGCCGAGGAACTTGCGACCAAACTCAATGAACAGGCGGCCAGCGGTCAACGTCAGCAAAGCGGTCAGCAGGGTGGCGCGCAGGCCACGACCACCATCTGGGCGGACGCCCAGACGAATGCCTTGGTTATTACAGCACCGCCAAAGATTATGCGATCGCTGAAGGCGGTAATTGACAAACTGGACATTCGACGGGCACAGGTGCTGGTGGAAGCAATAATCGTGGATGTGACCTCGGATAAGTCCAGCGAACTGGGGGTCACCTGGATCGTCGATGGCGCCAACACCGACGCCGGCGCAGGCGCCACCAGTTTTGACGGCCAAACGCGTCCTGGTGCCGCGCAACTGGCTGGCGCAGTTGCAGGCGGTGACCTGACCTCCGCACTGGCGCAGCTGCCCGACGGACTCAGTTATGCAGTCGGGCGCTTCGAGGAGACCGGGACAAACTGGGCCGCTCTGATCCGGGCACTGCGGGGTGATGCCAACACCAACATTCTTGGCACACCGTCGATTGTCACCATGGACAACGAGGAAGCTGAGATAAACGTCGGTCAGGAAGTGCCATTCCTGACGGGCAGTTTTTCAAATGCCACGGGCACGACCGGGACAGTCAATCCTTTCCAGACCATCAATCGGCAGGACGTCGGCACCAAGCTGACCATCACACCGCAGATCAATGAAGGTGATGCGGTTATCATGGACATCGCACTCGAAGTATCCAGTATCAGCCAGGGCTCGACCGGCGCTGTAGACCTGATTACCAACAAGCGAACTATCAATAACAACGTAATCGTCGAGGACGGTGGCATCATCGTGCTTGGTGGCCTGATCGACGAAAGTCTGCTGGAAAGTGACTCGCGAGTGCCGGTACTTGGCAGCATCCCGGTTTTGGGCAACTTGTTCCGCTCGCGATCAACCAGCAAGATCAAGCGCAACCTGATGGTGTTTATCCGAGTCAAAATTATGCGCGACGAACACGACGCGTTCATCGAAACCAATTCGAAATACCAGAGCATGCGTGACGTTCAACTGGGCACCCAGGACGATAGTGTCTCGCTGATGCCTTTTGAAAAACGTCCGATGCTGCCGCCGATCGAGGAATATACACGTGGGCGCGGTGGCGAAGCCCTGCCCGAATCGGAAACAGAAACCGACGATGGACGCTGAGCCTGTCAGCCGCCCGGCCGGCACCGACAGCGAGTCCACAGCGCGCAAGGTTCCCAATACCCTGCCCTTCGCCTTTGCCAAGCGGCACGGCATTCTGATTACTGATTTCGTCGGTGAGCGACTCGAGGTGGTCTGCCGCGAGGGCGTCAAACCCACCAGCATTGCCGAGGCTCGGCGCTTCGCAGCATGCCCCATTCTGGTCCGACAGGTTGACGCCGATACCTTCGACAGCATGCTCCAGGAAGCCTATGAGGGCAGGTCCAGCGGCGCGATGCAGATGGAGGGGCTGGACGAAGACCTCGACTTGTTTGAAGTTGCGCAGCAGCTGCCCGAACCTGCAGATCTCCTCGAAAGCGACGATGATGCACCCATCATTCGGCTCATCAACGCCGTGCTGACTGAAGCCGTGAAGCAAAACGCGTCTGACATCCACATTGAGCCCTTCGAAAACCGGCTGGTCGTGCGGTTCCGGGTAGACGGCGTCATGCGCGAAGTGTTGCAGTATCGGCGTGCGATTGCGCCGTTGATAGTCAGCCGCATCAAGGTCATGTCGAAGCTCGATATCGCCGAGAAAAGGCTGCCGCAGGATGGCCGCATATCGCTGCGGATCGCGGGGCGGGCGGTTGACGTGCGCGTCTCGACTCTGCCCTCCGGACACGGCGAGCGGGTGGTCATGCGTCTGCTCGACAAGCAGGCCGGCAGGCTGGATCTGGAAAACCTGGGCATGGATTCTCGTGCGCAACAGCGTATGGACGAACTCATCCATAAACCCCATGGCATCATCCTGGTGACCGGGCCCACCGGATCGGGCAAGACCACCACGCTGTACGCAGGTCTGGAGCGTATTAATGACAACAGCCGCAACATCATGACGGTCGAGGATCCGATTGAGTACTACATCGATGGTATTGGCCAGACCCAGGTCAATACCAAGGTGGAAATGACTTTCGCTCGCGGCTTGCGGGCGATTCTGCGCCAGGACCCGGACGTCGTCATGGTGGGCGAGATCCGTGACCTTGAAACCGCGGAAATTGCCGTGCAGGCCAGCCTGACGGGGCATCTCGTCCTGTCCACCCTGCATACCAATACAGCCGTCGGCGCCGTAACGCGCATGCGCGACATGGGTGTGGAGCCCTTCCTTTTATCCTCCAGCCTCATAGGCGTGCTGGCACAACGCCTGGTCAGGGTGCTGTGCAAACATTGCAAAGAGCCATACACAGCCAATGCGCGGGAAGTCGAGATTCTCAACCTGCCAGCGCATGCACACACGACGCTTTACCGTTACAAAGGTTGTGACAGCTGTAATCAGAGTGGCTTTTCGGGCCGTACCGGCATCTACGAGCTGATTGCCGTGGACGACGAACTACGTGGCATGATTCATGACGGCGCGAGCGAACTGCAGATGGAGCGTCACGCGCGCCAGCAATTCCCGGGCATTCGCGATGACGGCCGGCACAAAGTGCTTTCCGGTGTGACCACGATAGAAGAGGTGCTGCGGGTCACACGCGAGGACTGATGGGCGCTTTCGAGTACACGGCTCTCGATCAGTCCGGCAAGGAACGCAAAGGCCTGCTGGAGGGTGATACGGCGAAGGGTGTGCGGGCAGTTTTGCGTGAACGGGGCCTGCTGCCACTCGCTATCACCGAGGTTTCACAAAAGGAAAGAAGCCGCCATGGCTCCTTCAGTTTCCGGCGCGGCATCGGCGCCATGGATCTTGCCTTGCTTACCCGCCAGCTCGCAACGTTGGTGCGGTCCGGTCTGCCGCTGGAAGAAGCCTTGCAGGCAGTCAGCGAACAAAGTGAAAAGCCCCGGATCAAAAGCATGCTGCTGGGCGTCAGAGCGCGCGTGATGGAAGGGCATACCCTCGCGGACGGGCTCAATGATTTTCCCCATGTGTTTCCGGAAATCTATCGGGCCACCGTTGCGGCGGGCGAGCAGTCAGGTTATCTCGATGGAGTGCTGGAGCGACTGGCCGATTACACCGAGTCACGACAACAGCTGCAGCAGCGTGTAAGTCACGCGATGATTTATCCGGTTATCCTCACGGTAATGGCGCTTGGCATCGTAACCTTGCTGCTGGCCTACGTCGTACCCAAAGTTACGGGGGTATACGACAACATCGGACAGGAGCTGCCGCCGCTGACCAGGGGCCTGATCGGCCTCAGTGATTTTGTGCGTGACAATGGATTGTGGCTGCTTGCGGCCGTTGCCCTGCTCGTATTCGGCCTGCGTGCATTGTTGCGGCAGCCCGGGCCGCGTCGCAGCTGGCACCTGATGCTCTTGCAGATGCCACTCATGGGCCGAATGATTCGTGGCTTTAATACCGCACGCTTTACGCGTACGTTGAATATTCTTGCCGGCAGTGGCGTGCCCGTGCTGGAGGCCTTGCGGATTTCAGGCGCGGTCATCACCAATATCCCAATGCGCGAAGCGGTAACAGAGGCGGCCCGCAGGGTGCGCGAAGGCGCGCCTATCGGCAAATCGCTGGCAACCAGCAGGCTCTTCCCACCCATGACCATCCACCTGGTGTCCAGCGGTGAATCCAGTGGCGAATTGACGGCTATGCTGGAACGCGCGGCCAGTTACCAGGAACGGGAAATGGACTCGCTCATTGCCACCTTGCTGGGCATACTGGAGCCTGCCCTGATCCTGCTCATGGGCGTGCTCGTGCTGATCATAGTCCTGGCGCTATTACTGCCCATTTTCAATCTCAACGACCTGATTCGCTGACGGCCGCTCGCCGGCGGCCCGGCCTGCCTTGCCCGCCACCCCCGGTCGGTGACAAACGGCCTTATATCCAGCTGATTCTCAGAACGTGTTCCAAGCCCTTGCATTCCAAAAAGTTTAGGGATATTAGGGTTGTGTGCAATCGACTGGCGTGCCGGGATACCGGCTTCGGGTGGTCTTTTCGGGAGACGAGAACATGAGCGACCGTGACCAGGCAGGACTCGACGATGATGCGATGGACGGCGACCCCATGGATACCGGGTTGTTCGATGCGGATCAGATCGTCAGCGAGTTCGAATCACAAAATAGCGAGAGCCGGGATAATCGCAGCGCTTCGGCGTGGCAGCGGGTTGAGAATCTGCTTGAGCGCAAGCGGCTGAAGGAATCACTACGAGACCTTTACGACGACGATTTTCTAGACGACGAGTAATCGCTTGTCCGGGGCTAATGAAAGTCCCGTGAACGTACCAGCAGCTTGCCCAGCAAACTGCTCTGATTACTCAGTCTCTGGGCAATCACATGCAACACGCCGTCCTGGCGTTGCAATTTCCCCGTCACCGTCAACAAGCGCGATTCCAGCAATGCCTTGCGCTGCGCTTCCGCAATTTTGCGCCACACGATCAGATTGATGTGGCCGGTCTCGTCTTCAAGGGTCACAAAGGTTACCCCGCTTGCGGTGCCGGGTCGCTGGCGCGTTATCACAAGTCCCGCGACCCTGACGCGCGCGCCATCTGACATGCGGGAAATCTCTTCGGCGCTGCTGACATGCTGTTCGCGCAGGCGCTCACGCAGTAACTCCAGCGGGTGGCGAGCCAGACTCAGACCAATGCTGTTGTAGTCCGCGACCACCGTTTCCCCCTCAGCGGGGCGCGCCAGCAAGGGCGTACCCTCGCTGAACCTGAAAGTGCGGAACAGTTCTGTCGGTTTTTCCACACCCAGCACTTGCCAGCGTGCCTGGTGCCGATTGCCCGTGAGGCTGGCAAAAGCATTAGCAGAAGCGAGTGCCGCCAGGTCGCCGCGATCGAGGCCGGTACGCGCAACCAGTTCACACAGATCGCCGAACCGCGCCTGACCACGCGCAGCGATCAACCGCTTAGCGCCGTCATCTGATAATCCCTTGACCAGGCGCATACCGAGTCGCAAAGCCGGGCGTTTTTTTGCCGACACTTCCAGCGTGCAGTCCCAGGCGCTTACCTGCACATCCACAGGCCTGACCTCGACACCCTGGCGACGTGCATCACGTACCAGTTGTGCCGGCGCATAAAACCCCATGGGCTGGCTGTTGATAAGCGCTGCAGTGAAGGCAGCGGGTTCGTGGCACTTGAGCCAGGCCGAAACATATACCAGCAGGGCAAAACTCGCGGCATGGGATTCGGGAAAGCCATACTCGCCAAAGCCCTTTATCTGGTTGAACACCTGACGTGCAAATTGTTCGCTGTAGCCGCGCTCGCGCATGCCCGCAATCAGCTTGTCCTCGAAGGGGCCCAGCCCGCCGCGACGCTTCCACGCTGCCATGGCACGACGCAACTGGTCGGCCTCGCCCGCAGAAAATCCGGCCGCCACCATCGCCAGGTGCATGACCTGCTCCTGGAAAATTGGCACCCCCAGCGTACGCGCCAGCACTCCGCGCACTTCTTCGCTGGGGTAACTGACCGGCTCCAGGCCCTGGCGCCGGCGCAGGTAAGGATGCACCATCTCGCCCTGAATGGGACCCGGCCGAACAATTGCCACTTCGATGACCAGGTCATAGTAACAACGTGGTTGTAAGCGCGGCAGCATAGCCATCTGAGCCCGGGACTCGATCTGGAACACGCCCATGGTCTCGCCACGGGAAATCATCTCGTAGACCTGTGGGTCTTCCGCCGGCACGCGGGCCAGGCTCAGCTCACGACCACCGTAAGCGGCAATGAGCCCAAAGCTGCGGCGAATGGCGCTCAGCATGCCCAGGCCCAGCACATCAACCTTGAGCAAGCCGAGATCATCGAGGTCATCCTTGTCCCACTGAATCACGGTGCGCTCAGGCATCGCTGCATTTTCCACCGGCACCAGTTCTGCCAGAGGCCCGCGTGAAATTACAAAACCGCCGACATGCTGAGACAGGTGACGTGGAAACCCCATCAGTTCACGCACCAGCACAAGCAATCGACGCATGACGGGACTCGCAGGATCGAAACCTGCCTCGCGGATGCGCTCGTCATCAATGGAACCATCGCGCCGCCAGCGCATGGTGCGTGCAAGGCGATCCACCTGCACCGGGTCCAGCCCCAGCGCCTTGGCCGCATCGCGCATGGCACTGCGTCCCCGATAGCAGATTACCGTGGCCGTTAATGCCGCACGTTCACGGCCATACTTTGCATACAGGTACTGGATCACCTCCTCGCGCCGCTCGTGTTCGAAATCCACATCGATGTCCGGAGGTTCGTTGCGCTCCTTCGAAATAAAACGTTCGAACAACATCGCCATGCGTGCCGGGTCCACCTCGGTGATACCCAGGCAAAAACACACCGCGGAGTTGGCGGCGGAGCCGCGGCCCTGGCAAAGGATGTCGCGCTCACGCGCAAATCGCACGATGTCGTAAACGGTCAGGAAATATGCTTCATAGCGGAGCTCGCGGATAAGCGCGAGCTCATGTTTGATTTGCTTGCGCACGGCGCCAGACACACCATCCGGCCAACGTTTACGCATACCCTCGAAAGTCAGGCGCTGCAGGTAACTGGTGGGCGATTCGCCAGCGGGAATCAATTCGTCCGGGTATTCATAACGCAATTCTTCCAGGGAAAAATTGCAACATGCGGCGACCTGCAGTGACGCTTGCAGCAATTCACCAGGATAAATCCTGGCGAGCCTTGCTCGCGACCGCAAATGACGTTCGCCACTCGCATACAGGCTGAGCCCCGCCTCGCCTACCGTAGTGTTTTCACGTATCGCTGTCAGCATGTCCTGCAGGGCGCGGCGGCCTCGTACATGCATATGCACATCTCCACAGGCCACCATCGGCAGACGGGTAGCCATGGAAAGTGCCGACAACACATCTAAGCGTTGCCGATCATTTCCTTCAGCCAGTAATTCCACGCCCAGCCACGCGCGCCCGGCAAAAGTATCGGCCATCCACTGTGCCTGTTCGTGCCGTTTTGCGGTATCGGAATTCGGCAGGTAAATGACTACGCAGCCCGGCAGCGTATTTTTTAAATCTTCCCGGGTGAGCAAGTACTCGCCCTTTGGGGCCGCGCGCCGGCCGCGGGTAATGAGCGCGCACAGCTGCCCATATGATCTGCGGTCGGTGGCCAGCGCTATAAAACACAAGCCGTCGGCGAGTCGAAACTCGCTGCCGATGATAAGTTGCAGCAGCGTATTTTTGGCTGCGACATGCGCGCGCACGGCGCCGGCAACGGAACATTCATCGGTGATGGCCAGCGCTGTGTATCCGAGGATGATGGCCTGCGCCACGAGTTCCTCGGGATGGGAGGCACCACGCAGGAAAGTGAAATTACTGAGGCAGTGGAGCTCAGCGTAAGCCGGCTTTGTCTGCGTCACGCAAACACACCATGCAGGAACCACTCACGGGCGCCGCGCCGTTCGCGGAATACCCACAGGCACAAACCGTTGCAGGTACGTACACGGTAATAATCCCGCTCGACGTCTTCGCCATCCCACCAGCCGGTCTCGATGCGTTCCGGTCCTGACTCCGGCGTCAGGGGCCCGTCCAGCCAGGGACGACCCGCACGACTTGTCAGGCAGCGTGGTTTGCTGAGCAACCAGAATGGCCGCTCTTTTTCGAGACTGACCTGGCAATCCCGTCCCGGCTCACTGACCCGCCAGGCCGATTCGGGACGATGCTCGGGTACCAGGCACAAACCATGTACGGCATCGCTGCCGAGCCGCGCCCGCAGACGATCCACCAGCATGCTCGCGGTCATGGGTGCACCACGTTGACGTTCGCGTTGTTCAAACAGATTACCGGCTGGACGCACCAACACCTGCAAAGTGTCGCTCGCCAGCGCCACCGCTATCACTGGCGCCACAAGGGCCTGCCGTTCCAGGCGCTCACCCAAAAGTTCCAGAAGATGTTCCGGATTACGCTCGTCCTGCAACAGGTGTAACGTGCAACACGTGGCCGGCCCATCGGCATGTTCCAGCTGCAACTGCAGCTGTCGTATGCCGGCCTGGCGCGCCAGCAGAAAACCGGCCAGTTCCCGCACCAGTCGATTAAGTGCATGCAACAGTGCCGGGTGGCTGCTCACGGGTACGGGCAATTCCAGCCGGCCGTCATAACGCTCTGTCGGTCGCCAGGCGGGGCGTGGATCCGGACGGCGTCCCAGCGCCTGATCGAGTTGCTCCAGATAGGCCTTGCCAATACGCCGCGCAAAACCGTCCCGTGGCAATCGCAGGCATTCACTCAATTGGCGCAACCCAAGATCGCGCAGACTGCGCCGCACTCTTTGTGGCCAGGCCGTCGCTGATAATGGCAAGGCTCCCAGTCGCGCGGGCAGGCTGACGACATCCACAATGCTTACTGCCTGCCCGGCACGAGCCAGCCAGGTCGCCGCCCGGGGCGTCGGCGCCACGGCCAGGCACGCTGCATGACCCAGGCTGGCGAAACCCTCCGCCACCTGGGTACGCAAGGCAGACAGTCCTCCGAACAGGCGCAGGCTGCCACGCACCTCGAGCAGGAGATGATCACTGAAATCGCTGTGTACATGGGATGTAAACTGGCCGGCCCAGTTCATGAGCCGTAACAGCGCGGCCTGTTCCAGTGATGGCCTGCGTGATTTCAGTAACAGTCCGGGTGCCAGTGCCAGCGCTGAATTCAGCGACTGACCGGGCTGCACACCTTGTGCAGTGGCGAGCTGATTGCATCGGAACACGCGCTGCTGGCTACCCTCGCCTTCGCTGACTGCGAAGGCCTGGCGAGGGTCATCGGGCTGTGCAAAAACTTCGAGCGGTAATCCGAACAGATACACACACAGCCACAGCATGTCCGACCGGGCCACGGGCGTTGCGGCGACCTGCGGGGGGCATGGTGGCGCGCCGCCGGCCTGCGCCGGCAACGGTTCGTCGAACAGGGGCAGCGAATGGCCGCGGGATGCCATGCGTGCAGGGCTTCAACACAGGTGTGGGCGGGTGACGCAAACCGGGCGACCACCACGCACCTTGAGCAGATCGAAATGCGTGCTGTCTTCATCGCTCACCAGTCGCAGGCGCAATGCCGCGGGTGATGCCTGGCCGCTCATGTTGTCTGGACGAAATACAACGCCCCAGCACTGGCCTTCTTCGGCCGCCAGCTGCAGGCGCCGCAAGTGCCGGGCATCCGCCTGTTCCGACCACAGCAGTACCGCGCGGCAGGTGCCGGAACGCATGGCCTGCTCCGCCGCCCACAGGGCATCGCGACTGCGCCGGGTACGCACCATCAGCACCCGCGCCAGATCGAGACCTGCCGTGATCAGCGCCGGTGCATAGGGGATATGCGGCGGAGAAATCCAGGTCAGCCAGTAGGCCTGATCTTGCGTTTCCTGGTCGCGACACAGTTGCCGGAGTGCCGGGACCACCAGTTGCAACTCCGCACC
>JBFGOQ010000067.1:0-12197 GCA_041565075.1 Gammaproteobacteria bacterium
CAAACGGATCCCTGGCCCTGACAGGGGCGGGCGACTTCGCCTTCAAGTTGCAAGCCCAGGACCTGAATCCTGGTGCAGTCAGGGCTGACTGGCCGGGCCGACTTGCCCTGCATGCCCAAGGCAGAGGACAGCTGGCAGAAGGTATCACTACAGCGGACGTTCAGATCACAAAAATCGACGGGCAGCTGCGCGATCAGCTTATCAGCGCGAAGGGCAGGCTGTTGGTCGTGCAAGACAGGTTCGAATCGGTGGAACTCTCTGGAACCTGGGGCGGGGCCGCGGCCGAAGTGCGCGGCGCGCTGGGCCAGCAACTCGATTTCAATTGGCGCGTACAGGTTCCGGACCTGGCGCTTTACACAGGGCAGGGCAGCGGTTCCATTCTCAGCACAGGTCGCTTAAGCGGGACGCGTGAGCAGCCGGATGTACAGGTTCGCGTCGATGGCCAGGCGCTGCGCTTTGCTGATCTTGCTCTGCAGCAGATCGAAGTGGAAGGTCGCTTCGACGCACGAAACCGACAAGCTTCGACGCTGCAGGCGAAGGTCACCGGCATCGTTGCCGGTGAGCGTAATATTTCTGCATTGCAAATCTCGGCATCAGGGATGGCACACTCACATGCTGGTTCCGTTGCCATTGCTGCAGACGAAAACAATCTTAGCTTGGATTTCAGCGGCGCCTGGTCACAAGGTACATGGCGTGGGGACATCGCCAATACGCGTCTGCGATTGCAGGAACAAACCTGGACCCAGGGCAAATCATCAACGCTGGTCCTGTCTCGCGAGCGATGGCAGCTAACAGAAACGTGCTTGCAGAAATCATCCAGTCGTATTTGCGCAGATTTTTCCGCTGGCTCAGGTCGTATACCCCAGGTGGAGCTTGCCCTGACGCAATTGCCGCTCGCAGACCTGGCTTTTTTATTTCCTCCCGGTGTGCTGTACGCGGGCCAGGTTTCAGGCGATGCGACATTTCACGCCGCACCGGGATCGCCGCGCGGCAATGCCAGTTTCGAAATCACGGATGGCCGATTCTGGCAGGAACAGGATGAGGAACAGCGAATCCTGGTGGACTTTCAACAAATCATTGGCCGCGCGCGCCTGGAGGATGGCCGGCTGGCGCTGGACCTGCAAGCGATCGAACCCGGGCAGCGGGAGCTGACTGTTGAACTCGGCGTGCCACTGCTTGACTGGTCGCTGGTCGATGGTCCCTTGGCGGGCAGTGTGCGCGGAAATCTGGAAAACCTGGGCGTGCTGTCAGTGCTGTTTCCGGATCTGGCCGAGCTCCGAGGCCGCCTGCAGACGCGGATGAAACTCGGCGGGACAGTTCGGGAACCGCAGTGGGAAGGTTTCGTGGAACTCTCTGAGGGACAGGCCATGGTCCCGAGCCTCGGCCTCAAACTCGAGAAGATTTCCGGGCGGCTCGACGCGCTCGGTTCCCAATTGCGCGGTGAGTTGCAGGTTCGCTCTGGCCCTGGAGTGCTGTCTTTGACAGGCGAGACGCGAGTCAAAGAGGGCAGTGTAGTCGGACAATTTTCGATCAAGGGTGATTCTTTTCTGGCCAGCGACCTGCCGGAGGCGCGCGTTTTGTTGTCGCCGGACCTGATGCTTGCTGTGGATGGCCGCTCAGTCGGGGTGGATGGTAGCGTAAAAGTAAGCGAGGCGAGGATCGCACCAAGGGATTTGAGTACGGCGATCCAACGCTCACCAGACGAACGGATCATGTTGGATGTCGATTCACCGCAACGTGACCAGAGCTGGTCAGTTACCAGCAGAGTCCTCGTCGAATTCAGCGACAGCGTGTTCTTTGATGGTTTTGGATTGACTGCCCGTGTCGCCGGGGCTCTGACCGTAGTGGACACGCCAGGTACCGTCAGCACTGCGACCGGTGAGCTGGAGATCGTGGACGGCACTTATTCTGCCTACGGGCGTGAGCTGGACATCCGGCGTGGTCGTTTGTTGTTTACTGGCGGTCCCCTAGCCAACCCGGGCCTCGATATTATGGCGACGCGCAAGGCAGGGAACGATATCGAAGCGGGTGTCCTGGTCAGAGCGACCCTCAAGGCTCCCGAAATCACATTGTATTCCAATCCGTCAATGCCGCCATCGCAGGTGCTGTCATACTTGCTGGTAGGCCAGTCCTTTGCAGATATCGGTGACGCTGACCGGCAACTTGTAAATGATACGGCGACACGCCTGGCAAGCGCTGGCGGCAGCCTGATCGCGCAGCAGCTGGGACGGCGCTTTGGATTTGAAGAGCTGGGCATTGCCAGCGGTTCCGACCCCGAGCAGGCTTCACTTGTCATAGGGCGCTATCTTTCACCGCGACTTTATGCAAGTTACGGGGTAGGCTTGTTCGAGCCGCTCAATACCCTGAAACTGAGATACAGCCTCAGTTCCAAATGGACGGTGCGGGCAGAATCCGGCGTCAATCAAAGCGTTGATCTGGAATATTCCCTGGAGCGCTAGAATCTGGCGCCACGGCACTCTGTTTGCGCAATTGTGCTTGCCCGGATACTAATGACAAGGAAGCAAATTGAAGCCAGTAAGTCCCCGAATCCTGCAACAACTTGCTGAACCCGCCGCGCGGTCTTTGATTGCGGCCGGTCTCAGGGGTATCGAACGCGAGGCATTGCGAGTCACCACGGCAGGGCATATCGCCCAGACCACGCATCCGCAGGCACTCGGTTCAGCCCTTACCCATCCGCATATCACAACTGACTATTCGGAAGCTCTACTCGAATTTGTCACCTCGCCAGGGCTGACCGTGGCGCAGGCCTGGCAACAGTTGCGAGACATCCATGCCTTTGTATACAGCGTGCTGGATGACGAGATCCTGTGGGCGACCAGTATGCCGTGCCTGTTTGCCGGCGATACCGAAATTCCGATCGCTCATTATGGTTCTTCACATGTCGGGACCATGAAGCACGTATATCGACTTGGCCTCGCCTATCGATATGGCCGTGCAATGCAGGTGATTTCGGGCGTGCATTTTAATTACTCCGTGCCGGTAGCGCTGTGGCCGGTGCTGAAAGATATTGAGGGCGACCGCAGGAGTCTGCGGGAATATATCGACGCGCGCTATTTCGATCTGCTCAGGAACCTGCAACGTGTCGGCTGGCTTGTTTTCTACCTGTTTGGCAGTTCACCCGCGGTTTGCAAATCCTTTTTCGGTGGGCGTCCGCAGAGCTTGTCTGATTTTGACGATCGAACAGCCTTCGGCCGCCATGCGACGTCATTGCGTATGAGCGATATCGGTTATCACAATCCCGGGCAGGCGCGACTCAACATCAGTTACAACAGTCTGGCGGATTACGTAACAGGGCTGGATAAGGCCATCAACACACCGTACCCGCCATACGAAAGGATCGGGACACGGCAAAATGGTAGCTATTGCCAATTAAGCACATCAGTTCTGCAGATCGCCAACGAATACTATAGTTTTGCGCGTCCTAAACAGATTGCTTTGTCGGGCGAAAAACCAACCCTGGCGCTGGCCAAACGTGGTGTGGCATACATCGAAGTCCGCGGACTTGATGTCGACCCATACAACCCGGTCGGCATCAGCGAAAGCACGATGCGTTTTGTCGAATGCCTGTTGTTGTATTGCCTGCTGTGCGAGAGTCCGCCGGCCAATGCCAATGAGCGCAAGACCAACCAGTTTAATCAGAGCAGATCCGCCTGTTGTGGGCGGGCCCCGGGTGTAACACTGCTGCGCGGCGACAAAGAGCAAGAACTGCTCGCTTGGGCCGCTGAAATATGCGAGCAACTCCTGCCCGTGGCAGAATTGCTGGACGGTGATGAGACCGGCGGATATGTGGCCAGTGTGCGCGCCGGATTGGCGGCAGTAGCCGATCCGGGCCTGACGCCATCGGCGCGGATACTCGAGGATATGCGCCGCGAAGGGGATTCATTTTTTGATTTTGCCCTGCGATTATCGCGGGCTTACCATCAGACTTTCAGGGCGGCGCCGCCCTCTTCGGAAGTGGTAAAGATTTTCAGCGAAATGGCCGCGACATCGCTTACCAGACAGCAGGACATCGAGGCTGCAGACAGCGGCTCATTCGAGGAATACCTGCAAAACTATTTTGCCCAGGCATGACACACGAGCATCGACAATTCTTATTGAGTGGCCGCAAAATGGGACCCGGGCAGCAGCTGCTGGCAGCGGTTGCCGGTGCTGTCGTTATTGTCAGCGCGCTGGTGCTTGGTTTCCTGATTCTTGCCGCTTTGCTCGGCGTGTTCCTGGTCGCATGGATTATCGTTGCGATCCGGCGCTGGTGGCAGTTCGGGGGCGCCGTGGCCAGTGATGGTGATCGGCCAGGCAGCAGCGACACATTGGAGGGCGAATTCGAGGTGGTCGATAAGGAGCCGGGCTATCGCGCCAGCGATACCGAATTACGCCGCGGTGACAAGCATTGAAGAAAACCCATCCCAACCTGCGCCGACGCACTTTTTTCACGCCGCTGCTTATGCCGGTCCTGGCGGGTGCGCTTACTCTGGCACTTTTGTTGTGGCTGTACCTCAGTATCACCACCACTACGGTGATCCTGGTGCGCCATGCTGAAAAATTTGCTGATGCCGGCAGTGACCCGGGCTTGACCGAGGCGGGCGAAGAAAGAGCGCTGTTGCTGGCGAGGATGTTTGCAGATGCAGGCATCGATGCGTTGTTCGCCAGCCAGTTTCGGCGCACACAGGCAACTCTGGTACCCCTTGCTGAAATGCTGAACCTCGAACCGGGCATCATTGACGCAGAAGAGCCTGAAGTACTGGTCCGGGAAATTCTGGCAAATCACCGTGGCGACATGGTGCTGGTGGTGGGGCACAGCAATACCTTACCCCAATTGATAAAGCGGCTATCCGGTGTCGAAACAAAACCGATAGACGAAAGTGATTACACCGGCATATACATTCTGACCCTGCCGCGTTTTGGGGATGCCCAGCTGCTCAGGCTCAATTACCCGCAGTAAAAACAAGGTGCCGGCGAGCGGGTCTGATCAGAATGGATCTGGATTTTTCGGATAATCAAACAGCAGGGAAGCGTCGCGACGGGCCTGCACGGCGTTCCAGTAATCAACCTCAAGCGTGATGACGGCGCAACCGCTGGTGGGAATATTTGCGGGCGCACGGGGAGCCAACCGGTGCGCCAGGCTGGTGAAGCCGGGATTGTGCCCTACCAGCATCACCGCAGCCCAGCTGTCGTGCAGACCGCGCACGACATCGAGCAGCTCCTGCCAGCTGGCCTCGTAGATGCGTCGCTCCGTGATGAGCCGGTCCTCGTCTATTCCGAGTTCCTCGGCAAAAATCGTGGCGGTGTGCAAGGCTCGCTTTGCCGGACTACTGACAATCACGTCAGGTATCATTTGCTGTCTGGCGAGCCGCTGCGCCATGGCTGGCGCGTCTTTCAGTCCGCGGCGCGCCAGGGGCCGGTCAAAATCCTTGAGGCCGGGGTGGTCCCAGCTGGACTTGCCATGGCGCACGAGAATCAGAGTCTTCATGGCGATAATGCCTGATTGCTTCCGTTGGTCCGGATTCTAATAAGGTTCGACCTCAGTTAGAATGCCGCGCGCCAACAAAAGAGGCGGTTAAACGGTTGCGCTATGGATTCCAAAGAAATTTTTCATGCCTGGCGACCCCATCCCTGGCACGGCCTTGAGGTCGGCGACAAGGCCCCTGGAATTGTCACAGCATACATTGAGATGACGCCCTTCGATCTCGTCAAGTACGAGACCGACAAGCAGTCGGGTTACATACGGGTGGATCGACCGCAGCGAGCGTCGGTACATCCGCCCGCGCTGTATGGCTTTATCCCGCGCACCTTGTGCGCACGCCGTGTGGGCGACCTGTCGAAGGGCGGATTGCCCGGCGATCAGGATCCGCTGGATATTTGCGTCATCTCCGAGCGCCCCATCAACCGGGCCAATATCATCATGGATGTTCGGATCCTCGGCGGCCTGCGCATGATTGATCACGGCGAAGTCGACGACAAGATTGTGGGTGTTCTGGTGAAAGACAATCAATGGGGGGCCGCACAGGACATTTCGGAACTGCCACCGATCCTGCTGGAGCGATTGGTGCATTATTTTCGTACCTATAAATGGATACCGGGCGAAGAGTCAGGCGTGAGCATCGAGGAAGTCTATGGGCGAGCGCAGGCCGAGGCGGTAATTATGGCGGCAATTGAAGACTACCGGGAGGCCTTTACCGACCCGGTCTGAATTCGTCAATCCCAGCGATCGTCGCGCACTTGCACGATTCCATTTTCTATTCTCACCGGAAATGTGCGTACCGGTTCGTAGGCGGGCGGGGCCAGCACTTCACCGGTGCGAATGGAAAACTGCGCGCCGTGCCGGGGACAGGTGATTACCTCTCCTTCGACCGGGCCACCCGCCAGTTCCGCGCCATCGTGAGTGCACACGTCTTCAATGGCAAAAAACTCACCGGCGACGTTGAATACAGCCACCAGGATGTCATCGAAATCAACGGTTTCGAATTGACCCGGCGCCAGCGCGTCGCGCGGCGTAACGTCGACCCAGCTGTTCACGGACTCCTTGCCTCTCAATACATCATGCCAGTTTGCAGCCTGGCAGCTTCCGACATCATGCTGTGGTTCCAGGGCGGATCAAATACCAGCTCAACGTCGGCGCGTCTGATTGTAGGAATCATCTCCAGCTTGTCCTTCACGTCAGCCACCAGGAATTCACCCATGCCACAGCCTGGCGCCGTCAGCGTCATCTGCACAGAGACTGTTCGACCGTGCTCCTCTGCGTCGCCGAGTTCGCAGCTGTAGACCAGGCCGAGATCGACAATATTTATCGGAATCTCCGGGTCATAGCAGGTTTTCAGCTGGGCCCAGACCAGTTCTTCAACGTCGGTGGTCGAAGCGTCTTCTGGCAATTCTGGCGCCGCGAGGGGTTCTTTGCCAAGTGCATCTGCATCCTTGCCGGCAATGCGAAAGAGGCTGCCATCGACGTAGACGGTAAAGCTGCCACCCAGCGACTGGGTGATGTAACCAATGGTACCGACAGGCAGGTTGACGTGATCGCCGGCAGGGATCAGCACTGCATCGGTGGCACGGCTCAAGCTAAACGGTTCGCTGTTCTGATGATACATGGGCGGCAAACTTTTATTCCGTTGAAACCGGCTCCTGCTGTCGGTCCAGGGCAGCGACCGCTGTATGCCAGCACAGGCTGGCGCATTTGACCCGCGACGGAAATTCCCGCACCCCCTGCAAAGCAACGAGCTTGCCCAGGCTTGCTGCATCATTGACCGCCTCGTCACGGGTCAACATGTTATGGACTTTCTCGAACAGCGCGCGTGTGTCATCGGCGCTCAGTCCCTTGAGTTGTTCGGTCATCAGCGACGCCGAAGCGATCGAGATAGCGCATCCCTGTCCCTGGAAGTGGGCGTCCGTAATCTGGTCACCATCGAGATCCAGGTAGACCGTTAATTCGTCCCCGCAAAGTGGGTTGAAACCATCGGCCCGACGGTCGGCGTGCTCGGGTGCCCCGAAATTACGCGGACTGCGATTGTGATCCACGATCACGTCTCGATACAGATCTTTTAGATCCATCAGGCAAATACCTCGCGGGCTTTTGCTAAAGCTGCGCAAAGTCGCTCGATGTCCTCGTCGGTATTGTAAAAAGCGAAAGAGGCCCGTGCAGTGGCCGCCAGGCCAAAATGCCGCATCACCGGCATTGCGCAGTGGTGTCCGGTCCGAATTGCCACGCCCTCGGCATTGACGATGGTGCCGACGTCATGGGCATGAATACCATCCAGCACAAACGAAATCACGCCCGCGCGTTGCCGCGGTTGGCCGATCAACCGCAAACCGGGAATCTTTTCCAGCTCGCGCAATGCCCGGGTAACAAGGCCGTGCTCATATTGCTGTATGTTGGCCATACCCAAGGCGCTGAGATAATCGATGCTCTTGCCCAGCCCTATGGTGCCGGCGATATTCGGGGTGCCGGCTTCGAATTTGAATGGCAATTCGTTGTAGCGAGTCTCTTCGAAACTCACCATGCTGATCATATCGCCACCGCCCTGGTACGGGGGCATGTCCGCCAGCAGCGCTTGTTTGCCGTACAGGGCACCGATGCCGGTCGGACCGAACATTTTGTGCGACGACAGGGCATAAAACTCGCAATCGAGCGAGGCAACGTCTACGGGCATATGGGGCAGGGCCTGGGCTCCATCCAACAGCACCGGGACGCCGGCTGCATGAGCAGCATCGATCATATCGCGAACCGGGTTTACCGTGCCCAGGGCGTTGGATACATGACTGAATGCCGCCAGGCGCGTGCGGGATGTCAACAGGCTGTCGAACTCCTCTAAATCGACATCACCACGGTCATCGATGCGGGCGACTTTCAGAGTTGCCCCGGTTTGTTCGCATACCAGTTGCCATGGGACGATATTTGAATGGTGCTCAAGCCCGGTGATCAGGATTTCATCGCGCGCACCGATGCGCGGTCGCAGAAAACTCTGAGCGACCAGATTGATGGCCTCGGTCGCGCCCCGCGTAAATATGATTTCACGCCTTGAACCCGCACCGATAAACGCCGTTAACTTGTCGCGAACAGACTCGTACTGCTCGGTAGCGCGTTCGCTGAGCTCGTGTACACCGCGGTGGACATTGGCATTGTCACGGCGATAATAATTGGCCACGGCATCGATGACACAAGCAGGCTTTTGTGCTGTCGCGGCATTATCGAGGTAGGTGAGGGGATGTCCATTCACCTGCTGCTGCAGCGCTGGAAAGTCAGCCCGGGCTTGTGCGAAATCAGGCGCGCCTTTGACCGCCATGCGCGTCGCCTCGGTCGCACTCGTGCTCATGTGAAGCTCCGGATTCGATCACTATCCGGCAACAGATCAATTACTGTCTGCTCAATGCGTTCACGAACCGTTGCAATGCTCACCCCTTGAATCACTGCTTCCGCAAAGGCAAAGGTCAGCATGGTGCGGGCAGTCTTCTCACCGATACCGCGACTGCGCAGGTAAAATAACGCTTCCTTGTCGAGCTGCCCAACCGTCGCGCCGTGAGAACATTTTACGTCGTCATTGTAGATTTCCAGTTCCGGCTTGGTGTCCACCTCAGCCTGATCTGACAACAACAGGTTGTTGTTTACCTGATGCGCTACGCTGCCGCTCGCACCCTCATGAATCAGAACTTTGCCGTTGAATACGGCGCGACCTCGCCCATGCAACACGCCCTTGTAGTCCTGCTGGCTCGAGGTGTGCGGCGCACAGTGCTCGACCAAAGTGTGGTTGTCGACATGCTGGCGATCTCCGGCCATGTACAGGCCGCGCATATCGATACTGGCGCCGGAACCCAGTAGCCGACTGTGTAAATCGTAACGAATCATGCGCCCGCCCAGGCTTACACTGTTATGAACAGCATGGCTGTTGCGCGCCTGCTCCAGGTGCAGCGCACCCAGGTGGCAATCGCCAGCAGCGCCGTCATGCACGCAGTAGTATTCCAGCCGGGCCCCGTCTTGTAATCTGCCCTCGGCTGCGACATTCACAAAGTTCCTGGCCCCATCATGGGCGACGTGGTGTTCGACCACCGTTAAGGCAGCGTTTGCGCCTACCCTCAGTAGAATGCGTGGGTTGCTGATCAGCGCGGTCTGCGCTGCCGAGGAAATCAACAGCAGGTAGACAGGCTGCGAAATACGCGCGTCGGCGTCGACATCGATCAGAGCGCCGTTTGAAAGCAGCGCCGAATTCAAGGCCGCAAACGGATGCATTTCCGATTGCGCGATGTTGCCGAGTAACTCCCTGGCCACGTCGTCATTTTCGGCAATGGCGCGTGCCAGGTTGACAACGCGCAGGCCGTGAACGTGCTCGAGTGTCGACGAATGCGCGTCAAAACAACCGTCTACAAATACCAGTCTCGGACCCCCCAGGGCCTCAAAACTGCCACTGTGCGGGGCTTTGGAAAGGCTGCCGCCGTGGCCGGGCAGTGCATACGCCTGGCGTTCGAAAGCGGCCAGCCGCGTGTATTTCCAGCGTTCGTTACCCCCACCAGGGATGCCCTGTTTTGCGAATTCTTGCCAGCCGTCGGCGCGTGCGGCGGCCAGCCAAGCCGGTTCCTCTGCCTGCTTCGCGAGCACCTCGGCGGCCGCCTGGAAGCTGGCCAAAGCGGGGGAAGGGCGGGTCACGCGAGCACCGACTCGTTGCCCAGCCAGTCATAGCCACGTGCTTCCAGTTCCAGCGCCAGCGACTTGTCGCCGGACTTGACGATGCGACCACCAGAGAGCACGTGCACATGATCGGGCTCTACATAGTCAAGCAGGCGCTGATAGTGGGTAACCAATACGATGGAACGCTGCTCATGTCGCAGGCTATTGATGCCATTGGCCACTACCTTCAATGCATCGATATCCAGGCCCGAGTCGGTTTCATCAAGCAGGGCGAGGGTAGGTTGAAGAACCGCCATTTGCAGGATCTCATTGCGCTTTTTCTCGCCACCGGAAAACCCCTCGTTTACCGCACGATTCAAAAAGCTTTCGTCCATTTGCATGAGTGTCATCTTGTCCCGCACCAGCCCGAGAAATTCGATGGCGTCCAGTTCTACCTCGCCGCGGTGTTTACGGATCGCGTTCAGCGCGGCCTTGAGGAGATAAACGTTGTTTACGCCCGGGATTTCGACCGGGTACTGGAAGGCCATAAAGACGCCTTCACGGGCGCGCTCTTCCGCGGGAAGTTCCAGCAGATTGCGGCCCATGTACTGTACGCTGCCGCCGATCACATCGTAGCCTTCACGACCCGCAAGCACATGAGTGAGCGTACTCTTGCCCGACCCATTCGGCCCCATGATGGCGTGAATCTCACCCGCGCCAACTGTGAGATCGAGGCCCGTAAGTATCGTCTTGCCGCCGACCGTTGCCTGCAGATTTTTAATTTCCAGAATTGGAGATGACATGTCTATACCTTCGATAATGCTTAGCCGACTGCGCCTTCGAGAGTGACCCCGAGCAGGTTTTGCGCCTCGACGGCGAATTCCATTGGCAGCTCCTTGAATACGTCTTTACAGAAGCCGTTGACGATCATGTTGACGGCGTCTTCCTCCGAGAGCCCCCGCTGCCGGCAGTAATAGAGCTGGTCTTCCCCTATCCTGGAAGTCGTCGCCTCGTGCTCAACCCGTGCGCCGGGGTTAGCCACTTCCATGTAGGGAAAAGTGTGGGCACCGCAACTGTCGCCCAGCAGCAGGGAGTCGCACTGCGTGTAGTTGCGCGCACCGTCCGCCGAAGCCAGCACCTTGACCAGACCCCGGTATGCGTTCTGGCCGCGGCCGGCGGAAATTCCCTTGGACACGATTGTGCTGCGGGTATTGCGACCTATATGAATCATCTTGGTGCCGGTATCTGCCTGCTGTCGGTTGTTGGTCACTGCGACCGAGTAGAACTCGCCGACGGAATTGTCACCGCGCAAAATGCAGCTGGGATATTTCCAGGTAATAGCAGAACCGGTTTCGACCTGGGTCCAGGAAATATGTGAATTCTTGCCGCGACAATCACCGCGCTTGGTGACGAAGTTATAGATCCCGCCGCGGCCTTCCTCGTCACCGGGGTACCAATTCTGCACGGTTGAGTACTTGATCTTGGCGTCATCCAGGGCGATCAGTTCGACGACAGCAGCATGTAATTGGTTCTCGTCCCGCATGGGGGCTGTACAGCCCTCGAGGTAACTGACGTGGCTGCCTTGTTCGGCGATAATCAGCGTGCGCTCGAACTGGCCCGTGTTAGCGGCATTTATTCTGAAATAGGTGGACAGCTCCATCGGACAGCGCACGCCGCGAGGAATAAATACGAAAGAGCCGTCCGTAAATACGGCAGAATTCAGTGCGGCGTAGAAATTGTCGGTGTAGGGCACGACAGTGCCGAGGTACTGTTCAATCAGTTCGGGATGCTCTTTGACAGCCTCGGAAAACGGGCAAAAAATAACGCCGGCTTCGGATAATTTCTTTTTGAAAGTAGTGGCGACCGAGACGCTGTCGAAAACTGCGTCCACCGCAACGCCGGCCAGCCGTTCCCGCTCGTGTAAAGGGATCCCAAGCTTGTCATAGGTTTCGAGCAACTTGGGATCAACTTCATCGAGACTCTTGGGCGCATCCTTGCGCGATTTTGGCGCCGAGTAATATGAGATGGCCTGGTAGTCAATCGGCGGGTAATTACTGTGCGCCCAGTGAGGCTCGCGCATAGAAAG
>JBFGOQ010000068.1:0-11843 GCA_041565075.1 Gammaproteobacteria bacterium
GCTCGGCCTCGGACCGATCTGGATGAGCCGGAATGACAAGGTCAAAAAGAAGGCTGCCCGATTCTTGGAGGAAGGGCACGTTTTTGCCTTCGGCCTGTCGGAAAAAGAACATGGCGCCGACATCTATTCGTCGGAGATGAAACTCTTCCCGCAAGCGGACGGCGCCTATCTTGCACGTGGCCGAAAATACTACATAGGTAACGCCAACAAGGCCGGCCTGGTCTCGACCTTTGGCAAGATCGACGGCACGGATGACTACGTTTTCTTTGTGGTTGAGCCAGGGCATGAAAAATACGAGTGTGTCAAGAATGTCTGTAACTCGCAGAACTACGTTGCCGAGTTCGCCTTGCACGATTATCCAATTACCGACGACGAGATCCTGGCCCGCGGCAGGGCGGCCTGGGATGCCTCGCTCAATACCATTAACTTCTGCAAGTTCAACCTTGGCTGGGCCTCGATCGGCATCTGCACCCACGCCTTTTACGAGGCTATCGACCATGCCAGCGAGCGCCGGCTGTTCGGCAGCCTGGTGACGGATTTTCCGCATGTCCGCCAGCTCTTCGTCGATGCCTTTGTGCGCCTGGTTTCCATGAAGCTGTTTGCCTTGCGTGCGGCCGATTACATGCGGGCCGCCTCGGCAACGGACCGTCGCTACCTGCTGTACAACCCGATGGTCAAGATGAAAGTAACGACTCAGGGTGAGGCTGTCATTGACCATCTCTGGGACGTTATTGCGGCCAAGGGTTTTGAGAAGGACATGTATTTCGAGATGGCGGCACGCGATATTCGCGCACTGCCGAAGCTTGAAGGCACGGTACATGTGAATATGGCCCTGATCATCAAGTTCATGGCTAATTATTTCTTCAAACCCGGCCAGTTTCCGGTGATCGGCCAGCGGGATGAGGCGGTAAACGATGAGTTTCTTTTCGACCAGGGACCTACACGCGACCTGGGCAAGATTCGTTTTCACGACTATCGCAAGACCTATGCAGGTGTCAGCCTGCCAAACGCCAGGATCTTCAAGCGGCAGATTCGTTATCTCAAGCTGTTCCTCGCAGTGGCGCGGCCCTCCAAAGAGCAAGCCAAAGACATCGATTTTCTACTCAACCTCGGCGAACTGTTCACCCTGGTCGTGTATGGGCAGCTGATTATCGAAAATGCCGTGATATACGCAATCGATGATGACCTGCTGGACCAGATTTTCGACGTGATAGTGCGGGATTTCTCGCGCTATGCATTGCAGCTTTGCAGTAAATCCGTCACCAATAAGCGGCAGCAGTTTTTACTGCGACGCATGATCAAACGGCCGACGGTCAGCAACGCGCGTTTCGACAAGGTCTGGCGGGAGCATGTCGCCACATTGAAGGGTGCCTACAGAATGAGCGAAGAGCCCCGCGGCTGACGTGAGGGCGGCGTCTTGATCGAAGAAAATGCACAGCCAGGCACTGGCATCGCGAGCGCGATTGAACTCCCCTGCGGTGCGCGCGTTAAGAATCGGCTGTGCAAGGCGGCGATGACGGAGGGGCTGGCGGATGCCCATAATCGGGCCACCCCGCGTCATGTCACGTTGTACCGCTGTTGGGCCCGTGGCAGGGCGGGCATTCTGCTGACCGGTAACGTGCAGGTCGATCGACGCTACCTGGAGCGGGCCGGCAATATCGCGATCGACGGGCCGCAGGACAAGCTGCAGCGCAAGGCGCTGGAGGCACTGGCGGAGGCCGGTACTGCCGATGGTACGCACCTGTGGATGCAGATCAGTCACGCAGGTCGGCAAACCCCGAAACTTATCGCTGTTGAACCTGTTGGACCCTCGGATATCCCGGTGGCCTTACCAGGGGGACGCTTTGGCCAGCCACGGGCGCTCACCGGCGAAGAAATCCGCGACGTCATTTCGCGCTTTGCTTTTGCGGCGGGTGTTGCGAAACAGACGGGCTTTACGGGTGTACAAATACATAGCGCGCACGGTTACCTGTTGTCAGAGTTTCTTTCCCCGCGGGTTAACCGGCGTAACGACGAGTGGGGCGGATCGTTGGCTAGCCGGGCGCGCCTGCTGCTGGAAACGGTGCGAGCGGTGCGTGCCAAAGTGGGCCCCGGGTATCCACTTGCGGTAAAGCTCAATTCCGCTGATTTCCAGAAAGGGGGCTTCTCGTTTGATGATTGCCTGCAGGTGGTCGAGTTGCTGAACCAGGAGGGTCTCGACCTGCTGGAAATATCAGGAGGCAATTACGAGCAGCCGAGGCTGCTCGGCATCGAGGGTATTGAGCCGGTGTTTACAGACAAGGTGCAAAAAAGCACCAAAGCCAGGGAGGCGTATTTCCTGGACTACGCAGCGGCGGTGCGTCGGATCGCGACCATGCCGATTATGGTGACCGGCGGTTTCCGCTCGGCAAAAGCCATGCATGATGCAGTGGCAGGAGGCGAGGTGGACCTGATCGGACTGGCGCGACCTTTTTGTTTGGACCCCGCATTCCCGGCGAAACTCTTCTCCGGCGAGCGTGCCGCGGCGCCGGACGTCGACGAGGACTTGCGTCTTGGCCGCGGTATCCTGGGGCCGCATTCGCCGATCAAGTTAGTCAAGGCGCTGAATGGCTTTGCCAAAATTGGCTGGTACTACGAGCAAATTTATCGTCTGGCCGATGGCCTGGGACCGGACCTGTCCATGAGCGCATTGAAAGCGCTGCTTGCCTATGACAAGACGGAGAAAGCCAGGGCACGCGACCTCGCCCGCTAGTTACGCATGGGCGGGCTCAGATCGGTGCAGCGGTGGGCCGCTGACGGGTGCCCGCGACGCGCATACCCCAATGCATCAGGCGCTCAAAATGGCGTGCCGGTACCAGTGCCTGAAGAAATGCCGAAACCGCCGTTACGGCGGTGCGTCCGGGCTCGCGGGCCAACATGGCAGGGTGCGAAATCAATGCTCTTGCCAGCAGGCGCAGGGCGGTAACAGGATCTCCTGAACGAACAGCGCGGCGCGCCAGGTAGCGTAATTGGAACGCGCGTGCCAATTGCCCCCAGCGCGCCACGAATTCGGGCGCGTAGACACGGGTGCTGTCAACAAAGGTCTCCCAGCTCGCCAGCTGCTTATCCACGTTAGCCGACAGCCCGGCGTCGTTGACCCGGTAACTGGTCAGCGCCTGGGGGATGCCGGCGAACTGCCAGTTGGTTGTCAGCGCGATACGTGTCCAGCACTCGATGTCCTCGGACTGCCGCAGGCGCTCGTCGAAGTACTGCGTCCAGCTGCGCCCTGAGTCAGGCTCAACAAACCTGATCTCCTGGAAAACTTCCCGTCGAATGACTGGCACGGAGCCGTTGCCGACAGGGTTGCGCAGGAAAATATCCGGGGCTGTTACGCTACTCAACTTGGGGTTTTGGAAATAGCCCAACGAGTTTGCATCATCATCCATAAATGCGGACGGACAGTAGCTGACACCGATCGCAGGATTGTCCTCCAGATGCGCCACGTGCCGTGCCAGTTTCTCCGGGTGCCAGAAATCGTCGGAATCCAGAAATGCGAGATACCTGCCGCGCGCATAACGAATGCCGGTGTTCCGCGCGCCGGCCAAGCCGCGGTTTTCCTGATGGGCGATGCGTATTCGCGTATCCCAGAACTCTGCGCATATCGCCATGCTACGGTCCTGCCCGGCATCATCTACGATAATGAGTTCGAAATCGGTAAAGGTCTGGGAAAGGACGGATTGCACCGCAGCGGCAACGTACTTCTCCACGTTGTAAACGGGCATTATGACTGAAACAGTGACCATCAGGTTTTCCTCAATTTGATGCTGGCAGGTTGAGTGAAGAGTCGGGCGCCATTGATACACGCCATTGCAAAAATCGCTGAAACTTTGAGCGGCTGGCGCACCGCCAGTCGCCAGTCGGCAGCCAGCGCCCGACCTAAAAACCTTAGGGCGTTGTGTCCCTGACCGCCAAGGCGCAGCGCCCGCCTTGCGAGGTAGCAAAGATGCTCTGCCCGTGCAGGTCGGTAATGAAGGCGAACCAGGTCGGGGGCGTAAGCATTTACCTCACTGATCAGCGCTTCCCAGCCTTGTTGCATGCGCGCAAGTTGTGACGACAGGCCCTGGGCGTTTGTTCGATAAAGTGTAAGTGGCAGGTCCAGGCCCTCGAGCAAAAAACCGGATACCACGCTGGCGCGAATGAGCCACTCGAGATCCTCTGCGAAACTCATGCGGGTATTGAAAAACCCCGCCTGGTCGAAAACCGTCCGCCGCACAACCAGCGTGGAAGTCGTGGTCGTTGGATTTGAGTACAGCAAGTGCTCGGCACGCAGGCCGCATATCCGGCCGCGGCTGAACTGCCCGGTATGCCGGCCGTGTTGGTCGAGAATCTCAGCCTGGGAGTAACTCACGCCAACATCGGGACGCTGCGTCAGATGCTGCAAGTGACGTGCGAGCTTGTCAGGGTGCCAGGCGTCATCCGCGTCCAGAAACGCGATTACATCGCCACGACTCTCACGAATGCCAAGGTTGCGGGCGCAAGAGACGCCCTGGTGTTCGCCGCGCAATAAGCTGATGCGCGGGTCCTGTCGGCAATAGGCGCGGGCGATGTCGGCCGTGGCATCAGTCGAGCCGTCATCGATGATGAGCAACTGCCAGTTGTTGAATGTCTGTCCACGCACTGACTGCACTGCAATCGAAATAGTTGCGCCTGCATTAAATGCCGGCATGACAACTGCAACGCAAGGTGGCGTTTGCAAGTTTCGTCGCGCATTCATGCCGCCTGCCTCATTTGCGATAGCAGGCAGGCAGTTTGAAAATCTTTGCTTAGCTGGTTTCTTACCGAAAAAATGTCGAAAGAGCGCCTGGCACTTGCCATGACGTCGCCTATATGCCGATCGGGGTCAAAGTCCTCAATGCTCTTGCCGGGCATGCCCAGACGCTGCACCAGGTCTTCACCCTTGTTCGAATAGTACAAGTTGTACGGACAGCGGCCGCTGAGTGTCCGGAAAATAGCGGTGTGGTAGCGCACCGCGACGGCTATCGATGCAACTTCGAGCAGGCCTATCGCGGTCTCCCAGGGATGCGCACCGATGGACGGTGCAAACGGGTTGATGCTTTGAAGTTGCGGTACAGTGCGCTGCAATTCCTGCAGCATCGCATGGTCGTTGTCGGCACCGTAGGCTTCTGACTGCATCAGAACCACAGGCACCAGGCCGCGCTGCGTCAGCAGGCTACATAGCCTCGTGATTTTCTCAAGCAATTGGTGATTGTCGATCGGATACATGCTGTCGAAGCTGCGCAGGGACACCACCGCAGCCTTGTCGGGCTCAATACTATGTTTTCCCAGCAACGCCAATGCGCTCTGCCTGCCCCAATCGTTTGGCTTGATGATAAATGCGGCGTCATAGGACAGGCGGGCCGCAACACCGGCCAGTCGAAGGCGCTGGTAACTTTCCACGTCGCGTACCGTGACGGAGGCCAACTTGCGCAGCCGCCTTGCAAGCAGCCTGAACGACGCCCCCCGGCAAGAGCGCGGAATTGACTGCCCGAAGAGAATCGTTCGGCTGGCAGGGGCTGACCCCAACGTTCTCAGATTGCCAATGAAGTTCCTGGTTATCGTCCCGGGCCGCGCATTGTTGAAAATGTCTCCGCCAACACTCACATAAAGGTCGCTCTTGCGCTTGCTGCCGGTGTGAAACTCGACCCCGGGCACATACAAGGGCTTGGGTTCCGGCAGGGAACACTGCAGAGGTACCGGCGATTCGCTGAGGGTCGCAAGTGCGTGGTATATGGCCGCGTCACCGACGTTGCGCGTCGAATAGGCGTTGATCAGGCTAATGCGCATGAAGCTTCTCCGGAGATGGGTGTATGCAATATGTCTGTTTGAGCGGGGAGTGGGCCGGGTCTGAGGGCGATACCGATTGCGAGCAGGCCGGGCCAGAAAAGGTAAGCGAGGACTTCGAGGTTTTCGCCAAAACTGTAAAAGACCAGGACCAACAATACGCAAAGTGCGGTGCGCGCCCATGCGCTGCCTTGTGCCCTGCGTACCAAGGTCAGCGCTGTCCAGCACAGCGGCAGCACCAAAGCCAATACGCCGACGATGCCCTTGACAAAAAGCAGCCCAAACCAGGTGTGGTGTGAGCCGATGGGCATGAATTCGACCAGGTGTGAACCGCGCTCGACCATGCCGTGGCCGAAAACCGGGGCCTCGTTCGACCAGCGATCGACGGCAATGCGACCCAGCGCAGCACGTACTCGCGACGACTCGGGGCGCGCAGCATGAAATGCCATGCGCGCGTCTTCGAAAGTTGATATGAGTGGTGCGGCGAAAATGCCCAGCAACAGGCTGGTGAAACCGCCCGTGTAGTGCAGCCACGGGCGGCCCAGTTGTGACAAGGCGTAGCCAGCAAGGGCTACTGCGGGCAGGCAGAGCAAGCCCAGACGGGAACCGGAAACCACCACCATGGCGACGGCCCCGGCGAGCGCAGGCAGCCGCAGGCGACGCTCTGGTTCTCTTAAAACAATAAAAAAGCAAACGTTGGCGACGAAGCCGAGTGCCGGACCCCAGGGTGTGAACAGCCGCCAGCGGGGCAGGCCGGTGTCCGGATTCGTGCCGTACAGGGTGACCGTAAAAAATTCCGGGCCCGGGCCGCCGACGACCTGCAAGGGAGACACGTAGAGGTCTGCGGGCAGACCGACGGCCCATGCCGCCACAAACAGGGGCAGCAGGAGCAGTGTTTGAATGCAAAGCAGGCTGACGGCACGCGAGAGCAGGGCGGCACGGATGGGCAGACTGCCGGCAACAATGAAAAGGGCCATGAGCGCCCAGCCCTTGCCCCACCCGATAGTGGACTTGATGGTCTTGCCCGTGCCCACCATGAAATCGGTGAGTCCGAACAGCAGCGCCAGCAACATAAGCAGCATGCCGGCAACCCACGCCCAGCTCGCACCCGAAATTCTGATTGCGCTGTCCGCCGGCGTGCGTGGGCGCCACAAGCGGGCAACCAGGCACAGGCAAAGTAACCAGCCAATGACCGGTGCAACGAGATACAGCGCCCCGAGCAGGTAGAAGCCCCAGGTCCCGACGAGGGCGACCCAGACCAGCCGTTCTTCAAGGTTTTCAGGACGCAGATACATGCTTGTTTCTCAGCCAGGCCAGGCTGAGACCAATACTGAAAAAGATCGATGCCGCCAGCGCTCCCAGGATGACCAGCACGAGAAGCGGCGAGCTTGGAGCCGAAGGCAAAGTCGGTGCCACCAGGTTTTGCACCAGCGGGTACGATGAGTAAACGTTGGATCTGCCGACATCGATTTTGCCCAGCGCAGAATTGAACACGGCTTCGGCAAATTGCACGCGGCGCTCGAGATCTTCAAGTGTTGCATGCTTGCGGGCAAGTTGCTCCAGTGCTGAGTTGAGTTCGCTGATCTGGCTCTCTACCACACTGATCTCGCCATTGAGACTGTCGTACTCCACGGCAGCCTCAACGAATCTGCCAAACAGCGGTTCCCGGCTTTTCTCATCCATGAGAATAATCAGCTTTCTCAGCTTCGTTTCGCTTAGGCCGGGGCCGTGCAATTCCAATGCGCGTGCCGCCAGCTTGTTAAACATTGCGGTGGCACGCTTCTGCTGTGCCTTTACGCGCGGGTGATTGGCACCGAACTTGTAGGCGTAATCACTCAGCAGTGCCGTGGCCTCGACATACTGCGCGTAGTGCGCGAGAAACAGGCTGTCGGACTGGACGATCAGCGAGTGGGCGGCCTGGTGACTGTCCACGCCGAGATGTTGCCGGGCCGAACGCAACCAGCTCGAACGTCCGGCCAGTTGTTCCGCCAGTGTCTTACGCCTGGCTTCCAAACTGACGGCCGTATTGGCCATTTCATCCAGTTGGGCGGAGGAGAACACCGCGTTCTCGGTTCTGAATTGCAGCAACTCTTGCTGGGCCGCATGCAGATTGTCCCGCGCCTCGGCGATGGCGTTCTTCACACCCGCATCACGCTCTTCGGTTTCGTTAGTCCTGAGGTCGGCGAGGCGTTGGGCAAACGCCTTGTTGAGGGCAACAGCCCGGGCACGTGCCAAGTCGGGATCGTCGGCGGTTATTTCGAGGCTGATGATAGAACTCTGGTCAAGTAGCTTTATGCGTGGGCGTGGAAATTCGCGAGGGTCGGTGCCACTGAGTGCGGCCGCCGCGGCGAGTACCGGCGAGCTGTCAGCAATGGACTTGTAATTTACACGCGGATCCAGCGAGCGACTGTCATAAGATGAACGTGCCGTGCCGTATGCCTGGCCGACGTCGGTCAGATTGACGCGCGCGTCGGTGTCACTGGCCGGAATGATCAGCGACCATTCGCTGGTATATCGTGGTGGCACGATAGCGAGGTATACAACGGCCACGGTCCATACAAGGAGATTGGCCAGAATCGCAGCAAGGATATAACGGCGCGTGCGCGCAGTTGGGTAATAGCTGGCGTTCGCGCTCACGGGTGTCGCCAACAGGTCAGCCACCACAGCGCTCACGGGTAACGCCTCAGGTTGAATGGCAGCAGAATGTCGGTGGCGGTGCGGAAGACGTCGCGAATGTTTGTGACACCGGAATCCAGACAGTAAAGGGCATCACCCTCCAGGACGAATGGATTACTCAAGCCGTCCTGGGAGATAAGTAATTTCTTGAGGGAGCTTCGCCAGTGCCGGGTGGTGCCCGTGATCCGGTCAGTTCTTATCAGAACCGCGTGCCGCGAGGCATTGGTGGCACCGATCCCGCCGGCGCAATTGGCAGCGACCACAGCCTGCGAAAGGCGCGCCCCGTAGGGCAGGGAAATTCCACTGGACGCTACGCTGGCCGAGGCGTTGCTGGTTGCCGGCGAGATCAGATTGGAGGCGAATATCTTGATGCCGGGCGGGGAGATCAATGACGGTCTGATCAGCGCCGGGTCCTGTCGATTGGTTGACTCGATGACAATTCGGTCGCCATTGGCGACCAGCACTTCTTTTACAGACTGACCGGTAAAGTAACCGCGCAGGTCGTAGCTGCGCGAAACGCCATCGCGAAAAACTGAAACGTTTGTGAGATTGGCATCGGGACGGATCCCACCTGCCGCGCGAATGGCGTCCGAAAGGTAGCGGCGCGGTTTTGCTGCGCCGGGCATGGGAGGCGGGGCGTTCAAATCCGATTTGCGCGGGTCAGGCATGTTGACCTGGGCGACCCCGGGGAAGTAGACAGCGCCCGAAACCGTGACCTGGACAGGAGCCCACTCCAGAACGAGCAAGGTGAGATCGAGGTAGTCGCGTTGAAAGAATCCGCCGTCTACCAGGCGGTTGGCAATACTTGCCTGAGCCTCGTTGCGACTCAGGCCGGCCAGCCGGGTCGGGCCAAGCAGCGGGAGCACCAGATTGCCCGAGGGGTCCAGTTGAAAATCGCCGGCGAATTCTTCGCCGTCCGTAACAAGAATTCGCAGCGTGTCGCCAGGCGAGAGTTGCTCAGAGTGGGCGGCGCTGCTCAAGAGCAGGCTCGCCGCACTGGTCAGGAACAGGCTGATCAGCCAGATTGTAAGAACCATGTTGGCGTCGCTGTGGCCCGGGCGGCGGAAGCGGCGTTTCAAGGCCAGGATGAATCCGGTCAGCATAGTGGCATCCAATTGATATCAGAAATGCCATTATTATCATTTTTATCACCTTTACCCGTGCATGGTTCACATTTTGGCAGGAAAGCGGGGGGATTACTGTGGCAGTTTGGGCCGGGTGTCAGCCGCAAACGGGGTAGCGCGGTCTCCTGAGCATCAGCCAGACCGGGCTGTGCGGCGCTTCAGTTGTTCCTCTACCAACACCTTTAATTCTGCGAAAGGAACCGGCTTGGTAAATACGGGTATATCGGGCGGTAATTGCCCGCGCAGGCCAATATCGCCAGCACTCAATGCCGTAACGACCACGATCGCCAGGTCCTTGTACGCCGGGTTGTCACGCAAGGTTTCAATCATCTTAAAGCCGTCCATGCCCGGCATGTTCAGGTCGGCAACCAGCAGCGAAGGGTGTTCTTCCCCCACCTTGATAAGGCCCTCGTAGCCGTTACGGGCCGTGATGAGTTCCACGGGCAAGTCCCAGTTTTCTATGTTCATTTCGTAGAGTCGCAACAGGTTGGGCTCGTCCTCGACGACCAGCATTTTCACCGGCCCGCTGGTCTCGCCCGCCAGTGCGGCAGAGCGCTCGGCCAGCAAGGCTTCAACCGACTGCCTGGAAATGCGCCGGTGGCCACCAGCGGTTTTCCAGGCTTTCAGGACTCCGCTTTCCACCCAAAGTTGTGCCGTGCGCAGCGAAACCCCAAGGGATTTGGCTGCCTGGCGGGTTGTCATCACGGCCTCTGCTTTGGCGACCATTGCGCAATTCCAAGTTAGAAGTCATCGAATAATATCTATCAGTATTACAATTTTTTTCATTTTGTCAACCCAAGCTGGTCTCAATCGGCCGTTGAAAACGCGGCAAGCAAACCGGCTGATTGAAAGGAAAGCCCAGTAGTTTTAACTTAATACGGCTGATACTTGATGTGCCTGGCGAACGTCAGCACGGTAAGGCTCCTGGCCTGATCCCGCCTGCGCGACTTTGAGGGTAATTTGACGCATAAACGAAAAAAATGATAAAAATAGAATTCGACGAGTAAACTGTAGCTTTAGTCATCGACGACGACAAAGGCCATCGATTACCTATGAGCAAAAGCAATCCAGATCCAAATTCCGCCACTGGCAGTTACGAGCAAGTGCGCCAGATTGTCAGTGGCGCCCTGGACGCCGTTGTCACGATCAACCGTGAGGGGCGGGTCGTCGAATGGAATAAGCGCGCCGAGGAAGTGTTCGGCTGGGTGCGCGACGAGGCGTTGGGTCAACTCATGGCCGAAATGATCGTGCCACACGCGATGCGCGAGGCGCACAACCGGGGCATGAGCCACTACCTGGCCACGGGGGAAGGACCGATTCTTAATCAACGAATCGAGATTACTGCCCTGCGCAGGGATGGTGACGAGTTCCCGGTTGAATTGTCCGTCACGCCTTTGCAGATTGGCGACGAGTTGCGGTTCAGCGCATTTATTAGGGACATAACCGAAGAGCGAGCGGCCCGAAGCTCGCTCGAAGAAGCAACACAGCTTCTCGAGACTTTAATAGATGGGCTCAACTCGGCAGTGATGGTTGAGGACAATGAGCGCCGGATTTTGCATGTCAATTCCCAGTTTTGTGCGCTGTTTGATATTCCCCTGAGTTCGAGTGAACTCGTAGGAACGGATTGTCGGGCGGGCCTGGATCAGTCCAAGCAGATATTTGCCCATCCTCAGAAATTCCTGGACAAGATCGATCAGCTCATCGCGGCCGGTACCAGGGCGACCAACCACGAGCTCGAACTGGTGGATGGACGTGTTCTCGAACTCGATTATGTTCCCATCGGCCTGGGTGAGCACAGTCGCGGGCATTTATGGCACTACCGGGACATCAGCGAACGCAAACTCGCGGCAGCGGCGCTGGCGGAACGCAACGCCCAGCTGGACAGTATTTTTTCACTGAGCCCGGATGGCTTCGCATCCATTGATGCAGATGGCTGCATCCGCTTCGTGAATCCTGCGTTCGAACACTTAACGGGACTTGCCATCAGCTCCATCAGGGGCGCGCGCATAGCACAACTGGATTCCCTGCTCATGCAACAGGCGGATCCTGAGCTTGGCTATACGAGCATGATCGAGCTCCTCGGAGCGCCCGGCAGAAAGGGGGACTACGAAGATGTCATGTATCTCATGCATCCACGTCACAGGATTCTGAAACGCGTAGTTCGGCAGGCCACTGATCTGAGCGGGGAACAGGCGGGTCAGGTAATTTACCTTCGCGATATCACGCATGAAGCTGAAGTCGACC
>JBFGOQ010000069.1:0-11781 GCA_041565075.1 Gammaproteobacteria bacterium
AATCTGCTAACGTGGTGTTAAACAAGAATAATTCCGGATTCGTCCGCGTGGCCGGACGGAGAGACATTCAATGACGATGTTTTTAAGCAAGGACAACTCACTCAAGGGCATCAGCGACCAGAACGTGACGCTGACCTGCCCTAAATGCCTGGCGTTTTCCAGTTCGTCTCTCATCTCGGCGCCGCGATACGAACCTCTCTTGCGTTACAAACCCAACCAGGTCGGGCTCGTCTATCGCTGTGATTCCTGCAGCTACCCGATTTTTCTGCGCTTCCCGGTACGTGCCTACACCGCCGATCGCGTTGAGCTGTCCCGTAATTTCGAGCAAATCGAAAAGCCGCCCGAGAAGTTCGACTACACGTATTTGTCAGAGGAAGTAGAGCGTGACTTTCGTGAAGCATTGGCCTGCTATGCGCACAGCGCCTATAACGCCTTTGCATCCATGTGCCGGCGAACGGCGCAAACCATGTTCCGGGAACTGGGCGAAAGCGGCAAAATGCGGGTCTTCGACCAACTGACTGAAGTACGGGACCTCGCCGATATCGACGAGGAGACTTTTCGCAGGATCGAGAAGGTCCTTTTTGACAATGATTCGGACCGCCCACCGAACATACCGGTCATCGACGGCGAGACCGCCGGCGTCATGCTTGAAGTCATGAAGGACATTCTTTACGAGTCCTACGTTCGCAAGGGTAAGCTGCAGGAAGCAATGACCGTGCGCCGCCAGCGTCTCGACGATGGCCCCAGCACACTCCATCCGCTGCGCCCGAAAAGCGCTTAGTCAAGCCTCACAGCATCGGCAAATCCAATCCGCGCTGACGCGCCACCGCTATCGCTTGTTCATACCCGGCGTCCGCGTGGCGCATTACACCGCTGCCTGGATCGTTAATCAGCACACGTTCGAGGGCCAGCTCGGCGCGATCGCTGCCATCCGCCACGATTACCACGCCGGCATGCAACGAATAGCCCATGCCCACGCCGCCACCGTGGTGGAAGCTGACCCATGAGGCGCCACTGGCCGTATTAAGCAGCGCATTTAAAACCGGCCAGTCCGCCACGGCATCGGAGCCATCCTTCATGCCTTCGGTTTCGCGGTTGGGGGACGCGACCGAGCCGGAGTCCAGGTGGTCACGTCCGATCACGATGGGGGCATCGAGCTCGCCGTCGCGCACCATCTGGTTGAACGCCAGGCCCAGCTTGTGGCGCTCCTTGTAGCCGAGCCAGCAGATGCGGCATGGCAGGCCCTGAAAGCGAATGCGCGCCCGCGCATGATCGAGCCATTGGTGCAACCCGGGCTTGTCGGGAAACAGCTCGCGCGCTTTTGCATCGGTCTTGTAAATATCCTCGGGATTACCCGACAGCGCCGCCCAGCGAAATGGGCCCACCCCTTCGCAGAATAGCGGCCGGATATACAGCGGCACGAAGCCTTTAAAGTCAAAAGCATTGTCTACGCCCGCATCCTGGGCCATGGCACGTATGTTATTGCCATAATCAAAAGTCGGGATGCCGCGTGTGTGAAATCCCAGCATCGCGCGAACTTGCACCGCCATGGACGCCTTGGCGAGGCGCACATATTCGTCAGGACGTTCCTGGCGCAGGGCGGCTGCCTGCTCGAGGTCATGATCGAGAGGTATATAGCCGTTTAAGGGATCATGCGCGGAGGTCTGATCGGTGACCAGGTCCGGATACATGTCGCCCTCGAGAATCAGGGGAAATATCTCGGCCGCATTGCCCAAGAGGCCCACCGAGACGGCCTCGCCCTTTGTATTGGCCGCCTCGATCATCCCCAGTGCCTCATCCAGACTGGCAGACTTTTTGTCGAGGTAGCCGGTTGCCAGTCGCTTGTCGATTCGGCTTTGATCCACCTCGACCGCGAGACACGACAGGCCGGCAAACACTGCGGCCAGCGGCTGGGCACCGCCCATGCCACCGAGACCGCCTGTCAGCAGCCATCGTCCACCCGCTTTACCGCCATAGTGGTCCCGCACTGCCTGGGCGAATGTCTCGTAGGTACCCTGCACGATGCCCTGGCTGCCAATGTAGATCCACGAACCAGCCGTCATTTGCCCGAACATCATCAGGCCTTTCCTGTCGAGTTCAAAAAAGTGTTCCCAGGTCGCCCACTTGCCCACCAGATTGGAGTTCGCAATCAGGACCCGTGGCGCCATGTCGTGGGTCTTGAACACGCCCACCGGCTTGCCCGACTGCACCAGCAAGGTCTCGTCGTTTTCAAGGCGCTGTAAAGTCGCAACGATGGCATCGAAACATTCCCAGTTGCGCGCCGCGCGCCCGATGCCACCATACACGACGAGTTCCTCGGGCTTCTCTGCAACTTCGGGATCCAGGTTATTCATCAGCATGCGCAGGGCGGCTTCCTGTTGCCAGCCCTTGCAACTCTTTGCGGCCCCGCGCGGCGCAGTAATCGTGCCTTTTCTTGAACGGGTGAACATCGAACGACAGCCATTAGTGAGAACGGGACCCGGAGGATAATCGACCCCTGCTGGAACTGCTATTCAGAGTCCCTCAAAGTGGCCAGGCGCAAACACCGGATGCCGCCAGGTTCGCGCCGCCTTCGGGTCCATAATCAACTCTAATAAATGCGTATAACTCGTTGAATCATGGCGGCCCATCGCTGCCCGGAGCAAGATATTTCAAGTGCCTGCCTGATTTGTTCTGGTGGGCGCTGGCATCGCTTACTACACTGGGGTTGTCAGGGAAGAATGACTGAGGGCAAGTGATGCTTGGCGATTACATGCAGTACAACGAGCGCCCATCGGATCGACGCAGTAAGTCGAAGACCACTGCAGGATCAGGCGAGAAACTGTCTGGCTCGGAAGACTTATTGGCGGTACCTGAGCTGTCAGCGGCATTGGACGAAGAAGACGGGTACGACCCGTACAATCACCCGATTGACCGTCGCTTTCTGGAATAAATCAAGACGCTGAAATTCCCCTTTGGTGTTTACCTTGCGAGGGCGTTTGTCCTGCTCGCATGGGGGCGTCAGCCGAGCCAGGTGCGCGCGTTTCTGAACATCCGTAACCAGGGCCCCTCTTCGCCCCATTCCGGCGGATGCCATGAATGTTGTGCCGTCAAAAAAACGCGTTCGGGATGCGGCATCATTACCGTCACCCGGCCATCCGGCGTAGTCAGGCCGGTCAGCCCACCCGGGGAACCGTTGGGATTGAATGGATATGCACTGGCGGCGTGATGATGGTTGTCGACAAAGCGCAAGGCAATTTGCCGGCTTGCGACCAGCCGCTCTTGCTGCGTGACGCCGCCGACAAACTCGGCGCGGCCCTCGCCATGGGCAACGGCGATGGGCAGTACCGAGCCTGCCATGCCCGCCAAAAACAGCGAGGGGGATCGCAGAACTTCCACCTGGCTGAAACGCGCCTCGAACTGCTCCGAGCGGTTGCGCACAAAATGCGGCCAGTCATCCGCACCGGGGATCAGGCCACGCAGTGCAGCGAGCATCTGACAACCGTTGCAAACTCCGAGCGCGAATTTACTGGTGTCATCCAGAAAGGCTGCGAATTGTTCGGATACCGACGCGTTATACAAGATTGACTTGGCCCAGCCTTCTCCGGCTCCCAGCACATCACCATAAGAAAACCCGCCGCAGGCGACAAAGCCTGCGAAATCGGCCAGCCGGTAACGACCTGCAGACAGGTCGCTCATGTGCACATCCACCGCTTCGAACCCTGCTGCATCGAAGGCGGCCGCCATTTCGACCTGGCCATTGACGCCCTGCTCGCGCAGGATCGCAACGCGGGGCCGCACACCGGTCGCAATCATTGCCGCGGCAGGATCTTCGTCCAGTTCGAAACTGACAACAGGTTTGATGCCGGGGTCATCCAGCTGAGCGATGCGCGCATACTCTTCCGCCGCACACTGGGGATGATCGCGCAGCGACTGCATGCGATAGGTCGTCGTCGACCAGGCCCTGTGTAATGCCTGTCGCTCGATGTCCAGGAGCGGCTGGCCGCCGCGGCTGATGCGAATTTCGTGCCCGGGCACGGCGCTGCCGATGTCATGCACCATCGAGCCCAGGTTCAGATCCTCGAACAACGCTTGCACCCTGGCATGGTGATCCCCGGCAACCTGAATTACTGCGCCCAATTCCTCGTTAAACAGCAACTCGAGCTCTGCGCCCGGGAGCGCATCCAGGCGCACATCGAGACCGCAGCGTCCCGCAAACGCCATCTCGCAAAGTGTCGCAAATAAGCCTCCATCGGAGCGATCATGGTAGGCAAGCAAGACGCCATCTTTTACCAGCTCCTGAATGGCGTGGAAAAATCGTTTGAAAACGCCTGCGTCGTCGAGGTCAGGAACTTCGCGGCCAAATTGCCCGAAGACCTGTGCCAGGCAGGACCCGCCCAGGCGATTGCGCCCGCCGCCCAGATCGATGAGCAGCAGCTTGTTAGCCAACTCGCCGGCGTTTAACTGCGGTGTCTGAGTACGGGTCACATCGACGACCGGCGCAAATGCCGAGACAATCAGTGACAGCGGTGCCACCACATCGCCCTGACGACCGTTTTCCTGCCAGCGCGTGCGCATGGACAAGGAGTCCTTGCCCACCGGAATTGCAATACCCAGTGCCGGGCACAGCTCTTCGCCCACTGCCCGGACGGTATCGAACAAGCGGGCGTCCTCGCCGGCAAACCCTGCTCCCGCCATCCAGTTGGCCGACAAACACACCTTGCCCAAGTCGCCGATGCAGGCGGCAGCAATGTTGGTGAGTGCTTCGCCCACTGCCATTCGGCCTGACGCCGGCGCGTTGACAACTGCCAGCGGGGTGCGCTCGCCCATGGCCATCGCTTCGCCCGTGGTGGCATAGAAACTCGATGCCGTCACGGCCACGTCGCTGACCGGCACCTGCCAGGGTCCCACCATCTGGTCGCGGCACACCAGCCCGGTAATGGTGCGGTCACCGATAGTGACAAGAAATGTCTTGTCGCCGACCGTCGGAAAACGCAACACTCTATGCGCGGCTTCCTCCAGCGTGATGTCATCGAGCCTGAGTTCCGCCCACTGCGTCCTGGCAGAGGCGACGTCGCGCGTCATTCGTGGCGGCTTATCGAGCAGTACTTCCATGGGCATGTCGACCGGGGTATTGCCGAAATGCCGGTCCGACACCGTCAGCTGCCGTTGGCGGGTGGTCTTGCCAACGACGGCAAAGGGGCAACGCTCGCGCTCGCAAATCTGTGTGAACTCGTCAAGGCGCGCGGGTTCGATCGCGAGTACGTAGCGTTCCTGAGCCTCGTTACACCAGATTTCCATCGGCGACATGCCGGGTTCGGCATTGGGCACCTCGCGCAGTTCGACCTGTCCACCACGGCGCGAGTGGTCCATTAATTCAGGTAAAGCATTCGACAGGCCGCCGGCACCCACGTCATGCACCAGGATGATGGGGTTGTCATCTGACTGCCAGCAGCGATCGATGACCTCCTGCGCACGACGCTGCATCTCGGGGTTGTCGCGTTGCACTGATGCGAAATCGAGATCTTCACTGCTGGTTCCCGAGGCCATTGACGATGCGGCCCCGCCGCCCAGACCGATCAGCATCGCCGGACCACCGAGGACCACCAGCAGGGCACCGGCGGGCACCTCGGGCTTTTGCACGTCGCGCTCGCGAATGTTGCCCAGCCCGCCCGCAACCATGATGGGCTTGTGATAGCCGCGCATCGTGATCAGTCCGGCATCGCGGGTAGCAAGCAAGTCGCCGACCTTTTGCTCATAAGTACGAAAATAACCGGTCAGATTCGGGCGCCCGAACTCGTTGTTAAAAGCCGCCCCGCCCAGCGGCCCGTCACGCATGATTTCCAGTGGCGAGGCGATGCGGCCCGGCCGGTGTGCGTCACCCTCCCACGGTTCTGCGTGCCCGGGAATGCGCAGGTGGGAGACGGAAAAACCGGTAAGGCCGGCTTTGGGCTTGGCGCCCCGACCGGTAGCGCCCTCGTCACGAATTTCGCCACCGGACCCGGTGGATGCCCCTGGGTAAGGCGAGATTGCCGTGGGGTGGTTGTGCGTCTCGACTTTCATCAGGATATGCACGGCTTCGTCGCGATACCTGTAGTTGCCGGCATGCGCCGGGTAAAAACGCCTGGCACGATGGCCTTGCATAACCGCCGCGTTGTCCTTGTAAGCGGACAGAATTCCGTCGGGGCTGCATGCGAAGGTATTCTTGATCATCTGGAACAGGCTTTGAGTACGGGCCTCGCCGTCGATGATCCACTCGGCATTGAAAATCTTGTGGCGGCAATGCTCGGAATTTGCCTGGGCGAACATCATCAGTTCCATGTCGGTCGGATTGCGACCAATACTGCTGAAGGCGTCTGCCAGGTAGTCCACTTCATCTGCAGCAAGCGCCAGGCCCAGTTGGCTGTTAGCCTCGAGCAGCGCCTCACGCCCGCCGGCGAGCAGGTCAATGTCGGCATGCGGGCGCGGCGAATGGCGCGCAAACAATGCCTCGGCTGCAACGGTCTCGTGTATTACGAACTCCGTCATACGATCGCTGAGCAGGCGCCCGGCTATCGCCAGCTGCGCATCGTCCAGAACCGGTTCTGCCTGCAGCGTGTAAACGATGCCACGCTCCAGACGCTCGATGTTGTGCAAGCCGCATGCATGGGCGATGTCAGTGGCCTTGCTCGACCAGGGCGAAATGGTGCCGGGACGGGGAATGACGATACATTGCTGGCCATCCTCTGCACCCTGGGTGCGGCGCGGGCCATAACTCAGCAGCCGATCCAGGGTTTCTCGCTGGCGATCGTCCAGCGGCGACGCGAGCCAGGCCAGGTGCAGGAAATGACTGCCCAGGTCCTGCACGGCGGGTAACACGGCGCGCAACCGGGCAACGCGTTTCTCACGTCGAAATGCCGACAGCGCCGGGGCGCCGGGAAGCTCTAGCATAAAGCTCATTGAGTGGCCGCTCTGTGGCGAGCGCGCATCATACAATCTTGCCCCGGACATGCCTACGCCGATGCGGCGGCGGCAACCGATTGCCAGGCAAGGCCCCCATCTTGTGCTACCACATCGACCTCGTCGGGGTCGCAGGCCAGCGCGTCCGCCAGGGCGGCCCGCGCAAGTGCATAGGTATTGTTCTTTTCACTGACATGCACCGCCAGTACGCGACCCAGCCCGCCTGCGCCGAGATCAGCAATCATCTGCGCCGCCTGGGCATTATTGAGGTGCCCAAGCTTGCCGCCGACCCGGGACTTGAGCGCCGGTGGATAGGGGCCGGTCGCAAGCATGTCCAGGTCATGATTACATTCGAGCATCAGCGTGTCGCAACCCTCGTACGCATCCAGCATGTGGCGCGTTATGTGCCCGGCGTCGGTAAGAACACCTAAACGCAGGCCACCACTTACAAACACAAACTGGCAGGGTTCGCGCGCATCATGGGGCACCGGCACGGGCTCGATCACCAGGTCGCCAATGCTCAGCGGCGCGTGGCAATTGAGCATGCTCAGCTTCGGGATGTCCTGGTCACGACAGCCGGCGTAGGTCCCCGGCGTCATGAAGACCCGCATACCATGGCGCCGAGCCATGGCGCCGACTCCCTTGGAGTGATCAGAGTGCTCATGGGTCACCAGCAAGGCATCGACGTCGGCCGGGCTGCGGCCGAGACGTGCAAGTCGTCGTTGCGTTTCGCGAACCGAAAAGCCGCAGTCAAGCATGATGCAGGTACCGCCTGCTTCGATCAGCGCAGAGTTGCCGCGGCTGCCGCTGCCAAGATAGGCAAAATTCAAGGCCTGCGTACTCCTCGCCGCACCGGCTGATGCATCAATCGCCGCCCTTGCTGCCCTTGTCGCCGGGCGCATAAACAGACTGCGGAAAAGGCGTCACGTTGCCCTCGGCAGAAGAGATCTTGCTGACGCCCTGCTTTTCGACCTGGTCGATCCGGATAATGGCATGCATGGGAAGATAAGTGCGGGCCACGCCCGAGAATTCCGCCTTGATGCGTTCCTCTGACGGATCCACCACCACTCCCGACCTTTCGCCGAACACCAGCTGTTCGATTTCGACAAAACCATACAAGGCGCCCTGGGAAACCGAGCGCGCATAAACTTCGTAGACCTTGCCCTGGTTGAAGAACACAACCTTGTACAGCAGCTTGTCGGCCATGCAGCAGGATACTCCGTGAAGATGGCGCGAAGCATAGCACAGCAGCTGGGCACTGCCGCAGCGGTGGTGAGTACCCGCGCCCGCCATATAAAAGCGCTGCTATAATGCGCGGCTTCGCCACGGACCCACCTCGCGGCGAAGCCTGCAGTCGAAATTTTTTGAGGTGCGACCGTCCATGGAAAAGATACTGGTAGGCATTAAGCGAGTCATTGATTACAACGTGCGCGTGCGGGTCAAGCCCGATGGCAGCGGCGTCGTTACCGATGGCGTCAAGATGAGCATCAACCCGTTCGACGAGATCGCCCTGGAGGAAGCCTTGCGCATCCGCGAGCGCGGCGAGGCGAGCGAAATAATTGTGGTGTCGATTGGCAGCGACGCGGCACAGCAGCAATTGCGAACGGCACTGGCAATGGGAGCCGATCGAGCGATCCTCGTAAAAGAAGACGATGCCATGTCGCCGCTTTCTTTGGCGCGGACATTTATGCGCCTCATCGAAAAAGAGTCGCCCGAGCTGATTATCATGGGCAAGCAGGCAATCGATGACGATAACGGGCAAACCGGGCAAATGCTCGCGGCGCTGTGGGGGCGGCCGCAGGCAACTTCCGCCTCGAAACTCGAACTGGGGCAAGGCAAGGCTACTGTGACCCGCGAAGTAGATGCTGGCCTCGAAATTATCGAAGTGGACCTGCCCGCTGTTATAACGGTGGATCTGCGCCTCAATGAGCCGCGCTATGTAAAGTTGCCGGATATCATGAAAGCCAAACGTAAACCGCTGGACATCACCAGCCTCGAGGAACTCGGGGTCACAAGGTCGGGTGGCATTACGCCAGTCAGTATTGCAGCTCCCCAAGAGCGCTCGAAAGGCGTCATGGTCGAAGATGTAGACGGCCTGGTACAGGCACTTAAAAGCAAGGGGATGTTCTGATGTCGAGGATCCTGATCATCGCCGAGCACGATGGCGAAACGCTCAATCCCAGCACCGCCAAATGTGTCACCTGTGCAGCGGGCCTCGGGAACGCGGAAATTGACGTGGTCGTTTTTGCCGCCGATGGCAAAGCGCTATGCGAGCAAGCGGCCGCGCTTAAAGGGGTTGTCCGCGTATTGCGTGCCGACCGTCCGGAAAACAAGCAACCACTCGCGGCAGTGTTAGCACCCCAGGTGGCTGCCCTGGCTGCGGACTACACCCATGTGCTCGGACCGTCCAGCACCTTTGGCAAGGACCTGATGCCGCGGGTCGCCGCCCTGCTCCAGACCAACCAGGTGAGCGATATCATGCAAGTCCTCGGCAGCCATGAATTCAGGCGCCCGATCTATGCCGGCAATGCCATTCTTACCGTTAAAGTCGCTGACGACTCGAAGGTTGTGGCGACGGTGCGTATCGCTTCATTCCAGGCCGCCGAGGGCGGCGGTGCTGCTGCCGTGGAATCAGTATCGCCCGACTGCGACATCCCGACCCACAGCCGTTACGTGAGACTGGAAACCCAGGCCAGCGACAGGCCTGATCTGCAAACGGCGGCGCGTGTGGTGTCGGGTGGCAGGGCACTCGGGAGTGCCGAGAAATTCAAGCTCATCTATGACTTTGCCGATAGCATTGGTGCCAGCGTCGGCGCCTCACGCGCGGCAGTCGATGCGGGCTACGTGCCCAATGACATGCAGGTGGGTCAGACAGGCAAGATTATTGCCCCCGACCTCTATTTCGCGTTCGGCATTTCAGGTGCTATTCAGCACCTCACTGGAATCAAGGATGCGGGCACGATCGTTGCAGTCAACAAGGATGCCGAAGCGCCGATTTTCGAAGTGGCGGATATCGGCCTGGTGGGCGACCTGTTCGAGGTCATTCCCGAACTGCAGAAAAAACTCGCTTCCTAAAGCTGGTCTTCAGCGAGCGCCATCAGACTGTCGGTGCCGGCTTCGATGGTGGCAGCCAGTGAGATGGCCCGTGGCAACAGGTGTTCTGCATAAAACCGCGCAGTCAGGACCTTGGCCTCGAGAAAGTCGCTGGCTTCGCCGGCGTCGATCCTGGCCCGCGCGACCAAAGCCGCCCGTGCCATTTGCCATCCGCCGCATACGTAGCCGGTCAGCATCAGGTAATTTACAGCGCCACCCAGCGCAGCACTCATATCTTTGTCGAGGGTCGCGAGCATGAAACGCGTGGCTGAGCTCAGGGCGTCGATGGCCGCGGCGAACTGCGACGCGATGACATCAAGGTGCACACCGCTCATCGACTTCAGCTGATCCAGGGTTACATGCATGTCGCCGAGCAGTGCCTGCATGGCAGCGCCCTTGTCCATGCGTAATTTACGGCCCACGAGGTCATTGGACTGGATGCCGGTGGTGCCCTCGTAGATCGATGCGATGCGCGCATCCCTGAAGTGTTGCGCAGCGCCGGTCTCCTCTACGTAGCCCATGCCGCCATGCACCTGCACGCCCAACGAGGTAAGCTCGACGCCCGCTTCCGTGCACCAGCCCTTGACCACCGGGATCAACAGTTCCGCCCGGGCAAGCGCAGCGGCTCTTGCGCCCTCATCATCATGTCGCCTGGACACGTCCAGGGCAGCGGAAGCCACGTAACCCAGTGCGCGCATTGCCTCGGTCAACGACTTCATATTCATCAGCATGCGGCGCACGTCGGGATGATAGACAATCGCCACGCGTTCGCCCTTGCTTTCCCCGGGGGGGCGGCCTTGCACCCGCTCTTTTGCATAAGCTCGCGCCCGCTGGTAGGCGCGCTCGGAAATTGCCATGCCTTCGATGCCAACGGCCAGGCGTGCGTCATTCATCATTGTGAACATGTAGGTCAGGCCCTTGTGCTCTTCACCTACCAGATAGCCGATCGCACCATCGCTGCTGCCATAGGCCAGCACGGCGGTGGGGCTTGCGTGGATACCGAGCTTGTGTTCCAGGGACACGCAATGTACGTCATTGCGCTCGCCGAGACTGCCGTCATCGTTGACCAGAAACTTGGGCACGATAAACAGCGAAATGCCCTTCACGCCCTGCGGAGCATCTGGTGTGCGAGCCAACACCATATGAACGATATTGTCGGTCATGTCATGGTCGCCCCATGTAATGAAGATCTTCTGGCCGTACAGACGATAGTGGTCGCCTTCGGGCTCTGCCTTCATGGCCACGGCGCCCAGATCCGAACCCGCCTGTGGCTCCGTCAGATTCATGGTTCCCGTCCAGTCACCGCTCACGAGTTTTTCCAGGTAGCGGGCCTTCTGCGCTTCGGAGCCATGAATTTCCAGGGCCTCCACCGCGCTTGCCGTGAGCATCGGGCACAGGGAAAACGCCATGTTGGCTGATTGCAAGATCTCTGATACCGCCGAACCGATCAGTTTCGGCATGCCCTGCCCGCCAAAATCCGGGGCGCTGCACAGACCATTCCAGCCACCCTCGACATAGTGCCGGTAAGCCTCTGCGAAACCATCCGCCGCCTTTACGCCGTCCTCACCCAGTCGCGCGCCCTGGCGGTCGCCGGACTGGTTAAGCGGATCGAGCACTTCCTGAGCCATCCTTGCCGCTTCGGACAGAATTGCATCGACCAGGTCTTCGCTAAATTCTTCCGAATTCGGCAAAGCCGCGATATCGGGACGGCCGGCGAGGTGCTCAATTACAAACTGCATATCCCGTAACGGGGCGATATAACTGCTCATC
>JBFGOQ010000070.1:0-11522 GCA_041565075.1 Gammaproteobacteria bacterium
GTCCTCGAACGAGGCGCCCGCGCGCAGCGTGCCGACCTCGTCAGACGTGTAGGTTTGCGAGCCCACCTGGTAGGTGCTGCTATCCAAGCTGACCAGCGACAATTCATTGCCGTTGTTGAATACACCGGCGGTTACCCGGAACGGACTCAATGGCACCCGCAAATTGGCGGTGGCGAAAATCGAAAACAAATCAGCATCGGCGCGGTAGTCGATGCCCGCCTCGGTACGGTTCTGATCAAAAGAAAAGCCGTTCACGCCGGCCCGCAGGTCCAGGTAGGGAACCGGCCGCCAGGAGGTTTCGGCGCCCACGCCCAAGGTGCCGGCTTTCATGCCAAGCCAGAAATCATCATCAGCATGTGCCGCGCTGCTGGCCATCCCAAGTACCAGGGCCGCTATAACTATCCGTCCGGTCATTTCTTGTCTCCACATCGATGGTGCGGTCCCAAGGCTAACCCTGCCACCAACGCGACAATGTGACGCGCGTCACATTAGACCCATAGACATGCGAGAGAAAAAGGTGTCTGACCCCTTTTGTTATACTTGAAGAATCTTTATTACTTCGATAAAGCACACTCGAATCAGATAGTAATGATGTATCTACATCCCATTATGGCGCCGTTTCACGTGTTGGCGCTGATCGTACTGATTGCTGGAGAGGTGCGCACCTATCGATCCAACAAGCAAATCTGGAGGCTGATCGGCCTGCCTCTGATGTTTGTGCTGATTCCATTACTCATTAACACGGGCCGTCTGATGCCGCTTTTCTTTGCGCGCGAGTTTTTTGTGATGGTGTGGCCCGTTGCGGCACTGGTATGGGGGACGCTGCAGCTACTGAAAGACACCGCGACCCGAGCCGACCCTGGTCGCACAGCCGACACACGGGCTACCGCGCATGAACCAGCGGCCAGGCCTGCGCCCGTTTCAGCGAGCATGCAGACCTTGCGGGTGTTTCTGTTCTCAGGTGGTCTGCTGGGCGTCGTTGTGTGCCTGATTCTCCTGGCCCTGATGATCATCAATAACCTGGGGTATGGCGGTCTGAAGGCCTCACACTTGCTGCTCTGGAGTGCAGCGCTCTGCAATTACGGATTCTACGCCCTGGCGGTTTCGCGAAAATGGCGCGCAAGCAATTTGCTTGTCGGTGGCATGATCGTTCACTTACACCTTTTCTTCTGGGTGCCAAAGTTAGGTGAGAGTGTGACTGCGCTGGTCGTTACAGGTATTGTCCTTCTTGGCCTGCTCACGTATGCGGCCTACACCCGGATGGTGTGGCGACAGGAGGAAAAAGGTGTCTGACACCTTTGCCGGATCTTAATCGGATCGGGTAACTGTGAAATCGATGGCAGCGAGTTGCTGGGGCGCCTTGTCGATGCTCTCCAGGAACTTGAGCCAGCGAGGGTCGCTCCTGACGTTGGCGAACTCCGGCGCCGCCACCACTTCTGACAGACCCGCGTCGTTAATTTCTCGCGCTTTCTCCAACCACTCGAAGGTGCGATCGACCTCGCCACGAAACGCCACCGCATAGGCAATGTTGTACCGCCATTCGTCACCGTATTTTTCTATCATCTCGCTCAGCGCCTGATCCGACTGCGCCTTCTCGCCCAGCGCGTGATGCGCCATCGCCAGCCCGACCAGCCGCCACGGTTCAGACGGCTCCTGCTGCATAGCTGCCAGTGCTTCCGCAGGCTTGTTGTCGGCCAACAAAGCCTGACCGATAAATGACTGCACACCGACTGCCTCCGGGCTCAGTCTCAGCGCGCTGCGGTACGCAGCGACGGCCTCCTTCGCTCGCCCGGCGGCAAAATAATTGAGCGCGAGGTTAGAGTACAGCGCCGAACTGACAGGATCACGAGCAACACCGTATTCAAGCAGTTCAATCGCCTCGCCGAAGCGTGTCAGGTTGAACAACAGGATGGCTGCGGGCCGCACAATCTGCGTATTGGTGGGGTCCAGCTGCAGGGCGCGTTCCAGATGGCGTGCGGCTCCCTGCAGGTCGTGATCGTGCACCATGGCCACCCAGCCAAGAATGGCGTGCGCCGGCGCATATTCGGGGTCCAGAGCCAGGGCCTTCCCGGCGAAGCGTTTGGCCTGGTCATAGCCCTCCGCAATCGGCGTCAGCACTTTGTTGGCCATGACCAAATAGTTCTCCGCCAGCCCCGCCCACGCGGCCGGCAAATCCGGTGCTGCAGCGAGGACTTGCCGGTACAACTCGATGGATTGTTGATGACCTTCCTGAGTGGAGCGGCGGCTCAATTCTCGCGCCTGCAAATAGAGCGGATACACCTCCGGGTCCATTTCCTTAGCGGTAGGCACGTCATCGAGCAGGCTCATCTTCAACTCTTCAACGACAGCAGCGGCGATCTCATCCTGGACGCCAAAGATGTCGTCGAGCGTACGGTCATAGGTCTTCGACCAAAGGTGCGAGCTGTCTTCAGCACTGATGAGCTGCGCCGTAATCCGCACTGCCTTGCCACCGCTGCGTACCGAACCCTCCAGCACATAAGCCACATTGAGTTCGCGTGCAATGTCAGAGATTAATGCCTCTTTGTCTTTGTAGTAGAACGATGAGGTGCGCGCGATCACACGCAACTCGGGTATGCGCGCCAGCAGGTTCAGCAATTCTTCCGTCAAGCCGTCGGAAAAATACTCCTGTTCCTCGTAGGCACTCATATTGACAAAGGGCAATACTGCGATTGAGTTGTCAGTCGGCAGCGATTTAGCGTTAGATTCCGTTGCCTCACTTGCTTCAGATTGTGCTGCCGCCTCGATCAGGGCCGCCTCTCGAGCGTCTGACAAGACAAACTTGTCATAGGCAAAGTATCCAAGGGCCAATACCAGCAAACCGATAATTGCGAAGTCGAGCTTGCGCCCGGTTTGTGCGGTGATGGATTGGCTGCGGTCGACTTCGGATTCTTTCTTGATGCCTTCCGGGGTTAACTCGAAAGCCCAGGCAAGAAACAATGCCAGGGGCAGTCCAACAGCTAACGACAACAGCACTGCTCTCATAACCCAGGACGGGGCTTCAAAACTGCTTAGTACCAGCTCGGCGACCTGGGCGACAACCCACGCGCTTACTACGTAAGCGATGCCCACGCGGAAAACATTTCTTCTTTTTAATTCAGCAAAAATACCGTTCAAGCGACTGCCCTCCTTGGTGGGCCAATGCTAGCAGATTGGCCTGGACAAGGAATCGGATTCACTGCTCTGTGCTCGAGAGCGACCTGGGTCAAGACTATGCAAGTACGAAGAGGCGCATGCCACCTTTACTCTGCGGCCAGCGCGAAGTCGGCAACCGCCTTTGAGGCATCCCGGCGGATGATGCGGCTACCGCGTGTCACCGGATCCGCCAGTGCATGACCTGAACCCTCGAATATTTCGACTTTGAGCCCGGGCTTTTGCAAGGCATCGATCAGTGCGGCACTTTCTTGCGCCGGCACATTGCTGTCATCGGATCCGAACACTAACAAACCATCGACGCCCAGTGCTTGCCAGTAGGGCATGGGATCGAAGTCGGTGATGCCGTTCCAGAAATCGCGTTGCCCGATGTGCCTGAGGTAAGTGGTGGACATCAGCGCAATTGCGTGGGTGATCCCGGGCAGAAAGCCCATCTGCCTGAGGTTGTGCACCTCTTCATAGTAAAGCTGCCGCGGCGGCGTGACGGTAGCGCCGGAGAAACTCACGATGAAATCGATGTCCTCTGACAGGCTCGCCGCCACCGGTGCGATCCAGCCACCCTGGCTCATGCCGATTAATCCAATGTTCTGAATCGGAAGATCCTCACGGGCTTTTAGGTAATCAACGGCCGCGACGGTGTCGGTCGCAAGATCCTCGAACGAGGAAGTACGCCAGTTACCGCCTGACTTGGCCGATCCGCGTTTATCAGGCAGCAGCACGACGATGCCACGCTCGAGCAGGTCGCTGGCCAGCGTGGTGTACCAGCCGCTGGCACGCGCGCTGGTACCGGAGCCATGGATCATGATGACGGCGGTGTATGGCCCCTCGGCATCAGGCAAAAGCAGCATGCCGGCCAGGTCGATGTTTTGCCGGGTGTTCCTGAAGCGGATCTCGGTGTAGCTGAGCTCTTCAAGCGATACGCCGGTCAGCCTGCGCTCCTCGTCGGGCACCAGCTGCTTGACCATGACCGGGCCCAACAGGATGAGCAGAACGCCCGCGATGAGGATGCCTCGCTTGAGCATGAATCGATCATTGCATGGCCGGTCTGGCGCGACAAGGTAAAAAGGTGCCCGACACCTGTCCATCGCCTATATTTCTAGTATCAGGAACGGTTTTCCTGGAGGTTAGAACAATGCCTACGCAAAAACTCAAAGAATTCCTCGACGGCAATCACGTCGAGTACGTCACGATCACTCACTCACCCGCCTACACGGCGCAGCAGATCGCCGAAATGACCCATATCCCGGGTAAGGAATTGGCGAAGACGGTCATCGTAAAGGTGGATGACCAGTATGCGATGACGGTGCTGCCCGCCTCCAACCGGGTCGACCTGGATCACCTTAAAAAGGGCGTCAAAGCCGACAAGGTGGAAGTCGCCTCGGAGGCCGAGTTCAAGAGCCTGTTCCCGGATTGCGAGGTGGGCGCCATGCCGCCGTTTGGCAACCTTTATGACATGCCGGTCTATGTCGCCGACAAGCTGACCGAGGACGAGGAGATCGCGTTCAACGCGGGGTCACACACCGAGCTCGTGAAGCTCTCATACAAGGACTTCGAGAAACTCGTGTCGCCCAGGGTCATTCATCTGACCTGACTGCCCGCGCAGGCGCGGATCAGAAACGCCGGGGCCCCTGAAAAAAGGTGTCTGACACCGCTTGCCGGTTGACAGATTATCCATATATGGTCTATAAATACCCATATATGAAGATCGACCTCAAGAACCGCCTGCTGCGCGCCTGCCGGCATCTGCTCAAGCCGGTCGTGCGCCTGCTCTTGCATTCGGGGGTGACCTACCGGGAATTTGCCGAGCTCAGCAAGCTCGCATTTGTTGACGTGGCCGGCAATGAATTCGGCCTGCAAGGCCGCAAGACCAATGCATCCAGGGTCGCCATCCTTACCGGTATCGGCCGCAAGGAGGTGAGCCGCCTGCGTAAAGTCATTGCTGATGAAGACGGCGGATTTGTCGAACGCATGAGTCCGGTTACCCGAGTGACCGCGGCCTGGCATCAGAACCCCGACTATTGCGACGCCAACGGTCGGCCACGCCTTTTAAAGAAAAAAGAATTCGAGAGCCTGGTCACCGCCCATGCCGGCGATGTTCCTGCAGTTGCGCTGGCTAAAGAGTTGCAACGCCTGGGCGTGGTCAAGAAAACCAGCAGCGGATTTACGATCGAAAAACGTACTTACGTGCCCGGCCGGCTCAACGATGAAAGCGTGCGGATGCTGGGCGCCCATTTAAATGACATGGGTTCAACCATTGCCCACAACCTGTTGCGCGGTGAGGAAAATCCGCACCGCCTGCAACGGGTGGTATCCAATGAAGCTATCCCTGCCCGGGCGCTCAATCGGTTTCGCCGACTGGCTGCCGACCAGGGTCAGGCGCTGCTTGAATCTCTCGATGACTGGCTGGAGGCACACCAGTCATCCACCGAATCTGCCGATGGCCCCCTGTATCGCACAGGCGTTGGCATTTATTTTTTTGAAGACAAAGTTACTTAGGAAGTCAGGACATGAACACTAAATCCATGAAGTTCAATTTGGCCATCCTTTGCACCACCATGACGCTAATGCTTGGCGGGTGCGGCGGTGGCAGCTCAGCAACCACGCCGCCGGCGCCACCACCCCCCACCGGCGGGATCGAAGGCAGCGGAATTGCAGTGGGCACCATCAGCGGTTTTGGCAGCATCATCGTAAATGGCGTGCGGTTTGATACCTCGTCCGCCACCATCACCGTAGAGGGCCAGCCCGCCACCCAGGCCAGCCTGGCAGTGGGCCAGGTCGTTCGCGTGAGCGGCAGTTTCGACAATAACGGCACCACCGGGACCGCCGACGCCGTGCGCTATGACGATATTCTCGAAGGGCCGATTGCAAGCATCAACCTGGCTGCGTCCACATTGACTGTGCTGGGCCAGACGGTTGTTGTTGACGCCGAGACCTCCTTTGGCATCGGCATTTCCCCCGCGTCCCTTGAAGGGCTGAGTGCGGGCAACATTGTCGAAGTTTCCGGTTTTATAGATTCCGATGGCACTATCCGCGCTACTCGCATCGAGCTCGACAATGACGGCGACGACTTCGAGGTTGAAGGCGTGGTGCAAAACCACGACGGCACAGCGATGACATTTACGATCAATGCCCTGACCGTGGACTACAGTGCCGCCACGCTGCTTGGTTTTCCCGCCGGCGCGCCGGAAAACGGTCAGTTCGTTGAAGTTGAAGGGTCGGCAATCGGCGGCAGCGGCGAGTTGCTGGCCACCCAGTTGGAGTTCGAAGACCGGGGGCTTGGCGGCGATGACGGTGACGACGTTGAACTGGAGGGCTTTATCACCCGGTTCAATTCAGCGCAGGACTTTGATGTATCCGGCATTCCAGTTACCACGAATGCCGCCACGGTTTTTGAAGGCGGCAGCGCCGCCGATCTTGGACTCAATATCAAAGTCGAGGTAGAAGGGAGCCTCAATGCCAGTGGCGTGCTGGTCGCCGACAAGGTGGACATCCGTCGCGGCAACGCGGTGCGCGTGACGGCCAACGCAGACAGCGTCAATGCGGCTGGAAATTCGCTGGTGCTCCTGGGCATTACTGTCAACGTCGATGCACTGACACGCCTGGAGGATAAAAGCAGCGCAGACGTACAGAACCTGTCGCTGGCCAACCTCAATGCCGGGGATTACCTGGAGATCAGAGGTGCAGAATTTCCTGCTGGCAGTGGCACGGTGCTGGCCGCCTTGCTCGAACGGGAAGATCCCGATACCGAGGCAGAGATCCAGGGCTTTGTCGAAACCGTGGCCGATCCTTCCTTTACCATTCTCGGTGTGACTGTCGACACAAATGCCGGAACGGTATTCCGCGACGTTGACGACTCGGTCATTTCAGCAACCGATTTCTTCGCTCGCCTTGGGCAAGGTTCACTGGTCGCGGTCGAAGGGACAGAGGTCGCCGACACGCGCATAGCTGCCACCGAAGTGGAGTTCGAAAACTGATATCGGAGAAAGCTGTCTTGAAGGAAAAGGTGTCTGAATTGAATTCAGACACCTTTTTCAAATCGCTAACGCTTTACGACTAACGAATGAAACAGTGCCGCCCACTCGCGGTCGCACCAATCGCCCCGGCTAGAGATCGGGTATCCGGTTACAATTGAATTCCATGCCCTTCTTTACATCTGACCGCGAGCGGCGCCTCTGGCTTTTTACCTTGCTTGTCCTGGCCGCCATTTACCTGACGCTGGGCTTTGCCGCCTCATTGGCGGACTGGCTCGATAACCAGGGCCTGATGGTGGTGGCGTTTGTCGCCTGCATGCTGCTGGTCCTGCTGACCATCCTGACAGAAGGCCTGAACACACGCCCGGGCGGCATCGAGATTGGGGTCGGACTCGGCATTGCTGCAGTTTACATCCTGTTGTTCGTGCGCCTCGCGATACCGGAGCGCAGTCATCTCATGGAATACGGTGTGCTCGCGGTGTTTATTTATGAAGCACTCACCGAACGCGCGGCCCGGGGGCGACGCGTGCCGGTCCCGCCCCTGCTGGCCATACTCGCCGCTTCCTTTTTCGGTGTCATCGACGAGTTTATCCAGCTGTTTATACCCAGCCGTGTCTTCGATCTGCGGGACATGTTGTTTAATTTACTGGCAAGCACGATGGCCGTGGTGGCCATGCTGGCGCTGGCCTGGGCGCAGCGCCTCACGCATCGGCAAGGGAAGTGACACGCCTTAAGAAAAAGGTGTCTGAATTCAATTCAGACACCTTTTTTTGGTGGCCACTAAATTGCTTATTCTAGAACTTGCCGTTCAGGTCGATCCTGAAGCGATTGCCATCCTCGAGCGAGGTGGCACTCGCGGAACGCAGTACGTTCGCCTCTACCAGGTAAAGGCGCGCCACCAGGTTCCAGTTCTTGGCCACTCCGTATGCATAGCGGAATTCATGACCACTGAAGTTGGTGCTGCGGGTTTCCGTTGCGCTGCCCCAGCGCATCCAGTCATCCTGTGAATAGGAGCTCGATGCGGCGAAGGTGCCGATGTCTGCATAGTAATAGGCGAGCAGCCAGTCACCCGGATTCGAGGTACCGCCATAGCCCAGTGAGATTACGAAACCATCGGTCTCGTCGCGGTTAAATGCGGTAAATGGGTTGGGATCAGTCGCCGCATAGTCTTCAGAATTGTTGAGGTAGTCCAGACCCAGCTTCAGACCGCGGCCATTAAGCTTGGTCTTGTACTGGGCGCTCAGGATCCAGGTGTTGTAATCCCGCGCACCATTGCCATCCAGCAGGGAATCGCCGTCACTGTCGTTCGGATCACCATCTACATTCAGCACACCTGCCGCAAGCGTCAACCCCGCATCGTTGGCGAGGCTTACATCGTAAACGGCCTGGCCCAGAAACAGGTTGCCCGAAAATGCCTTCATGCCCACCGGTAGCGAGAAATAACCAAGGTTGAATTTCAAGTCCTCGAACTTAAAGTTGGCTGCCACGCCCAGGGGCGTCACATCGTCATCCCAGAACAACTCGTTTTGCTTCCAGAATGGCAAGCCGTTGCGCCCGGCCCAGAACGAACCGTTGCCTTCGCTGTAGCTGACAAAGAATTTGTCGAAATTAAAATGCGCATCACCGGTGTCGTTGTCATCGAAATCAACCATGGTGATGTGCGGCGACTGCTGGCTGTCATCCGAGCCAGTCCGTAACCGGACACCGAATTTGAGCTTCTCGGTCGGGCTTACATTGAGGCCCGCCCGCATACGGATGCGCATGCGGTTGCGATCGTTGCGCTCGCCGCCGCTGCTGTTGGCAGAATCAAAATCCGACTCCAGCCGCAAGCGGAAATCACCATATAGCCCAACTTTGCCTTCGTTATCGAGCTTGATCTCGGCGCCTGCCGGCAGCACCAGACCAGTCATCAGCAGCAGGGCCAGCCCGGCCCCTGTCCATCTGCGAATTATTTGTTGCACTTAAATGCTCCTCTGATTGCAGCTAGTAATCCCTGGGCTGCCGCCTTGTGCCGGTCACCGAAATGCTGGTTGGCCCATTTCATAAATGCCCAGCGGATCTCGTCGGCACGATTGCCACCTGTGGGCAGGCAGACCTTGTCGCGCTGCGCCTGCCCGCTCAGCTCATAAGCGTCGGCAAAGCCCAATATGTATTGCTCGCACTCGGTTTCGGCGAATACGCCCCAGCGTGCGTCGTTGTCCCCTTCCATGCATGGCCGCAACAGCTCGGCAATGGAGTATTCCGTGCCTTCAGCGGCATGGGCAGCCGGCAACATCAGCACCAGAACTGTGCAACTTATAAAGATCTTCAGCAGCTTCATGTGTTCTTCCTCGCCCATTAATCCCAGAATTGATACCAGGGCTTCTCGTTGCCACCCTGGTCGGCATATTCCTTGATCAGGGTATCCATCAGGTTGCGGTGGGTTTCATTGTCGATCCAGCCAGGCTGCGAGACCTTGTCCCACATTTCCTTGTCGGTCATATTCTGGTGACAACCCATGCACAGTCCTGTGCGTTCCATCTTCTCCCGCATCTCCGCAGGCAATGGCCCGGTCAGCGGCCAGTGCGAGCCAATGCTCACGAGTTGCTCGCCGTCGCGGCTCACGATCTGCGAGACATCGTGATCAAGCTTGGGCACTCCTTGCATCTGTACCTTGGTGTTCCCGGGAATGATCTCGCCGGTGGCGGTTTGCAGATCCACGATGCGATCTTTTTCATACCCAAGGAGGAAGCGGCCATCTTCGATGCCGTAGCCGAGCGTCTTGGGATTGGCGTGACAGCTCTCGCAATCGCGCGCCTCGCGCCCGGCCGTATGGGGCTGCACCGCGGCATGGTCCATGCCTTTGCCTTCTGGTGTGGTCCAGATCTCGTTGTGGGCCACGGTCTTGCCGTTCTTGTCTATGACCGTTGTGACGACCTGGCAACCCGGCATCAGCGGTGATACGCGACCTTCGCCATTGATACCAAGAATCGGCGTCTCCCACCTGAGGTACGAGCGGGTTTCTTCCACCTTGCCCGGCCCCGGCAGACCATTGGTGCCGAGCGCGGCATCCGCAGTCAAACCGTTCGGCTGGCGCGAGTTGGCATTGTAGATCCAGTCGATATCGGTCTTGCCATTCGAATAGTCGACCGTAATGTGGCAACCATAGCACTGCGGCGCCCAGTCGGCGTGACAGGCGTAGCACTCCATGCTGTCGAGATGCTGGGCCACCGACTGCATCGCCACCTTGCTGCGGATGTTCTTCCAGTTGTCATCAATATTAATTTGCTTGAGTAGTGGTGATTTGAAATCCAACCCTGATGCCGAATGCACAATCACCGCGTTGCCGTCTTTGACAACATTGCCAAAGGCGTTGCCACGCGCGGTAATGAGATAACCGTCTTTAGCTTCGTAATTGGTTGCGAACGCACTGGTGGGCGGCGGCGTCTTGGTCAAGCCACGCGGCTCTTTACTGATTTCAGCCTGGAATTCCTCGCCATAACCCAGCGGCAGCTCCCAAGGATAAGCATCGGGTGTGCCATGACAATCCGCACATTCGACTTCAACCTGCGCCAGGGTGGTGCCGAAGATGTTGCCATCGCCATGCATATCGATCGAAGTGTGGCAGTCCTGGCACAGCAATCCGCCCTCGGGATTGCCCGGCAGGCTCTCCTTGGCATGGTGCAAGTCTTCCTTGATGTACTGGTAGGACTTGGTGTGCAGCGGCGGCTGCTTGTCGCCCTTCTCGTCGTAGGGACTGCCATATGGAAATTCCATGATCCCCTGGTAGCTGACGCCGATGCGCTTGCCACGGTTGTGGCAGCTGTTGCAGGTCTCGGAGGGAATACCTGAGTAAGTGACATCACCGACAGTCACCTTGGATTTGCGGCCCGCCTGCATCCTGTGTACCAGCGGGTGACCCGCCTGCTCTTTACTGATGGTCGGATCATTGCCTTCGTACAAGCCTTCGTTGCCGTATGGCACGTGGCATGAAGAGCAGCCCGTGCCCCGGTAGTCACCGCGCTTCTCACGGCCGGTCACACCAACATGGCAGCGCTGGCACTGCTGGCGCGAATAAGTGATGCCGGCGAGATTCGGGTGCTCGGAAATGGCGTCCACGTCCAGGTCGGGAATCTGCTCAACCTCAGAAGGCATCTGATCAGGATGCGCCTTGATGAACTCGACCATGTATTGCTTGTAGGCCTCACTGCCCGCACTCGGCGTGGGACCGTCCTCGTCCTTGAGCGCGTAATTGGCATAACGCACCTTGTGATCATCCTGGATCGCCCAGGACCAGAAATTACCCTGGATCTTGCCGGCCTCGGTGTTCATCAGTGACTTGGTTAACTGATCAGCGTAATTGGCGTGACACAGCCCGCAGGTCTTGTCGGCGATCCAGAC
>JBFGOQ010000071.1:0-11249 GCA_041565075.1 Gammaproteobacteria bacterium
GAAAGTTCGCGTTTTATGCGTGCATCAAGCTGCTCTGTGAAATCATCCAGTCGCGCCTGCTCGACAGTCAGTCCGGCGGCGCCAACATGCCCACCAAACCTGATCAGCAAACTTGCGTCCGCGTCATCCAGGTCCTGCAGGGCGGCCCGAATATCCAGGCCTTTGACACTGCGTGCCGAACCACTTAATTGCCCAGGTTCGCGGGACGGACTTAAGACCACCGCCGGGCAACCGAAGCGCTCCACCAGGCGTGAAGCAACGATGCCCTGCACGCCGGCATGAAAAGACGGATCATGCACGACCACGACACATTGACCGCTGGCGAGCTGCCGGCTGGCAATCGCTAACGCTTTGCCGAGCATGTCCCGCTCCGTATTGCGTCGGTCCTGATTGTCCGCATCCAGCTGCAGCAGGTGACGACGGGCTTCAGCGTCGTCGCCCGCCAGTACAAAGCGCAAGGCCGCCTGCGGATCGGCCATCCTGCCGCGGGCGTTGATTCGCGGGCCAATCTGAAAACCCAGGTCCTGGACGGTGAAGCCGGTTTCCCTGCCCAACAGCTCGGCAAGCGCACGCCAGCAGGGCCGTCGCATGCGGTTCATTTCCTTAAGGCCTCGCAGCACCACTGCGCGATTGCTTGGTCCGAATAAAGAGACCGCATCGGCAACCGTGCCCAGAGCGACAAAATCCAGCAAAGCCGCCAGCCGCGGCGCGTCAGCATCCAATTTCCCGGACTCCATCAAGCGGCGCCGGGTCTCGCACATCAGCATCCAGCTCACCATGCACCCCGCCACGGTCCGGTCGGGGAAAGCACAGTCTGCGCGGGTCGGATTGACCACGGCAAGCGCCGCATCGGGGATGCCGGTGGCCGGGATTTCGTGATGATCGGTAACGATGATATCGATTCCGGCATTTGCCAGCCGTTCAAGCCGCGCCTGGTCCGAGGACCCACAATCCGCCGTAACGATGACGCCCGGCAGTACCTCCTGCTGGAGGATGCGATCGGCCAGGGCATCACTGACACCGTAGCCATCCTCGATACGATGCCCGATGTGGTGCTGCACAAGCCCTGTGGGCACGCCAAAGTATTCTGTCAGCGCCACATGAACGATGGCGTGAGACGTGATGCCGTCTACGTCGTAGTCCGTAAGTATGCCGATGACCTCATGGTCGCTCACCGCCCTGGCGAGGCGCGACGAGGCAGGGCCGGAGTCCGCCAGCAAGGACGGGTCGTTGAGGTCTGCCAGCTTCGGCCTGACAATCTGCTGCGGCGGCGCATCGAGACTGCTGACACGCCCGGCGACCACCCGCGCCTGAAGTGGCGACAGACCGGCACTCAGGCAGGCTTGTTCGACTGCCCGGTCCCTGCTGCGCGCGCGAATACGAAGTTGAGTCGAAATGGTATCGCTGTTCATGCTAGCTGTTGCCTGACTGTGCCCGAGACGCTGCGAGCAGCCCATGCAATGCGGTATGGTAATGCCTGTGCAACTGACAAGAGACCAAGATCGGGCCCAACTCCTGGTGCGCAGCTGCGAACCGGGCGTTATTACCATAGGCGACAGGCAGATAAGAAGTCATTTTCTGGTGTTCCCGGATCGCATCAGGCCTGACTGGCCGGTCGACAACGTGGCCGCACTGACAGCAATTGATTTCGACGAAGCCGCGGCGTGCGAGCCAGATCTGATTGTGCTCGGAACCGGCCAGACGCTCGCATTTCCCAGGGCCGAGGTCAGTGCCGCCTTGCTGGCCAGGGGCATCGGCTTCGAGGTCATGGACACCCGGGCCGCGTGCCGCACTTATAATGTCCTGGTCATGGATGGACGTTCGGTCGTGGCCGCCCTCATGCAGATTTCAGCGGAATAAACTGTCCACATTGAGCCCATGGCTCTCCATGATGCTGCGCAGACGCTTCAGCGCCACCATCTGAATCTGGCGAACCCGCTCACGGGTCACGCCGATCTCCTCACCGACCTGCTCCAACGTAGCCTTTTCACAACCATGCAGGCCGAACCGGCGCTCGACCACCGCCCTTTGCTTGTCACTCAGGCGGGTCAGCCATTTCTCCAGCACTTCATGCAGATTCTCCTCGTGCACGAGCTGCGTCGGATCATGGCTTTCGTCATCCGGAATCGAATCGAGTAGTGAACGTTCGTTGTCCTTGCTGCCGGTCGAAGTGATTGCAGCAACGGAATCACTCAGACCCAGCAGGCGCTCCACCTCTTCCCTCGGCTTGTCCACAATTTCGGCAATTTCCTCCGCGCTCGGTTCCCGATCGAGATCCTGCGCCAACTTGCGAGAGGCGCGCAGATAGACGTTGATTTCTTTCAGAACATGAATTGGCAGGCGTATGGTCCGCGTCTGATTCATGATGGCGCGTTCAATTGTCTGCCGGATCCACCAGGTGGCATAGGTTGAAAATCTGAATCCGCGTTCCGGATCGAATTTCTCAACTGCGTGGATCAGTCCCAGGTTACCTTCCTCGATAAGGTCGAGCAGTGGCAGACCACGATTGAGATAGCGGCGCGCGATTTTTACGACGAGCCGCAGATTGGACTCTATCATGCGCTTGCGTGCGGCCTCGTCACCCTTGAGGGCGCGGCGCGAGTAATAGACTTCCTCTTCCGCCGTCAGCAACGGCGAAAAACCGATCTCACTCAGGTACAACCGGGTCGCGTCGTGATGCGCACCGCCAAAGCCCTTATCGTCGTAATCAGCCTTGCTCGCCCGGCCTCGCCCGGATGTGGCACTTTTATCAGCGTCGTCATCAGTTTCCGTCAGGCCGGCTGCCGATTTTCCTGGTCGCGAACTGCCCTCGCGCTTGCGTGTCATCGCATCTCCTGAGAATTTCTCGGCCGTCGCAATGACGGCTGCGAGCGCAACTTTCCCTGCAAATGGTATCAGCGTCGCGGCAAAAACCGGACGGGATCCACGGCCTCGCCATTCACGCGAATCTCGAAATGCAGCATCGGTGTTCTGCGCGGTCCTGTTCCCATTTCGGCAATTCGCTCGCCCCTGGACACGGTGTCACCCTGCCCTGCCAGCAAGGTAGCATTATGCCCGTAAGCGCTCAGATAGGTTTCACTGTGCTTGATGATAATAAGCTTTCCGTAGCCAACCAGTCCACTGCCCGCATAAACCACGCGCCCGTCCGCCGCCGCGTATACCGAGGCGCCTTTGCGGCCGGCGATGTCGATGCCTTTACCAACAGACTTGGGATCACCAAAGGCGGCAATCACCTTGCCCTCGGCCGGCCATTGCCACTTGGGCGGGGGCCGTCGGTTGGCTGGTTCTTCAGCGGAGCGGGAAGGCTCAGTTCGCGGCTTTGGACGGGTCGCCACAGGCGGGCGGCTCGCCACCCCACGGCTTGCCCCCGGCTTAAGCCGCAGGGTCTGGCCGGGATAAATTACCTCACCGGAACCAATGCCATTTAAGCGGGCAAGCTCGCGGTGGTCGATACCAAAATGCCAGGCGATGGCATACAGGGTGTCACCGCTGCGCACGATATAAGTATCATGTTCCCAGCGCACCGCATTATTGCTGCAGGCATGCAGCGTTGCACAAAGTAATGCCATCACCAGCAGCCCGTGCAGCGATGGCCCTTGACACACTTCATGCTGACTTCTCATGCGCCCGCATCAACACATAACTGCGAAGTCATGCACACGTCAGCGGCTCACCTGACGAATATGAAATAGGCCAGCGTCAACAGTGCAACCACCGCCCATCCGATGCCGTCGATGTAGCGCCGCAATCCTGATTCCAGGCGTTCGCCACCCGCCTTTACAAGTCCGGCCACCAGGAAAAAGCGCCCGCCTCGCCCGAGCAACGAGCCCAGCAGAAAAACCGGAAGAAACATCGAGAGCGCGCCACCGGCGATGGTAAACAACTTGTACGGCACGGGGGAAAAACCAGCCAGCAGGATCGCCCAGAAGCCCCAGGTTTCGAACCACTCGCGCACCCGGAGATAATCGTCCCAGTAACCGAGTTCTTGCAGCCAGGGCGTAATGGCGCCGAGCGCAAAATAGCCGATCGCATAACCGGCCAGGCCGCCGGCAACCGAAGCAATGGTCGTCAGTGCCGCGTAGCGCCATGCCTTGTTCCGCTGCGCGAGTGTCATCGGTGCCAGCATCACGTCAGGCGGCACCGGGAAGAATGACGATTCAGCGAACGAAAGCGTAGCCAGGTACCAGGGTGCACGCGGATGTGCCGCCCAGCGCATCGCGCGCGCATACAGCGGAGAAAAAATCCGCACTATTGCGTACCCTCGAGTAACGGTACAAAACTCACAGCGGCAAGTTTCTCGCTGATAAATTCGTCGCCCTGGCGAGTAATCAACATGAGTTCCTGTGCGCCGCGTGGTCCTACAGGAATCACCAGTCGGCCGCCCTGCGCAAGTTGCGCGAGCAGTGCATTGGGCACGGTCTGGGGTGCTGCGGTCACCATGATCGCTTCGAACGGCGCCTTGCCGGGCCAGCCCTTGAAACCGTCGCCGTGACGAATCTTGACATTGAAAAGGCCAAGCTCACGCATGCGCGCCCGTGCCCTCTGTGCCAGAGGCTTCAGCCGCTCGATGCTGTAGACCTGACCCACCAGCCCGGCCACCACGGCCGCCTGGTAGCCGCAGCCCGTGCCGATTTCCAGCACCGTCTCGGGCGTTCCATCGCGCAAGATGGCCTCGCTCATGCGTGCCACGACATAAGGCTGCGAAATCGTCTGACCATGACCGATTGGCAATGCGGTGTCTTCGTAGGCCCGGCTGGCCAGCGCTTCGTCCACGAACAAGTGTCTGGGCACATTGCGGATGCGGTCGAGGACCGCCTCGTTGCGAATGCCCTGCTCGCGCAACCGGGTTAACAGCCGCTCTCGCGTACGGGCCGAGGTCATGCCGATACCGCGCTGATCTCCCCTTGCACTCATCCTGGCGCACCCAGCCAGCTGGCCACCTGGTCAATGGCGACGTAGCGTGTCAGGTCCACCTGCAAAGGCGTGACGGACACATGCCCGGTATTCACCGCTTCGAAATCGGTGCCCGGGCCGGCGTCCTGCTCGGGCCCGGCTGGCCCGATCCAGTAGATAGTCCGGTTACGCGGATCCAGCGCTTTGTGGGCAGCCTCCGCACGATGCCGGTGCCCAAGGCGGGTCGCACGATAACCGCGCAGCTGGTCATAGGGCACGTCCGGAACATTGACATTCAGGATAGTGTCAGCCGGCAGGCTACTGCTTCCTAATCGGGTCACCAGCTCCAATGCCACTCTTGCCCCGGTTTCGAAATTGCTGACGCTCTCGCCAACCATGGAAACGGCCAGCGCCGGCAGGCCCAGGAAGCGGCCCTCCATCGCCGCCGCCACGGTACCTGAATACAACACATCGTCGCCCAGGTTAGCACCATGATTGATACCCGACACCACCATGTCGTGTTCTTCTTCGAGCAGCCCGGTTATGGCAAGGTGCACGCAATCCGTCGGCGTACCGTTGACGCTGAAGATATTCTCCGCCTCACGGCGCACCCGCAGTGGCGACTCCAGGGTAAGAGAATTGCTGGCGCCACTGCGATTGCGATCCGGCGCAACGACTGAGACCTGCGCGATCTCCCGCAGGGCCTCAGCGAGCGCTTCGATGCCGCGCGCACGGTAACCATCGTCATTACTCACGAGAATTTTCAAATATACGCGTCCTGTGCCGGCGGCGTCTGACCCGGCAGCGAAGCTGCCTTGTGCAGGGTCACGACCCGAGATGGGTGCTAACTATACTGGATTCCCCGTATTCGCTGCAGCATGGATTATGATTAGGATGACGGACGAGGTCGTTGTGCAATGAGTAAGAAATCTTCGGACATCTCGCGCATGTCGGAAGCGTTTGCCGACATCAAGCGCACGCGCTCCGACAAATTACACCTGCAGTCACGGCCGCCGGCGGCCGAGGCTGCTTTTACCCGCGCGGACCAGCGCGACGTGCTGCGGGAAAGCCTGACCGTTCCGCCACGCGCATCTGTAACCGGCGATGAGCTGAACTTCTGTTCGTCCGGGCTGGCCGCATCGACCTTTCGCAAGCTGCGCCGCGGTCGACTGGCGGTGGAAGATGAGATAGACCTGCACGGGCTCAATGTTGCGGAAGCCAAATCATACCTGCGCGAATTCATCGCCCATGCGCACTCCACAAACAAGAAATGCGTGCGCGTTATCCATGGCAAAGGCAAACGATCGGGCCAGCGCGGACCGGTTCTGAAAACCAAGGTTGATCGCTGGTTACGAAAATGGTCGCAGGTCGTCGCGTTCTGCTCGGCGCGACCGGCGGACGGTGGCAGCGGCGCTGTTTATGTCCTGCTGAGAAAAAACTAATCGGCGCTTCGGCCCGCCAGCCTGGCCAGCACACCGTGCAGGGACTGCTGGGTTTCTTGCAAGAACCAGTGCTCGAGCATTTCCTCGAAATCGGATTGCGTAAATTGCTCGAACAGATCGACCAGCGGCGCGCGCAGAAGCTTGCGCGTCTCCAGCATCGCGGTGCGGGGTAACGCCGCCATCTGTGCCAGCCAGGCGACAGACGACTCCACCACTTTATCCGGGGCCGTTACTTCGTCAACCAGTCCAACGGCAAGGGCATCATCAGGATTCAGCAATGCGCCGCGCACCAGCAACTGCTCCGCCCGGTGGGCACCGATCAGGCGAACCACTGCATGCTGGATCGGCTTGGGCACGACCAGGCCGACCTGAACTTCGTTCAGGCCGAATTTGAAGTCGCCAGCCGCGGCAACCCGGCGGTCACAAAACAAAGACAACACCGCGCCGCCTGCCGGACTATGGCCGGTAATGGCGGCGACTACTGGCACCGGGTGGCTCGCGGTGTCCCGCAGCAGGCTGAAAAACTCCCGCCAGAATCGCCCCATCGAATCCCGCTGCAATACCAGCAAGGCCTTCAGGTCGAGCCCGGCCGAAAACATCCCCGGACGCCCGCTCAGCACGACCCCCTCACATTGGTCCCGCCGGGCGTCGGCCAAAGCCGCACGCAGCGCGCCGACCAGTTCCGGGCCGAGCGCATTGACGGGAGGGCGGGCCAGGCGAATTTCGCGCACCTTGCCGTGGTCTTGTATTTCGATCATGACGCATGCCTCGCAGAAGCGTGTTTTTCCGTTGCGCGCATTTCCCTGCCCAGAACTAACTCTCGCAGGACCGCTGTAGCGTAACCACCGGCAGTCAGCGCAAAACTGATCCGTGCGACATCACCACTTACTTGCAGCGCAAGATCTTCAACTATCAAACGCAGGGGACGCCGCGCCTGCTCGAGGCCCGCAGCCTCCAGGCCAGCGGCGAACTCCTGATCACGGCCGGCCATGGTCAGCTCCAGTTCACGCACTGCGGCGCGGCTCATCAAGTCACCGCGGCCCCACAGGGGGCCGGTCGGGTGGATGTCCTGGCGCAGGATTCTCTGTCGCAGCGTGTCGTCCACTTCCGGCACTGCAAAAACACTGTGACTGCCGGCCAGACCGGCCACGTCGCCTGTCAGCAGGCAGTTCCAGCTTGCATCCGCAACGCGTCTGGCCAGAACGGCATTGAAAATATACGCCCGCGCCGCTGACAGCAACAGGCCGCGGCGACCGCGGGCAATTCTGCGCCGCGGCTCGGCAAACATCGCGCGTGCAGCGGACAGATTCGAGCCGCCGCGCCCGAAGCGCTGCGTACCGAAATAATTGGGTACACCTTCTGCAGCGACATGCTGCGCGCGCGCCGCCAGAGTCTCTGTCTCTCCGTCAAGGTCCCGTATCACGATCTTGAATCGATTGCCTCGCAGGCTGCCGACGCGCAGCTTGCGGCGATGCCGCTCACTGGCCAGCACAGCAACGCCCGGTGGTAATTGCTGCTGCCAGCCGCTGGGTTCAACGCCCGGCAGTCGCGCACTGAACCATTGCGTGGTTACTGCGTGGCGGTCCTTGCGACCGGCGTAGCCGACGTCACGGCGCTCAATACCCAGCGCCCTGGCAAGCTGTCCGGCCACCCAATCGGTATTGGCGCCGGATTTCCTGATATGCACGAGCAGGTGTTCGCCCTCGCCATCCGGTGTAACCGAACTGATCTCATCGACCTGGAAATCCTCTACCCGGGAGCGAATACGGCCCGCAACGCAGGGCTCACCAAATGCATAACTTTGCGCCAGCAACGAATCCCATGCTGACAAATGATCCGCCACTGGGCTCAAGAACGTGTTTCCAGCAGGACAACAACATGGGCAGCGAGACCCTCGGCCCTGCCCAGTGCACCAAGTCCTTCATGGGTAGTGGCTTTGATATTCACTTGTTCAATCGCGACGCGCAGTGCGGCCGCCAGTGTCTCGCGCATGGCCGGGACATGCGCGGCGAGCTTCGGCGCCTCGGCGATCAGCGTTGCGTCCATGTTAGCAACGGACCAACCCTGCGCCTCGATCTCCTGCATCACCTGCGCAAGAAAAATGCGGCTGTCCTGACCGGCATGCGCACTGTCAGAGTCCGGAAACCACTGACCAATGTCGCCGAGACCCGCTGCCCCAAGCAATGCATCACACAAGGCATGAATCAGCACATCGCCATCGGAGTGGGCCACGACGCCCTGGTCGCTGGCAATGCGCACGCCACCGAGTGTCATGTGCTCACCGGGCCCAAAAGCATGCACGTCGTAGCCGTGGCCGACGCGCATAGTCAGAACTCCCTCGGCAGCAGGTGCTCGGCAATGCCAAGATCCTGCGGATAAGTAATCTTCAGATTATGGGGTCGGGCTTCCACCAGGCGCGGGGACAAACCTGCCCGCTCTATGGCTGCGGATTCGTCGGTGACGCGTTCCCCGCTCGCTATCGCCGCGTCCAGCGCGTCGCACAATACCTGGTAGCGAAACATCTGGGGGGTCTGGGCCAGCCACATTCCTCGGCGTGCAACCGTGGCTTGCACCGTGCCCGCGCCGGGAACTTCCTGCTTGAGCGTATCGCGCACCGGCAAGGCCAGCAGCCCGCCAACATCGTCATCCCACAATTTGCCCAGCAGGCAGGTGAGGTCCTCGGCGGCCAGACAAGGGCGGGCGGCATCGTGAACCAGGACCCAGTCAGCGGGCTGGGCATACGCCTCCAAAGCGCGCAGGCCGTTACGCACAGACTCAGCACGTTCGCTGCCACCCTGGGTTGTCAGAAAAAGCTTATCGCCGGTGTCGGGGGCACACTCCGACCATTCGCGATCGCCCGGGGCCAGCACCACCACCACGCCCGAGACCCGCGACTCTGCCAGGAAGGGTCGCAATGCCCAGCAGATTACCGGGTGGCCAGCAACGCTCAGATATTGCTTGGCAACGCCGCTGCCCATGCGCTCGCCGCTGCCTGCTGCCGCGATAACCGCCCAGCACGTGCTGGCATCATTGTCGGTCGTCTTGCTCACCGTCGTCAGCGTCCTCGATAACCTGGTAAAAGGTCTCGCCCTCTTCGATCATACCCAGTTCGGTTCGCGCGCGTTCCTCCACGGCCTCCAGGCCTTCCTTGAGATCCCTGACCTCGGCTTCCAGGCTGGTATTGCGCTCGCGCAAGATACGATTCTCCTCGCGCTGCTCCGCAACCGCCTTGCGCAGCCGCCAGACGTCCTGCATGCCGTCCGGCGCCAGCCACAGGCGATACTGCATCCACAGTATCGCCAGCAGCAAGATCGCGATAGTGACTCGTAGCAAAGCGCTACTCCCGGGTCGCGTTACGGCCCGTCAGGAATTGAAACGCACGGCCTCGCGTCCCGGGTATACAGCCCGGCTGCCCAGTTCTTCCTCGATGCGCAACAACTGGTTGTACTTGGCGAGTCGATCCGAACGCGAGAGCGAGCCCGTCTTGATCTGGGTAGCAGGCGTCGCTACCGCCAGATCGGCGATCGTGCTGTCCTCGGTTTCGCCTGAACGATGCGACACGACGGCGGCATAATTCGCGGCTACAGCCATGTCGATGGCAGCGATGGTCTCGGACAGCGTACCGATCTGGTTAGGCTTGATCAGAATAGCATTGGCGACGCCTTCATCGATGCCGCGCTTGAGGATTCGCGTATTGGTCACGAATAAGTCATCACCGACCAACTGCACCCTGTCGCCCAGCTTGTCGGTCAAGAGCCGCCACCCCTGCCAATCGCTTTCATCCATGCCATCCTCGATCGAGACGATGGGGAAGCGATCGACAAGACCGGCCAGATAGTCGGCAAAACCCGCGGCATCAAACTGCTTGTCTTCCGAGGCCAGCGTGTAAACACCCCCACTGAAGAATTCAGAACTGGCAACATCGAGACCCAGCATGACATCGTCACCAAGCCCGTAGCCGGCCGACTGTACTGCCTCGGCAATGACTTCCAGCGCCGCCTCATTGGAAGGCAGGTCCGGTGCAAATCCACCTTCGTCGCCGACCGCCGTGTTCAGACCACGCCCGTGCAGCACCTTCTTGAGCGCGTGAAACACCTCTGCGCCACAACGCAGAGCCTCCGAAAAGTTCTTCGCGCCCACCGGCAGGATCATGAATTCCTGAATATCGACGCTGTTATCCGCGTGCTCGCCACCATTAATGATATTCATCATCGGTACCGGCATTTGCAGGCTGTCACCCTCCGCCAGGCTGCGGTAAAGCGGCACGCCCTGGTCGAGCGCGTTGGCCCTGGCGGCCGCGAGCGACACGGCGAGCAGCGCATTAGCGCCCAGTCGGCTCTTGTTGTCCGTGCCATCCAACTCAATGAGCAGGGCATCGAGCTCCGCCTGGTCGGCAACCGCGCGGCCCAGCATCGCGCCGCGAATTTCACCTCTGACATTGGCCACCGCTTTGGTCACCCCCTTGCCCAGGTAGCGGGCCGGATCGGCGTCGCGTAATTCAACCGCCTCGCGGCTGCCGGTTGAGGCGCCTGACGGCACTGCGGCACGGCCAAGTACTCCGGACTCCAGGATCACGTCTGCTTCAACAGTGGGGTTACCGCGGGAATCGAGAATTTCGCGCCCGCGTACTTCTACAATCTTGCTCATCAACTCTCCAATATGCACAGGCCCGTGAGCGGGCGCATTATCTTGCTTCAATGTTAATTGTCGCACGCGGCGGGTGACCCGCGGACATGCACTTAAGTTGCCAGCCCGTCCTCTGCGAACGGCTTCGCTTTGACCGCGCTGTCGATGTCCTTCATCAGGGCCAGCAGTTCCGCCATGTGCTGCAGCGGCCAGGCGTTGGGGCCGTCGCTCAGTGCTTTGGCAGGCTCGGGGTGGGTCTCCATGAAAATGCCAGCGACCCCCGCGGCA
>JBFGOQ010000072.1:0-11187 GCA_041565075.1 Gammaproteobacteria bacterium
GTAAAAGAAATTTCGATAGGTAGGGCGAATATGTGACTGCGGTGTGGCACAGGAACCGCCACGCAACACCATCTGATTGCACATGAATTTTCCGTTGTACTCGCCCAGCGAGCCGGCCAGCGGCGTGAAGCCCGGATATGGTATGTAGGGGCTCTGGGTCCACTCCCACACGTCTCCAAATACCTGCGTCAGGCCCTGGTCAGACGAGGCAGCGGGCTGCAACCTTCCGGATTCCGCAAAGTTGCCCTCAATTGTCACGTCGGCGGCCAAGGTCTCCCACTCGGCCTCAGTGGGCAGCCGCGCACCTGCCCAGCGCGCGTAGGCGTCGGCTTCGTAAAAACTCACATGACAAACAGGTGCGTCCATATTGATCTCCCGTAACCCGCCAAGAGTGTAGTAACGCGTGAGATCGTCGGCCCAGTACAGCGGGCGCGACCAGCGTTCCTTGCTGACTGTGGCCCAGCCGTCCGATAGCCACAATTCGCTGCGACCGTATCCGTCGTCTTCAATGAACGCCCGGTATTCGCCGTTGGTTACAGGCCGGGTGGCGATGGCATGCGGGTGCATATAAATACGATGGCGCGGCGTTTCGTTGTCAAAACAAAAGCCTTCACCCTTAAAGCCGATCTCGGTAATTCCCTCGGTGCCTTCGATGAACTGCATCGCCAGCGGTGGTTTTGAGGCAGGTTCAGATTGTGCGACCAGGGCGGGATACAGCGGGTTATGGGAAAAGACATGCTTGATGTCGGTGACTATCAGTTCCTGGTGCTGTTGTTCGTGGTTAATGCCCAGTGTGACGACTGCGGCCAGGTCAGTACCTTGTTCGCTCTGCAGCAGTTTGTGCATGTGCTGGTCTACGTAGCTGCGGTAGTCCATGATTTCTGCGACAGTCGGTCGTGACAGGAACCCGCGCTGGGGCCGCAGATGCATCTCGCCTACGCTGTAGTAATAGGAATTGAACAAATAGCCGAAATTTTCATTAAAGGCCTGGTAGCGTGGTACATGATTGGCCAGAATGAAATGCTCGAAAAACCAGGTCACATGAGCAAGATGCCAGCGCGTAGGGCTGACATCCGGCATCGTCTGGATTACACAGTCCTCCGGCGCCAGGTTCTCGACCAGGGACTCCGTCGCCGTGCGCACCGACTCATAGCGCTCCCACAGAGTCCCGACGTCCGGCAGGCTGATTTCCGATGGTTTCACCGACATAAATACTGCAGATTGTCTTGCGGGGCCCGCTATTTTACGCGATGACGGTCATGACCTTTGAGCATCAGGCACCAGCGCAGTCCCTTATCACCAAAAACACATCAAATTCCGGCAGTTAGCAAATATGTGGTCCCGCCCTGTGCGCTTGACTCATGAAGGTCCCTTGGTTCTAATACGCCGCTCGCTGCACTCCGCCGTCTTGGCACAGGGCGGAATCATAGAAGCGTTGGGCCAGGTAGCTCAGTTGGTAGAGCAGTGGACTGAAAATCCTCGTGTCGGTGGTTCGATTCCGCCCCTGGCCACCAGCTAACGAAATGGCACCCCGATGGGGTGCCTTTTTCGTTAGGCGCTGCGCGCGGGGGAATCACCACCGATAACATTTCGATGTCTGATTTATCGGCGCGTAACTCGCTGCGGGTTTTTCCGAATCCCCAGCAACGTGTCAGCGGTTTGCTTTTCGTGGTTCAACTCGCCGCGGGTTTTCCAGTTTAGTCCTTTTTGTCGTTATTGACCGCGGCGCCCCTGGCCACCAAAACAAAATGCCCCCAAGAAGGGGGCATTTTCTTTTGGACGCTACGCGCGGGGGAATCACCCCCGAGAACATTTCGATGCCTGATTTATCGGCGCGCAACTCGCCGCGGGTTTTTCCGATACCGCCCTGTTGCGCGTAAGCGGCGTCAACTCCAATCAATGTGACCTGACGCTACGCGAATACAGGCATTCCCATCATTGGCCAGATTGCGGCCACGAATAACGCTGTAACAGCGATCACAATCAGGCTTGCAGGCACGCCGGCCATGAAAAACTCGCCGGTCGTAAATTGCCGGCTTTCGTAAGCAATGGCATTGGGCGCCGCGCCGACCAGAAACAGGAACGGCATGCCTGCGACGGCCAGGGATGCGTAGAGCACCACATCCGGCGCTACACCCAGGTAAGGCGCCATGACCAGGGCAACGGGCAGGGCAATGGCGATTGCGGCAACATTCATAATGATATTTGTCAGAATCATCAGGAATACGCTCATGCCCAGAATAAAAAACAATACGCCGCTACCCTTGAGGTGTGACAGCCAGGAGATGGCAAGCCACTCGGCCGCGCCCGTTTGCCAAAGGCAAAGGCCAAGGCTCATTGCACCGCCAAACAACAGCACGATGTTCCAGGGCAGGGCTTCGAGGTCTTCCCTGCTCAGAATACGAAACACAAAAAACAATACGGTTGCGCCGGCGATGATGGCGCTCTTATCCAGGAATTCCAGGAACGGCAGGAATGAGCGCAGGCTCATAGTCGCAATGGCAAGAACAGTTATGCTCAAACCAGCAAGTTCATTGCGGGTCATCGGCCCGAGTCGTGAGTAGAGTTGCCGTGCCCGCTCACTCAGTCCGGGGATCACGTCCTGTTCGGGGCGGAACACGATGAGTACATATAACCACAACAACAAGACCATCAGCGCGCCCACCGGGAGCAAGTAGTACGTCAGTTCGAAAAAGTCGACCTCCCGGCCGGCAAGTTGACGGTAGAAACCGATGGCCACAGCGCCACGAGCGGCACCCAGCAGAGTGATGATGCTTCCCGCCCCCGCTGTAAATGCCATACCGATAAAAAGCCCCTTGCCGAAGCGGGTGGGGCGGCTGTCATCTTCGTACAGGGCATAGACTGTCATCAACAACGGAAACACTGCTGCAGCGACGGCCGTGTGCGCCATAACCATGGTCATTGCCGCTGTCATGACGAACGCGCCCAGGTAAATCCGGCTGGTGCGTTCCCCGACGATGGTCAGCATGCGGTATGCCAGGCGATTGGTCAGGCCGGTCTTGGTGAAAACCATGCCAATAATGATTGAACCGATAATGAACCAGACCGCAGGATCCATGAAGTCGGTGAAAGCCGTTCGCGCATCACGAATCTGAAACAACACCTGTATTACCGCAATGGCGATTGCGGTAACGCCGATCGGTATGACCTCGAATACCCACCAGGTGGCTGCGAGCAGAAATAATCCCAGGGCCAGCCGCCCTTCAACGGATAAAACGATACGCCGGCCTTGCGGGTCGAACGCGTCAGGCAGTGCCGGCATTACATACATCAGGGCAAACAGACTAACGCCGACGAACAACCAGAACACACGCTGCCATTGGCGCTGGATCGGCGCGGCGGCAACCTTTACGGCCTCGCTTGCCGTGGCCCTCGCCTGTTCAGTCCTTTCCGGCATCCGCGGTCTCCGGCTGAATCATGTCGGCGACCGACCTCAAGACTTCGATTGTACGAACTACGCCTGCGACATGGCCGTCAACCAAGACCGGCAGAATCGCCTGGTCATGGCGGACCATCTCCTGGATGATGCGAATCAACGGATCATCGGCGTTTATGGTGACTTCGATCGGGTCGGCAATTTCTCCGACCGTCATTTCTGATTTCTCTTTGAGTTTTTCCGCTGCACGATCAGAAAGCATCTCGGTGAGATTCGGGTCCACCTGGACGTCGAACATCATTTCCGGATGATCGCTCATCGCGGCCACCAGAAAAGAGGGCGCCAGGCCTTTGAGAATATCGCGGCGCCTCACGACCCCCACGAGTTCGCCGGCTTCGCTCAACACAAGCACAATGCGTGGCATCGACACCGAACCCTGCATGTCGATATGCCATTCACTCAGGGCAATGGCGGCTTTCGCCAGGGTGTCATCGGCTGTGACGGATGGGTATTTGTCGAGCGGCACCATGACGTCGCGGGCGAGCAAGGTCGCGCCCATGCCACCCTGTGCCGTTTTTTGCCTGTCATCGCTGCTCATGCGGCGCGTCCTCCTGGGGTCTTACTAGCAGCATAGCGCCGGTTCTTGCGGGCGCAAGCCCGTTGTCGGCCTGCGCTCCGCCTTTGCCGTCACTTTTCCCGGATCAGAATCCGGTTACCATGTTGCGGCCCTGACCCGGATCATCTGATGGCAAAGAACCAACAAACCGAAAGCGCCACCTATCGAATGTATGTCATGGGCATGCTGGTGCTGGTGTATACCTTCAATTTTATCGACCGCCAGATCGTCGGCATTCTCGCAGTACCCATCAAGGCAGACCTGGGGCTCACCGATACACAATTGGGCCTGATGGGTGGCCTGGCCTTCGCCTTATTCTATACGGCGCTCGGCATTCCGGTGGCCATGTGGGCAGATCGGGGCAGCCGGACCTGGATCATGACAATTGCCCTGGCCGTCTGGAGTGCAATGACGGCGGTCTGCGGTCTGGCGCAGAATTTCTGGCAGCTGTTTCTAGCACGCCTCGGTGTAGGGGTGGGTGAAGCGGGCGGGGTCGCCCCCGCCTACTCGCTGATTGCCGATTATTTTCCGTCCGGACAGCGCGCCCGCGCCCTGAGTGTGTATTCGTTTGGCATTCCTATTGGTAGCGCGCTCGGCATAGTCCTGGGAGGGCTCATTGCCTCGCGGATCGACTGGCGCTTCGCGTTTTTTGCCGTAGGCATCGCGGGCCTGCTGATCGCCCCGGTTTTCAGGTTAACCGTGAAAGAGCCCGCGCGCGGGAGATTCGATTCAGTTACCCAACCGCCACAGGCGTCTTTGCGCAGGATCTGCCAGATGCTGGCCCGGAAGCAAAGCTTCTGGCTGATGTCCCTGGCGGCTGCCTGTTCGTCGATGATTGGCTACGGCATGTTTTTCTGGCTGCCTTCATTTTTTGTTCGCAGCTTCGATCTCAGCCTTGTCGACGCATCGCTTTTTTATGGTGGCATCCTGTTGGTTGGGGGGCTTGCGGGCACCTGGCTGGGTGGATCGCTGGCAGATCGTTTTGGTATTTTCAGGCGAACAGCTTATGTCCTCATTCCCGCCCTGGCCTTTCTAGCCACGGTTCCGTTTTTCGTGTTTGCAATACTCTCTTCTAAGCTGCTGCTGACATTCTTTCTGATGCTGATTCCGACCGCATTGGGACTCGCCTGGCTGGGGCCCGTGCTCAGTGCGATTCAGCATGTGGTGCCACCTAACATGCGCGCAACTGCATCAGCCATATTTCTTTTTATTATCAACTTGATTGGTCTGGGCGCGGGCACGGTCATGATTGGCGCGTTGTCAGATTTCTTGCAGGCACGACTGGGCGACGATTCCCTGCGCTACGCCATGTTAGTCGGGACAAGTCTGTACTTTGTCGCCGCCGCGCTGCTCTTTCTCAGTGCGCGACGACTGGATAAAGACTGGGAAGGCTGAACGCTATCCTGCTGGCTTCCTGAATTTGAGCGTCATCCGGTTGGACTCTCCAATCGCTTCCATTTCGGCCCTGAGTGCGGGATTTTCACGGCTGGTGGCAAGCGAAGGCGGCAGCCTCCAGACTACGTCTTCCTCGCTCGGCTGATCGCGGTGGTTGTGATTGACAGGTGAGGATGCGACGAACTCGAAACCGGCATCTTCGAATACCTTGATAATGAAATCTCTCTTGAGGTATCCGCGCGAGCCATCCGCCCACGAATCCGGCATTTCATCAGGCGCCCAGTGCTGAACGATGCCCAATACGCCGCCCGGCTTCAGCACGTTAAAAAGATCCGCAGTGGCCTGGGTCAGATAGCCGCCATTGCCCTCAAAACGCGCCAGGTTATGAGTCGCCCGGATCATCAGCGCCGCATCAGCCGCGCCGGCCATTTCGGCAGGCATGCTGCCAAAGACAAAGGCCGACACTTTAGCGGCTTCATCGCCATACCAGGCCGCCGCACCAGCGGTCCAGTCTTCTACCCAGGTTTCCTTGGCGGCAAGTCTTTCCTCGGTAAAGAATCCGAATAGCGGAAACATTTCTTTGGCGTAGTCAACGCCAACCAGGTGGCCTTCGGGTCCCAGGTATGGCAGCAGGATTTTTGAATACCATCCCCCGCCAGGAAGGCCTTCGACCACGGTCATGCCAGGTTCGATGCCGAAGAAGCTCAGAGTCTCCTGAGGGTTGCGATATCTGAATCGTGCTTGCACGTCTTCGGGTTGGGCGGCAAGTACTTCCGCAAGTCGGGCCTCTGCCGATGGTTGCGAGGTCTCGCTCGCCGCGACGTCAGCCGCAGTTTCCGGGCTCACTGCGGTGTCGGAACCATCCTGGCAACCTGCCAGAAGCAAAGCAGAAACAAGCAAGAAGAAGCGAAGCATGGCGTGTCCCCCGTCACCGAATGAATGAACCGGGACACTTTAAACCAAGGCCAAAGGCTTGTCAGGCCCGGTTTTTAGCCAGCACTGCCTTGCGGTGGCTGGAGCGGTACCTGGTCCCGTGCCCGCACGGCCAGCAGGCCAAATGCGCGCGAGACTCTGTGCTTGTACGTTTTTCTGAAATTCATTGTGATTACTTCGCTAATAAAGGTTTCCTGAAGATCCTTTGCCGATGGTGGTGAATCAGCGCGCAGGCGACCGAGGGCAATTTGCCTTGGCAACAGTTTGGCGGCGAGCGTGATGCCAGCGGAGCACGCTGCGATTCAGAGCGGCCACACCAGCATGATCATGGGCACGCTGACGACAATCACGATGATTTCCAGCGGTAGCCCCATTCGCCAGTAGTCTCCGAACCGGTAGCCTCCCGGACCCATAATGATGGTGTTGTTTTTATGTCCGATGGGGGTCAGGAATGCACAAGAGGCGGCTACCGCTACGCCCATAAGGAATGCGTCCGGATTGGCGTCCAGGCGCTGGGCAATATCAATGCCAATCGGGGCGGCGATCAGCGCGGTTGCGACATTGTTGAGGACATCAGAAAGCGTCATGGTGACCACCATCAGCAAGATCAGCACCGCAACCGCGGGGAGGCCCGCCGTGAACTCTACAATGCCACCGGCAATCAGGGCGGTCCCGCCTTGCGCTTCCAGCGCAGCGCCCAGTGGAATCATCGAGCCTAGCAATACGATCACCGGCCACTCGATAGAATCATAGAGCTGTGATAACGGTACGATTCGCAGAAGCGCATATGCGACGACCACTGCAGCCAGGGCCATCGGCAGATACACGAGGCCCAGGCTTGCTGCCACGATGGCGGCAGCGAAAATAGCCACCGCTGCCCAGGCCTTGCCGCGCTCGATTACCTGCAGGCCCCGCTCAGCAAGTGGCAGACAACCGAGCCAGTCGATGACATCCGGCAGCCGGTCTTCAGGGCCCAGCAACAGTAAAATGTCACCCGCCTCGATCTTGGCCTTGCGCACCTGTTCGCGCATTCGCTTACCGCTGCGAGAAATGCCTAGAAGAGAGACGCCCTGGCGGTACAGCAGCCGCACACCCATTGCCGAACGATCAACGATGCGCGCGCCAACGGGGACCGCAACTTCCACTACCGCCATCGTGGGAGATGTAAGACCAGCGTTTTTATCCGATCCGATATATTCAAGACCCGCGGCACCGACAAAGTGTTCAATGTCTGTCGGACTGCCCTCCAGTACAAGGGTATCGTTCTTTTGTACCGTCTCTCTGCGCGCCGCACCGGGTAAGCGCTTGCCACGGCGCACCAGCCCCAGGATTTGCACGTTATTGTCGTCAGCCAGGGTATCGAGGTCCGGCAGTTTCCTGCCAAGGATCTTCGCTGTTTCAGGGGCCCGGGCCTCGGCTATGTAACCGCGTAATTCTGCGAGTTCCTTGGCGCTGTTGACCTTTCTCCGCTCCAGCGGAACCAGGCGCCAGCCTATCAGCGCTACATACAAGACACCCACCAATGCCACCGCCACGCCCACCGGCGCAAAGTCAAACATTTCATAGGATTCACCCAGTGCCTGTTCGCGAAAGGTAGCGATTACAATGTTGGGCGGTGTGCCGATCAGAGTAACCATGCCGCCCAGAATTGAAGCAAAAGAAAGCGGCATCAGCGTCAGCGCGGGGCTGCGTTTGGCGCGGCGTGCTGCATGCATGTCCACGGGCATTAGCAATGCCAGCGCGGCAACATTGTTCATGATGCTCGACAGAGCTGCAGCAACCGTCGCCATTAAACCGATGTGAGCCTGCATGCTGTAGGCCCATTGATGAATCTGGCGCGTCAGCAGCTCCACCGCGCCAGATCGGAACAGGCCGCGACTGACGATTAAAACCAGCGCAATGATAATGACGGCAGGATGCCCGAAGCCGGAGAAGACCTGGCCGGATGGTACGACTCCCAGAAAGAAGCCGGCCACAAGTCCGGCAAAGGCGACCAGGTCGTAGCGAAATCGTCCCCAAACAAGGAATATCAGGATCAGTGCGACCAGCGCAAAAAGGATGGCAAGCTGGTGATTCAATGTTCGAGTCCTGCTTAGTACCCCGCGCACCGGCGTGGTTACGGCGGCTACGCGAACGCGTGATTATTGTGAAAGATTAGCACTCTCGCGCCATGTCTATCGTCAGCCAGCAAAATTTACCGGTCAAGACCCAACTTCGGCTGGATACACAATCTTCATGACCGCAGCAAGAGTTTGCGGGTGGTAGCCGGGTTTCGCCTGTTCGAACACACGCCTCGCGAACCGCATACCCTCATCTGATTTCGCCAGCTCTTCGTACAGCGGCTTGATCAGCTTGTTGCGGCCAATGCTTAGCAGGTATTGCTCCAGCCGAGGCCAGGCCGGCCGGTAATCATTGCGAATCGCCATGCGCAACCAGCTATGGGCGATCTCGTTATTGCTGCTGTTGGTGAGATCGAAGGTCTGGTCCAGATCTTTCATCTGACGCTTGCTGAGTTTCCCGGGAAGATTATTCAGAAAGAATAACCAGTCCTGCGTGCTCCAGTCACCGGTATCGATGCGGGCGGCCTTCAGCCTGCCGGCGAGCCAGGCGTCCCGCGCAGCTTCAACCTCTGCAAATACACCGGTGGGAGGAATAATGGCGTTGTCCGGCAGTCCCGGCTCATAAATCCAGGCCCGGACTTCATCCATGGTGACCTTGCCGGGGTGCCGGTCGAGCAACTTGTTCTGCAGGTAGTCGAGAAAGTCTGCAGTGGTGACACTGCCGAAGGCATTGGTGTCGAACCACTCGGTAAGAAAGGCATTGATCACCTGGTCGCCAAACTCCGTTGCGAGCCAGTCGAGCATCATGCGGCCCTTCTCGTAAGGCACCACCGAAAAGATCGCATCAGGATCAACGCCTTCCAGTTCAACCTTGAGCTTCTGAAAGCGCGGCTCCAGCTGCCCGAACGCCTCCAGCAGGCTCTCATATCCAAGCCGCTCTTCCATGCGCTGCTGGCGCTCGCCGTACAAGGCGCCGGTGATGCGTCCTTCCAGAAACGTGGTAAAGCCTTCGTTGAGCCAGAACTCTTCCCAGTTGGCGTTGGTCACCAGGTTGCCCGACCAGCTGTGCGCGAGTTCGTGGGCGATCAGGGAAACCAGGCTTTTGTCGCCGGCCAGGACCGTTGGTGTGATGAATGACAGGCGCGGATTCTCCATGCCGCCATAGGGAAAACTCGGGGGCAGGATCAAGAGATCGTAGCGCTCCCAGCGATAGGCGCCGAACAGCGCCTCCGAGATCTCCAGCATCTTTTCGGTGTCCTCGAACTCGGCCAGGGCCGATTCCAGCACCTCGGGTTCGGCATAGACGCCGGTGCGGGCGCCGATCTCGCCAAATTCCAGTTCGCCGACCGCGATTGCCAGCAGGTATGAAGGGATCGCCTGGCGCATCTCGAAAACGTGCTTGCCGGCGGCGCTGGCCTCAGCGACACGGGCAGCGCTCATGACCGCGAGCAATTCGGGGGGCGTGCTGATCGTGGCGCCGAAAGTAATGCGCGCCGCGGGCGTATCCTGCAAAGGTACCCAGCTGCGGGCATGAATGGCTTGCGACTGCGAGAACAGGAACGGGTGGCGGCCGCCGGCCGTCTGGCGCGGCGTGAGCCACTGCAGGCCGCTGGCTTCAGGGGAAGTCTCATAACTCACCGCGAGCACAAAGCTCGGCGGCAGCTCCCGCGGCAGGTGAATCGTCAGAGCCCGGCCCAGGATCGGGTCATGCTTGCCCAGCTCGAATGGCAGCAGGCTGCTCGTTCCGGCGTCCACCAGTGCCACCGAACGAATCAGCAGGTCGCGGGTATCGAGCACCAGGCGCCCGTCTGCCCGCGTCCCGCGGGTAAAGCTGATCGTGGCGGTGCCGGCAAGGCGCCGTGCTGCAAAGTCGGTGACCAGGTCGAGCTCGAGGTGGCGCTGCTGGTAGGCGCGGGGGTCTGAGTAGGTGTGGACATCCTGGTGCGCCAGCGCGGTCCGCACTGCAAGCAGCATGGCCAGCAGCAACAGTAGCTGCCTGAAGGTCTTGATTTCCATATTGCGTTTACGACCCCTTGTATTTAGCAACGATTCGCCGCCGCAGCTCATCGACACTCCGGCCCTGTGCTCGGTTCGCAGTGCTGACACAGGAAGTGGTCAATGGGCAATTGGTGCTTCGCGGACAGATGATACTGGCTTCGTTGGCGAGCGCATCTTCGACCCAGTGAATGTTGAGCACCTTGGCCACCGTGCCGATGGCCCGGGTCAGCTCCTGCGGCAGTGATTCACAACCGCCCTTGTGCAAGGCGTCGTCTGCCACCTTCGCCAGGAGGCTGGCCGGCTCGCTCAGTTCGTCAGCCAGGGCCGGCAGCAGGTCGATGCCCACCGAAAGTACATGCGCGTTGCCGGCGACGTCGCGGGTGCGCAGTGAGTGGCAGCAATAGATCCGATGCTGGTCACCGTCGGGCATGATCGATATCTGCGAACGTGGTGCCGTAATGCCCGGCTTGCGCAGCAGGTCGAACACCGCCCAGCGCGGGCAAGGGTCCGTCATCAGGCTGATGTTGCCCCAGGGCAGCGGAATTCCATTGCCTCGATATACCGCGCGCAGATAGCCCGGTTCATAAGCATCGAAATAATGCCACGGCCGGTACGGCGATACGGCTGTCATGCGTCGCATGATCACCGCCGGCGTAACCCCTAACTTGTCATGGGCGAGAATGTTATAGGCCTCGCGCAACAGGAAACTTCGGAATGGCAGCTTGGGGCATAACAAGGCGCCGGCAAAGAAGCTGCACTCGAAATCCCGCCATGCAAGCAAGACGTCA
>JBFGOQ010000073.1:0-11154 GCA_041565075.1 Gammaproteobacteria bacterium
AACTGATTTGTCCATGGCAGTCGCCGCCGCCAGCCTGCAGCAGCAGGACGCGTCTAGGTATGCATCGGGATCCGGCTACGCCGGATAGTCTTTTACCTTCTTTCTTTTTGGCTAAATCCAAAAAGAAAGAAGCAAAGAAAAAGATTTGGTGCCGGAGAGTGGATTCGAACCACCGACCTACGCATTACGAATGCGGTGCTCTGCCAGCTGAGCTACTCCGGCTCTGGGTGTGGCGGCGGATTATAAGGTATGGGCCGCGTGGCCAACAACGCGCGAGCTAGTTGCGATCGGCGCGTCTTACCTTGATGACTATTTCCACGCCGTCGGCGACGGTGCCTTCCGGCGGCCTGGGCAGGCCTGCGAGTTCGACTTCATCGGGGTCGATGTCAGTGAGCTCGCCGGTATCCACGTTATAGAAGTGATGGTGCGGACGCATATTCGAATCGTAGATAAGGCGCTCGGAATGCACATTGACCTGGCGAATCAGGCCGCGCTCGGCGAACAGCTTGAGCGAGTTGTATACCGTGGCCTTGGAAACCTGGCTCTTGCCTTTGAGCTCATCAAGGATTTGCTCGGCCGACATGTGCTGAGATGCCCGCAGTAGAACTTCTGCAATTTCAACACGTTGCATGGTCGGCGTTATCTCGTGAGCGCGCAGGAGTCTCGCCGTTCGCGAGTTTTTGCTGCCGATACTGCCTGAGAAATCAGTCACATAGACAATTATACGCCTGCCTGAAACGGAATACTAACCGCGGGCAGATTATGTCCAAGGCCCGGCCTGTTCAGTTTTTGCTTCCCACAGCACAGCCACTAAGCTGGGCAACAACACATTCCGCAACTCGAGACATCACGACAAGGAAGTCAGACATGTCACACCAACCCGGTTTTTCATTGCTTGAGCTGCTGGTCACAGTCATGGTGGTCGCTGTGACACTGGGGCTTGGCGTACCGCTTTTTACACAGACCGTAGAGTCAAGTCGGCTCAGCGCCGAAACCAACGCGTTCGTGCGCGGCGTCCACCTTGCGAAAATCGAGGCCGCAAAACACTTTCGCGACGTCGTAATATGCCCCAGTCAAGACGGCGCAGACTGTAGCGACGACCTTGCCGCCTGGCAGGCCGGCTGGCTGATCTTTGTAAACCTTGATCAAGACGTGCCGCCAGACGTCGATGATAATGAGCACGTAATCGCTGCCCGCGTCACGGCAAAGAACATCCGCGTTGTCGCCAACCGCAAGGCATTTGTTTTTCGCAACTATGCCAGGCGCAGCACCAACGGAACGTTGATCTTTTGTGCAGCATCAAACGACGATCGCGCCCGCGCGGTCGTGGTCAGTTACACCGGCCGGCCACGCGTTGCGCGGACGCGCAGCAATGGCCGACGATACACCTGCAATCATTAACATAATGCCCATTCGCTACCGCTTATCGGGGTTTTCAGAACGCGTATCACTTATGTAAATAGCCGGCTAATTGCTTGGGTAATATATTTGCCTCATGAGAACAACAAGACAGTCGGGGGTCACGCTGCTGGAGTTGATGTTCACGATTGCTGTGGTAGCAATTGTGGTTGGCGTTGGCACGCCCGGAATCTGGAATCTCGTGCGCAACAGCCGCATCGCGGCAGATACCAATGACCTGGTCATAGGTTTTCATGCCGGGCGCTCCGAGGCAGTTAAACGACGTTCCAATGTTGTGCTCTGCGCAAGCAGCAATCCAAACGACGAAACCCCTGCTTGCGGTGCCAGTTTTTACGAGGGCTGGATTGTATTTGTAGATCGCAACGGCAACGGCGCGATAGATACTAACGCCGACCCTCAGATAACCGACCTGATGGTCGAAGCTCATGGGCCAATGCGTGAGGGCCTCTCGGTGCTTGCGGAGAACAACTATTTTGCGTTTTCGCCGTCGGGTTTCGGTCGCAACCTGCCGGGAATGGGTGACCGGCTGTCGAACATCCTGATCTGTGACGACAGGGGCTCCGACGATCAGGGAGATGGGCGTGCGGCCGCCCGGGTTATTGCGGTCTCCCCAACCGGACGGCCACAGGTTTTGAATACGGTCGCCGAGGTGCTGGCCAGGACGGGAGGCTGCCCCTGAGCTGAGCGGTTGAGAAAATTTTTGTTGCTGACAGAAGGCCCAAAAGAGGCTTGATTGAAATGGAGCGAGACAGACACATAAAGGGGTTCACCCTGCTCGAGGCCCTGGTGGCACTGGTGGTGCTATCAGTTGGTATGCTCGGTATCGCTGCGTTATATGTCGACAGTGTGTCGCGCGGGCGTACCGCACTTGACCGGACCAAAGCCGTGGTCCTGGCTGCGGACATGGCGGACCGCATTCGCGCAAACAGTATTGCCGGGGCGGCCTACGGTGGTGCAGCTGCGGACAACGACTGTGCCGACGTTTTGGCTGCCGGCAACAAATTATGCAGCCCTGCCGAAATGGCGGCCCATGACCTGATGTTGTGGCAGGCCACAGTGGCCGATCCCCGCGTTGGCTTGCCGGGTGGGCAGGGCACGGTCGTGCATGACCCCGCAAGCACACCGGATACCTACATCATCACAATTTCCTGGACCGAAGTCGGCGAGCCGGATCCTCTCACTTATATTCTGAGGATCCAGACATGAATCAACGCGGCCTTACCATGATTGAACTGATGATCGCCCTGGTCATTGGCGCAGTGCTTCTGATCGGCGCGGTCTCGGTGTATTCCAGCAGCCGGGCGACTTACCGGCTCAATGAGAGCATGGCGCGCTTGCAGGAAAACGCGCGCTTTGCACTCACGCATATGGAGCCGGACTTGCGGCTGGCCAATTACTGGGGACTGACCAATCGCGCGGACATCATTGAGCGGCGACGCGGGCAAGCGGACCAGCTGGCGGCAATCGCCACGGATTGCGCGGATCGCTGGTACATAAACGTAGATAGCCCGGTCGAGGGCGCCAACGGCACCAACGCGCCTTTTGCAGGATGCATTGACGCCGGCAGCTATCAGGCTGGCAGCGACGTACTCGTTGTGCGGCACGCCAGCGCCGACCCCGTGACTGTACTGGCTAACAACCGCGTGCATTTACAATCTGACAGAACCCGGGGCGCCCTGTTTTTGGGTGACCTGATCCCGGCCGGGTTCGCACCGCCGCCCGCCTCCGTTACGCACACCATGATTGCAAATGCGTATTACGTCGCGCCGACTTCCCCGACGCTGGGCAACGTACCATCCCTGCGTCGCCGTACGCTCGTGCGTGGTCCTGCCATCCGCGATGAAGAAGTTATTCCCGGTGTCGAAGACTTGCAGGTGCAGTTCGGTATCGACCTGGACGCGGAAGGCACACCTGGCCGGGGCGCGGTCGACCGTTACGTCAATGCCGACAACCCGTTGCTGGACCCCGCTGCGCCGGGCTTCGATCCGGATACCCGGATTGTCGCGGTCCGCCTGTGGCTTCGATTGCGCACCGAAACTGTGGAACAAGGGCATACGGATACCTCAGGGTATCAATATGCCGATCAGATCATTGCACCGCCAAACGATGGCTATCGGCGCATCGTGGTGTCCAAGACCATTCAGCTCAGGAACCTGAGAGGCTGACCATGAGAACAAGAAAACTGGCAAATACTCCAAACCGGCAGACTGGTGCTGCACTTATAGTTGGCCTCATCCTGCTGCTGGTACTTACCATGCTGGGCATATCCGGAATGCAGACCGCCACCTTTGAGCTTCTGCAGGCCGGCAACGCGCAGTACGCCGAAAACGCCTTCCAGGCTGCCGAGACGGGTATCGACCGAGCGCTTCTCGCCGGCGGGCTGAATACCGCAATACCCGTAGTGGTATCGCAGTCACCTCTTGAGCCTGGCTCCGAAAATACTTTCGAGAGTGAAACGCGTTTTGCTCTGACCACCAATGTCCCGCAGGGCTTGTTCAGTCTGGGCTCGGGCGGCGGTTTCCAGGCTTACCACTTCGATATCGACAGCACAGGACGCTCTGCGCGTAATGCTCAATCCGATCACACGCAGAGCTTTTACATTGTAGGCCCGGGTAATTGACCGGCGAGGCAGTCTCATGATCAGGAAAATAATTGTAGCGGTCTTGTTACTCGGCGCAGCGGCCCTGTCCACAGCGGCCAGCATCGAGATCATAGAAGAGGCACTGGAGCTGACCACCGAGCAGGTTAGCCTGCCCTCGTCCGAGTCCGGCAGTGTTGGAATTCGCAGGTGCGCGGACTGCCTGCCGGAAAGGATGCGGCTTGGCTCCGCCACCGAGTTTCGCATCGGCAAGGAACAAGTGAGTCTTGCCCAGCTCAGGCTGGCCAGTCGATCGCGCGGTCCGATTTACATTTTTTTCGATGCCAGAGAAGGTTTCGTAACGCGCATCATATTAGAAGCGCCACGCAGGCGAGCTGAGCGGGCAATACCTTAGGAATTTGAACCGGCGACAGTCAAGGTAATGACGCCAGGGGACGAGAAGGATGAAAACTGAATTGACAAAAAAAGCAAGAATCATCGCGGCCGCGATTGTGCTGGGCTTCGCCTCCGGTCTGCCCGCGCAGGCAGACGACACCGAATTATTTGTCGGCGATAACTTCAGTGCAGCCGACGCCGAGCCCAATGTGCTGTTTATCATCGATACCTCGGGCAGTATGCAGGCGATCGTCGGCACCGCACCGCAGTATGATCCCGCGATTGTCTATGATGGCGCCTGCAGTAACGAACGTATTTACTGGCGGCAAGGGTCGGGCGAACCGCCGGTCGATGCCTGTAATGCAGGCTCAAGTCAAAGCGGTAACTGGTTTAATGCACAAGCGTTAAAGTGCGATGCTGCACAGCAACTTATTGATCAGATCGGCTTTTCCAGTCTGGATTTCTTTGCGCGCTTCGACAGCCTCGCAGCATTGAGTGAGTGGCTGCCCCTGAGTACTGATGACACTGCCCGCGACCAGCTCATCGAGTGCGCCAACGACAGCGGTGTGCACGGTGATGGTGAAGATGTTGCCAAATTATGGGCTGCCGACGGCGACAATGGTCCCTGGTCGGATAATTCAGCAGCAGAGGTGGCATGGGGTACTGGTAATACCGGCACGCAATATATTACCTACAGCGGTAATTACCTGAACTGGCGTGCCAGCCCTGAAAGCATCCCGGATACCCGCATCAGCGTAGTGCGAGACGTAACGCGCAACCTGCTGGACAGCAGTTCAGACATCAATGTCGGATTGATGCGCTTCAATGACAATCAGGGCGTCGATGATGCCGCGGCCGAAGGTGGCATGGTGATCTATGACATCGAGCCCATTGAGTCCGCACGGGAGCCCATGAAACAGGTGGTCAGTACCCTGGATGCCAACGGCTTTACGCCACTGTCGGAAACGCTGTATGAAGCGGGTCAGTATTATCATGGCCGAGGTGTTTTTTACGGGCTTGACTCCGTTGGTGAAGGTGGCGTCTCCCAACCCAGCGTACCCGAATCCCGAACCGGCCCGAACCTCGAGCTTTATCAAAGCCCGGCTGAAGATGCTTTATGTCGCAAGAATTTCATTATTCTGCTGACCGACGGCGCGCCCACCCGGGACCAGGGCGCCGATTCCCTGATCACGGGTTTACCGGGATTTGCCGATGCCACAGGCAATACTGCGTGTGAAGGTACCGGCGACGGGGCATGTCTTGACGAGATGGCCGCGTATTTGTTCGGCACCGATCTCGATGGCGATCCGGCCAACGGCATTCAGAATGTCAGCACCTACACGATCGGGTTCGCCATCGACCTGCCGCTGCTCGAGACCACAGCCCAACGCGGTGGTGGTGAATACTTCACCGTTGACGACGTAAGCGGTCTTGAAGAAGCTTTCCAGGATATTCTCCGGGAAATTCGTGAAGACAATACGACCTTTGCCGCGCCCGCGGTAGCGGTTAATGCCTTTAACCGCACGCAGAGTCTCGACGACCTCTTTTTCGCCGTTTTCAAGGCCGACAGCACACCGCACTGGGACGGCAACCTCAAGAAATACAAATTTCTCGGTAACCAGATTGTCGGGGCAAACCAAAACGCACCGGCAGTCAATCCAAACACCGGGTTTTTTAACGAAAATGCGCAGAGCTTCTGGTCTGCCGAGGCTGATGGCGGCAACGTAACCCGGGGTGGCGCCGCCAACCGCCTGCCCGGGCCCATTGTGCGCAGGCTTTATACTCACACCGGCAGCAACGACGACCTTACGGCAGATGTGAATCAGCTCGTCGCGTCAAACGCTGCGCTGACCGACGCCATGCTGGGCATCGGTGCAGCCGGAGATCCTGATCGCGACACGCTGATCGACTGGGCCCGCGGCACCGATGTGCTGGACGAGGATGCCGATGGCGATACAGCGGACACCCGCAGCATCATGGGCGATCCCTTGCACAGCGCACCTGCGGTTGTCGTGTATGGCGGAGCGACAGGCAGCCCAGATCTTGATGATGCAACCGTTTATGTCGGCACCAACGACGGTTACTTGCATGCTTTCGATGTAGTAACAGGCGACGAGCTGTTTGCCTTTATTCCACAGGAGCTGCTCGCCAATCTGCCGGTTCTGTTTCGTAATGCAGACTCACCCAACAAAACTTATGGGCTGGACGGCCCCATTCAGGTCTTGCGCCGGGATCTTAACGCCGATGGCATTATCGACGCAGGTGCCGGCGACAGAGTGATCCTTTATGTGGGCATGCGTCGCGGCGGAACCCATTACTATGCTCTGGATGTGAGCAGACCCAACAGCCCGAAACTTCTGTGGCAGGTGGGGCGGAACCAACTGACTCGTCTCGGGCAGACGTGGTCAACGCCCATTATCAGCCGCGTCGACATTGACGGTGTAGCGCAAAACTCACAAAACACCGTGTTGATAATTGGCGGCGGCTATGACACCGGGCAGGACAATCCAGGCTATTCCACAGATACCTTTGGCAATGCCATTTACATGCTGGATGCCGAAACCGGCGCCCTGCTCTGGTCGGCCGGACCCGACGACAGCAATAATCTGACCCTGGATGAAATGACCAATGCCATACCTTCGACGGTGCGGGTTATCGATCTGAATAATGACGAATTCGCCGATCGCATGTACGTCGGGGATATGGGTGGGCGCGTCTGGCGCTTTGATGTCTTCAATGGTCAGGTTCGTGACGAACTGGTCTCCGGTGGGGTGATCGCTTCGTTAGGAGCCGCCGACCTCGACAGTCCCACGGTCGCTGAAAATCGTCGTTTTTATAACGCTCCGGACGTCGCACTGGTGCCGAGGAAAAACGACAGTTACCTGAACATAGCCATCGGTTCGGGTTATCGCGCGCATCCGCTGAATACCGCGACTGAAGATCGTTTCTACGGAATACGCGATTACAGCGTGTTCGAGCAATTGAGCCAGGGCGATTATGACACCATCAGCGAAAACCCGATAAGGGATGCCGATCCGCAGCTGGTGGACGTCACCAACGATGCCTCGCCGGCACTTCCGCTTGGCGCGTTGGGCTGGAAACTATCCGTCCCCGGAGAAAAGGTCCTGTCAGAGTCGCGCACTTTTGCGGGCACGGTAATTTTTACAACGTTTTCTCCAACACCGAGCGCCTCGGCCTGCGTGCCCGGTCGCGGCAGCAATAAGCTCTACCAGGTAAGTATCCTGGATGCCAGCCCGGTCACGAATCTGGATGGAATTGGCGGCAGCGAAATCCTGACGGTGAGCGACCGCGCACGGGATCTGGCGCAAACTGGCATCGCCCCGACTCCGACTTTCCTGTTTCCATCGCCCACCGCAGCAGCCGGCGGCGAACCGTGCGAGGGCGAGGACTGCACCTGCGTGGGTGGCGACTGCGGCATTCCAACACCGCAGTGCGTGGTGGGCCTGGAAGCCTGCGACGTGGACTTTGGCAACCCGGCGGTTCGGACTTTCTGGACGCAACGCGACATTGATCCACTTTAGGCCAGCGCCCTGACCTGGCCAATCTCAAGCGGGCGCCCGGGAGGGCGCCCGTTTGCTCTCGCCCGGCAACCCACCCCGCCGCCTTGCAATTGGACCGGCCCGCGAAGTGGAACAGCCCCCTGCCGTTTGTCCTTCCTGACCCGCCGCTAATCAGAAGATACATAAAATTCAACAATTTAGCGGGTTTCCTTGCCCTGATTTTGTGACCTGATACGCACCCTCCGGGCGCCCCGGGACCTTATAGTGCAGACAATTTACCGGGACCACGGGTGCACGATGCGCGAACGAGGCTTCACGCTGCTTGAACTGATGACTGTCATAACGGTGGCAGGCGTGCTGCTCGCTATCAGCGTGCCCAGCATGGTGAACATTGTGCAGAACAACCGCATCCTGGCCGTTTCCAATGACTTCATTTCAGCGATCCACGCGGGTCGCATGGAGTCCATCAAGCGCCGGGCGACGGTTGTACTTTGCGCATCGTCGAACGCCGATGCCAGTCCGCCTGCATGCGCCGCCGACTTCAGCAAGGGCTGGGTCGTGTTTGTCGATCGCAATGCGAACGGGCAGATCGACGCCAATGTCGACCCGGCCGTCGACGACACGGTACTGGTATCCCGCACAATGGCGGGCAGCAATCTCAAGCTTAACGGCATCGGCGGAAACTATGTTGCCTTCGCGCCCTCCGGTTTTGCCCGCACGCTGGCGGCGCTCGGGCCGCGCGCCACAAGCCTCATGGTCTGCGACGATCGCGGCAATGTGGAATCTTCGCCTGGACATTCCGTGGCTCGGGTCATCGTCATGGCGGGTACCGGTCGCCCCGAGGTCCTGCGTAAAAGCGACGACATCAACGCCTACGGAGGGTGCTAGCCATGGGCGCTGTCATACCAACGCATCGGCAGCAATACTGCTACCCACGATTTAGCGCAAAGGGTTTTACCCTGCTGGAAGTACTCATCGCGCTGGTGGTGCTCTCCATTGGCATGCTTGGTATCGGGGCACTGTACGTGTCCAGTTTACAGTCCGCCAGAACAGCTATCGTGCGTACCAAGGCCGTGACTTTCGCCGCTGACCTGGCCGATCGAATCCGGTCCAATCGTGCCGGACTTGCAGCCTATGCCGGCGCCCCTACCGATTTTGGCTGCGCGGACACGACTGCTAACACGACGGTTCTGTGCACACCTGCACAGATGGCGTCGCATGACTTGTTCTTATGGCGACAATTGCTCGACAGTCCGCGCAACGGGCTGCCTGACGCTCAGGCCATTGTCACCTTTACCGCCGGCTCGCCGGCCATTTACGAAATTCGAATCAGCTGGACCGAGGCCGGCGATGCCGCACGCCAGGAATACGTGATGAGGGTCGACATATGAGCCCCTTCACCCGTATCGCCCCAGGCCGCAATGCTTTGGCACGTCGACAGTATGGTTTCACCATGGTGGAACTGATGATCAGCGTCGCCATAGGGTCGATAATCCTGGTTGGCACCGTCATGGTATTTCAGCAAAGCCGCGCGTCTTACCTGGTCAACGACGCCACTTCGCGCCTGCAGGAAAACGCCCGCTTTGCCCTGGATGTACTGGATCCCGATATTCGGCTTGCCAGTTACTGGGGCTCCAGCAACCGCGCCGAGTTTGTTGACGCGCAAAAGGGCTCAGCAGCAGAACTGCCACCGATAGCGGGGGACTGCGGCGACCGCTGGTACATAGACCTCAGCAATTCCACAAACGGTATTAACGGCACCTCGGTTATTGGTGGAGTCAATGGTACCAACGCGCCCATGTCCGCCTGTATTCCGGCCGCCAACTATCGGCCCGGCACCGATATCCTGGTAGTCCGCCACGCCAGCGAGCGTACCCAGGTGCCCCAGGGTAACCGTGTACAGATTCAGTCCGATCCGCTCAATTCACTGCTTTTCACGGGCAATGCAATTCCGGCGGGTTTTTCGGCGCCCCCTGCGTCCAACACTTTTGGTCTGGTGGCCCACGCCTATTACATCAGCCCCGATTCCCGGGCACTGGGCAACGGCATTCCGTCATTGCGACGCATAACCCTGGTTGACGGCCCGGCCATTCAGGACCAGGAGATAATTCCTGGCGTCGAAGATTTCCAGTTTCAGTTCGGCATCGACACCGACGGTGACCTGGACGCTAACCGATACATAAACGCCGACAATCCGCTCATTACGCCAGGCAGCCCATCATTCAACCCAAGCCTGCAAATTGTCGCCGTTCGGATATGGCTGCGCTTGCGCGCCCTGCGCCCGGAGAACGGCTTTGTTGACGACGCCGGTTACCAGTATGCAGACATCAACGATGTGGCGCCGGGCGATGCATTCAGGCGTCTGCTGATTTCCAAGACCGTGCACCTGCGTAACACGAGGCTGCGTTCATGAGGGCGTCGGCAAACATGGCATGTGTTAACGCCCAGCACGGCGGCGCCCTCATAGTCGGGCTGGTCCTGCTTGCGGTGCTCACACTGCTTGGCGTGGCCGGCATGAAGACGTCCATCATGGAACTGACCATGGCCGGTAACAAGCAGTTCAGCGAAGACGCCTTCCAGGCCGCGGAGACCGGCATCGACCGGGCATTGCAAGCCGGCGTTTTCAATACCGGCACGCCCACGCTTGCGCCGAAAGCGCTGGTGCGGCCAAAGCACAACAGCACAGTGGAAAGTCGCACCGACTTCATGCGCCGCACCCGGGTGCCCCAGGGCGGCTTCAGCCTCGGCGAGGACGGCTTCGAGGCGTATCACTTCCAGGTTCTCAGTACCGGCACGGCGCCGCGCAACGCCGTCTCCACACACCGGCAATGGTTCTACGTCGTGGGGCCGGACAGCTAAGAGTTATTGCAGAGGAAACAGACATGATTCGCATGATCGCAACCTTGTTATTGGCCACGGCACTGAGTTTGTCAGCCCCCCTGGCGGCGGCCGCCAAATACGTGGAGCTGGAGGCATCTTATGAAGTCAGCGCGGCGGATCTGCGAATCCCCCGGCGCGGCGTGGGCACCCTGCGCGTTGAAACCTGCGACGACTGCACAAAACTGCGCTTTAAGTTGACGTCTGCAACACGGGCCTTCGTCGGTGAGCAAGCCATAAGCATCAAACAATTTCGTAACCTGGCTATGGCCAACATGGCGCCGGCATATGTCTTCTACAAGCCGGGGACCTTCGATGTCACGAGCCTGATCCTAGATATACCCGGATTCAATTGATTGCATG
>JBFGOQ010000074.1:0-10719 GCA_041565075.1 Gammaproteobacteria bacterium
GGCCCGCAAGAGGCCGGCGCTTCCCTGAACGCGACCGGTTTCACTTTTCTGTTCGCGCCACACTTTCATCCGGCAATGAAAGCGGTAGCCCCCGTTCGCCAGGCGATGGGCGTGCGCACCGTATTTAATATCCTTGGACCCCTGACCAATCCTGCCGAGCCGCCTTACATGGTGCTGGGCGCCTTCAGTGAAGCGGCGGCCGAAATGATGGCGCAAACACTTTCCGGCATGAACATAAAGCGTGCCTTTGTGATTCATGGCAAGCCCGGATGGGACGAAGCAACACCGGTTGGCTCGTTCATTCTCTATGATGTCGAGCCGGGACTGGTGAATCGGTACGAGCGCGATCCCATCGACTATGGCTTGTCCCGCTGTAAGCCTGAAGACCTCGCCGGTGGCACTGCAGAGGTGAATGCGCAACGCTTGCGAGACGTACTGGAGGGCAAAGAGCATGGCGCGCACCGCGATGCCCTGGTAATGGGCGCTGCGCTGGCGCTGGAAGTTTGTGGCGAGTGCCCGGAAATGGAAGACGGCATGGCGCGGGCATCGGCGGCGCTGGATGAACGCAAAGCGGCACGAATGATTCCTGCGCTCGCGCGCTTCGGTTCACAAATTAAGTCATAAAAATGACACAGAATTTCCTGGCAAAAATGGCGACGGCATCAGAGCAGCGCGTCCGCAAGGCGCTACGTCAGGAGTCTCTTGATATATTGCGCTTGCGCGCGAGCAAAATGCCTGCACCCCAGCGCATGAAGATCGGCGCTACGGGATTCGATATCATCGCTGAAATCAAGCTGCGCACCCCTTCTGCAGGTGACCTGGCAGCTGATGCCAGCGAAATTGCCACACGAGCAAGACTATATGCTGATGCAGGCGCGGCGGCCGTATCGGTGCTGACTGAGCCGGATCGTTTTGCAGGCAGTCTGAGACATCTGGAACTGGTTAGCGATGCGCTGCGCGGTACGGGTGTCCCCGCAATGCGCAAGGATTTCCTGGTCGATCCATACCAGGTATGGGAAGCGCGCGCGGCAGGCGCCGGGGGTGTGCTGCTCATACTGCAGATGCTGAGCGACGAACAAATGCAAACGATGATCGACACGGCGCGCGAGGCGGGGCTGTTCGTTTTGCTGGAGGCTTTTGATCGCGAAGATCTGCGGCGCAGCCGTCATTTTGCCAATACCCCAGGGCTGCTTCTGGGACTTAATTGCCGCAACCTGCGCAGTCTCGCTATCGAGCCAGGCAGATTTGAGCAACTGGCCGGAGAATTCCCTGCAGGGCCGCCGCGAGTCGCCGAAAGCGGCCTGGCAACCGCGGCTGATGTTTCGCTGGTCGCAGAGCTGGGTTATGACCTGGCGCTGATCGGCAGCGCGCTCATGCAAAATGACGATCCCGGCGCCATGCTCGCAGACATGCTCGAAGCGGGGCGCGAGGTACGCGTATGAGAATCAAGATTTGTGGCTTGACGGATGAGACTGCCGTAACGGCGGCAGTTGAGGCAGGCGTTGATGCGCTGGGTTTCGTATTCGCCGAATCTCCACGGCAGGTTAGTCCGGCGCGCGCGCGCGAGTTATGCACCAGAGTGCCCCCCGGCATTGCACGGGTGGCCGTTACGCATCATCCTTCGCTGACCTTGCTCAAGGAAATTCTTGCAGATTTTGAACCGGATTGTCTGCAAAGTGATGCCGAGGACTTTAAAGAGTTGGAAGTCAGGCGGGGACCGCATCTCATTCCGGTCTATCGTGAGGCGGTTGCGGAGCCTGGTCTGTTCCCAACCAGGCGCGACCGAGAACGGACGCGCTTCGAACCTGATTTTGTTTACGAGGGCGCTGTCAGCGGGCAAGGCCAGGCCGTGGATTGGCAGCGTGCCGCCGGGTTTGTTAGTCGTGGGCGAATGCTTCTGGCCGGCGGATTGACACCCGCAAACGTGAGCCAGGCAATTATGATGGTCAAACCGTGGGGCGTGGACGTGAGCAGCGGTGTTGAAAATGCACCGGGCAAAAAAGACCCGGCACTCATCCAAAAGTTTGTTGCGGCGGCGCGCAGCGTGGAACAGAAATTGTCCGAGGGCTTGCAAGCGTGAGTCAGTTCTCAACCATCCGGGCAGGGAGTGATGATGCAAAGCGCTTGCTGCAGGCTTTGATCAATGGTGAATTGCCGGATGAGAAAGGCCGTTACGGACCGTATGGAGGTGCCTATGTACCCGAAACCCTGGTCGGCGCCCTGGCGAGATTAAACGAAGGGGTGCGTCGCTTTCTCCATGACGCCGATTTTCAGGCCAAGTTGCAACAAGAGCTGAGGGATTGGGTGGGTCGGCCTACCGCGCTGACACAGGCAAGACGGCTCGGCAACCGATGGGGCGGCGAATTGTGGTTCAAGCGTGAAGACCTGGCCCACACCGGCGCCCACAAGATCAACAATGCTATCGGCCAGGCCCTGCTCGCGAAACGCCTGGGTGTTAAACGAGTGGTCGCAGAAACCGGCGCCGGCCAGCATGGTGTCGCATCTGCAGCCGCGTGCGCGCGCCTGGGCCTGCCCTGTGTTGTTTACATGGGGGAGATAGACATCGGCCGCCAGGCACCAAACGTTGATCGGATGAAACGCCTGGGCGCAGACGTAGTGTCCGTGACCAGCGGGGACCGCACGCTGCGCGCCGCCATCGACGATGCACTGCGCGACTGGGTAAGCGACCCACAAGGCACGTATTACCTGCTGGGATCTGCAGTAGGGCCACACCCCTATCCATACCTGGTGCGGGAACTGCAATCGGTTATAGGTCGCGAGGCCCGTGAGCAAATGCTCAACCAGGCGGGCGGACTCGCAGATGCGGCAATTGCCTGCGTGGGTGGCGGATCAAATGCCATCGGCCTGTTCCATCCCCTGCTTGCTGATCAGGACACAGTGTTAATTGGCATTGAAGCGGGCGGTACCGGCAGCGCACTGGGCGAACATTCGGCGACTTTGTCTGGCGGCACGCCCGGCGTCTTGCATGGCAGTTACTCGCTGCTACTGCACGATGATGATGGGCAGGTGCAGGAAACTCATTCTGTTTCGGCGGGACTCGATTACCCGGGGGTGGGACCGCAGCACGCGTTATTAAAGGATATCGGACGTGTCACATACACGAGTGCCAGCGATGAAGACGCGCTGAGAGCACTTGATGAGTGCTGTGCATACGAAGGCATAATCCCTGCCTTAGAGACGGCCCATGCACTTGCCGGTGCAAAATCCTGGTTGTCTGAAAATCCGGGCAAGCGGGTTGTTATCAGCCTGTCTGGCCGGGGGGACAAGGATTTGCCGACGCTGATGGCGATGTCGCAGGAGCGGCAATGAGCGGCGCACTGCGAATCGAGCGCGCGATTAATGCGGCCAACACGGCTGGCCGCCCGGCGCTGGTTGCGTTTATAACGGCAGGTTACCCGGACCGCGAGGGTTTCGCAGATCGGCTGCGCGCGATAGCGCGTGAAGCGGACGTTATCGAGATTGGCGTGCCGTTTACGGATCCCATGGCCGACGGTGTTGCTATTCAGAATGCCAGCCGCAAAGCACTGCAAAATGGTGTCAACCTCCGCTGGATACTCGAAGTCGTGAAAGAAGTGTCGCCTGAGCTCGACACTCCGCTGATACTGATGGGATACCTGAACCCCTTGCTGCGCTTCGGTATCGGGCGGCTTGCCGCCGCTGCCAGGAGCGCCGGTGTGGCGGGATTCATAGTGCCCGACCTGCCGCTGGAGGAATGTGCAGTATTTCGTGGTGCGCTGGAAAACGAAGGCATGGCCCTGGTGCAGCTAGTAACGCCAGTAAGCTCAGCAGAGCGTTTGCGCGCCTTGTGCGAGGCAAGCAGCGGCTTCGTATATGCGGTAACCGTTACCGGCATCACGGGTAGCGATGTGCAGTCCCAGGACGCCTTGAATGATTACCTGGCGAGGGTTCGAAAAGTGTCCAGCATTCCGGTTTGTGCCGGGTTCGGAATTGCGCGTGCAGAACAAGTGCGGGCCCTGGCCGGCCACGCCGACGGGGTGGTCGTTGGCACCGCACTGATTGAGGCGCTTGATCGCGGCGAAGATCCGGCAGAGTTCCTGGCAGCGCTCAAGGCGCCAGCAGTTAACAGCGCTTGACAGCAGGCAGTCATGAGTAACGCTCCACAAAACGCCGGGCACACTATCAATCCGGAAACCGAGGCCCTGCGCAAGCGCATGGAAAGCCTTGCCTGGCTGCTGGACAACTCTATTCGCATTCCCATTGTCGGCTATCGAATTGGCCTCGACGCCATCCTTGGACTGATCCCTGGTATCGGTGATGCTGCCGGTGCCCTGATGTCGGGCTACATTTTTTATTCGGCCATCAAAATGAAGGCGCCTGTGAGCGTGTTGTCACAGATGGGCCTTAACATCATCTTCGAGCTCGTACTTGGAATGGTGCCGATTCTGGGAGACTTATTTGACGCCACATTCAAGGCGAACGAGCGTAACATGAAGCTCGTCAACGGCTGGTTGGAGCGCCCGACGAAAACAGAGCGGGGCAGCAAGCTCTTGCTTGGCGGTGTCGGCGGGGGCATCAGCCTGGTCCTGATCGGCGGTGTCTTGGCGGGCGTCCTGGTTCTTGTATTTGTCGTTCGTTTCCTGGCCAGGCTGGTCTGACATGGCGACGCAACCATCGCGCATCAAACCAACTTGCAACTATACTGGCACATGACCAATAGCCCTTTAAGAGACTAAATTTAATGAAACTAATCCTGGTACCAGTGGCGGGGAAACCGGAGTGCAAATCAGCCTTGCAGCAAGCCTTCGGGCTGGCGGATGACTTGTCCGCCAATGTCATTGCTTGTCATCTGCAAGCCGGTGAAGCGGGTGCCAGCAATCGCAAGGCGCAACTGAGGATCATGGCAGGGAAATCCCATGCTGATCGACCTGATAAGCGCACTACGCAAGCGGTGGGCAAGGCCGCTCACGATCTGATTGTGGCAGAAGCCGGGCGTCACGGCTTTGATATGCGCAAGCGCGCCAACGTTGGGATGGTGCGCTCCTGCATGTGGTTCGAGATCACCGGCGATCTGGATAAGTTGTTTCCCATTGTAGGCCCGGTTGCAGATATGTCGGTCGTTTCAAGACCAAAATCAGGAGCCAGAGGCCGCGCCAGCGAATTCATGCTCACCGCCCTGATGTATTCCGGCAAGCCGGTGCTGATTATGCCGCAGAGGCCAATGTCGGTCGTAGGTCAGCGCATTCTGATTGCCTGGGACCAGAGTGTGGATGCTGCCCGCGCCGTGTCCGCGGCATTGCCGTTGCTGCAGCGTGCAGACTCGGTGGTGATTTGCAGTTGCGGCCCCGAGAATCTGCCGGGCCCGAAATCGGCCAGCCTTGCCCAATACCTGGCCTGCTGGGGCATCAAAACCAGCAAGGCCAGGGCCAGGGGCCGTGACATTCCCGAAGAGCTCGAGGCAGCCTGCAAGGAAACAAATTCCGATCTTATCGTCATGGGTGCATATACGCGTAGCCGTATGAGTGAGCTTATTTTCGGCGGCGTAACCGAGCACATGCTATTCAGGACTTCGATGCCGATTTTTGCCCTGCATTCCTGAGGGAGAAGACCTGATGTCCGGGGCCTCGCAAACGAGCAGCCACCTCCGACGTGCCATCTGGCACCAATTGCCCATCGACACCTTGTTGACTGAACTCGATGCGACAGAGGGCGGGCTCTCGACAGCCGAGGTCGCCGTCCGCCAGCAAAAGTTTGGTCTGAACGTGCTGCCGGAAAAGCCGCCAGCAAAGGCCTGGCAGATATTTGTCAGGCAGTTTGCCAGCCCGTTGATTTACATACTTGGTTTCGCCGCATTGGTCGCCGCGAGCGTGGGCGAATTCAAGGATGCGGCATTTATCGTCGCAGTATTGATCGTCAATGCTGTGATCGGAAGTTATCAGGAAGCACAGGCCGAAAAAAGCACAAGAGCACTACAAAAACTATTGAAGATAGTTGCCAGCGTGCAAAGAGACGGAGAAATCACAGAGGTTGATGCCGAACAACTGGTGCCGGGCGATATCGTATGGCTCGAATCAGGCAATCGCGTCCCTGCTGATATACGACTGCTTGGCGCGAAGGGCCTGGAGATTGATGAGTCGCTTCTGACAGGTGAGTCGCTCGCGGTGATCAAGGACCCGCGCTGGACCGGACCGGAAGACACCCCGCTGGCTGACCGGCGCAACATGGTATTCGCAGGTTCCATGGTGGTACACGGCAGGAGCCGGGGCATGGTGGTGGCCACCGGCTCTGCTAGCGCGGTCGGTCGCCTTGCTGCAGATGTGATGGCTTCAGATCAGGGTAAACCACCCCTGGTTGAGCGCATGGAAAGATTCAGTCGTCGCATCGGATTCGCCGTGATCTTTCTGGCCTTTGCAATTGCTGTGCTCGGCGTTGTCTTTCAGGGCTTCAGTCTCAACGAGATGCTGCTGGCGGCCATTGCTCTGGCCGTTTCAGCAATTCCGGAGGGTTTGCCCATAGCGCTGACAGTGGCTCTGGCTGTGGGCAGCCGCCGTATGGTCAGGCGCGGTGTCGTCATTCGCCGACTGGCTGCCGTCGAGGGGCTGGGTAGTTGCACACTGATTGCCAGCGACAAGACTGGAACGCTGACCTGCAATGAACTCACTGTTAAGCAACTTCAGCTTCCGGATGGCCAGGTATACGATGTTACAGGTCACGGTTTTTCGCCCGATGGACAGATACTGTTCGATGGCAAGAGCATTGATCCGGTAGCGCACAAGGCCCTGGCCAGCCTCCTGCGTGATTGTGTGCTCTGCAATGAAGGTGACTTGCATCGCCATCGGGATGCCTGGGTCTGGCGGGGCGATCCCACTGATATCGCCTTGCTTTCTGCGGCTTACAAGTTTGGCCTGAAAAAAGAGCTGCTCTATCAGGCGCATCCCCAGATAAACAGCATTCCATTCGAGCCCGAACGCCGCTACTCGGCAAGCTATCACCGCTTCGGCAACCAGCTGCGAGTCATAGTCAAGGGTGCGCCGGAGCGCATTGCCGCTATGGTCAGCGACCCTGCCGAACGCGACCATATACTGGAATCGTCCCGGAAAATGGCGCTCGCGGGCTACCGGGTCCTGGCGTTCGGTGAAGGTCTGGCGCCGCCAGACCTGGGTGAGGACACCGTTCCGCCAGAACCCGAGGAAATCCGGCTGAAAGGGCTGGTGGGAATGATCGATCCCCTGCGGCCCGGCGTGCGCAATGCAGTGAAAATCGCGGCACGTGCCGGGATCAGGTCCATCATGATCACCGGTGATCACCCGGTGACCGCATTGGCAATTGCACGCGAGTTGGGCCTGGCGGAGACCAGCGATCAAGTTACGGTCGGCAGTGACTTGCCGGCTTCACATCCGCAAATCGCAGGTTTGCTGGCGAATACGAGAGTGTTTGCCCGTGTATCGCCTCGGCAGAAACTGGATATTGTTCATGCCGCGAGAGAAGCGGGCCATTACGTGGCCGTGACGGGAGATGGCGTAAATGACGCGCCCGCGTTGAAGGCTGCAAATATTGGTGTAGCGATGGGCCGCAAGGGCACGGACGTTGCGCGCGAGGCGGCCGATATCGTCATCACGGACGATCATTTCGCCACCATTACCCACGGTATCGAGGAAGGGCGTATCGCCTATGACAATGTCCGCAAGGTCATTTTCCTGCTGATCTCGACCGGGCTCGCGGAGGTGATCCTGATAGCTCTGGCGGTGAGTTTCGGAACGCCCCTGCCGCTGCTGCCCGCTCAGCTGTTATGGCTCAATCTGGTGACCAATGGCATCCAGGATGTTGCGCTGGCATTCGAACCGGGCGAGCAGGGAATCCTGCAGCGCAAGCCGCGGCCGCCCAACGAGGCGATTTTTGACCGCGTCATGATCGAGCGAACAGTTTTATCAGCATTGGTAATGGGGCTGGTGGGTTTTGTGGTGTTTGAATGGCTTCTGAATTCGGGCTGGTCAGAGTATTCAGCACGTAATGCTCTGCTGTTACTGATGGTCCTTTTCGAGAACGTACATATATTCAACTGTCGTTCCGAATCCTTGTCAGCATTTGCGATTCCCCCGCGTAAAAGCCCGATACTCATGATTGGCATCGTAAGCGCATTCTCGATTCACTTGTTGATGATGTACCTGCCATGGGGGCAGGCACTGCTGAATACACAGCCCGTCGAAGCCAGGACCTGGGGTTTTCTTTTTGCGTCGGCGTTGTCAATATTGCTGATTATGGAATTGCACAAACTCATTCGGCGACGCTGGTCTTACAAGTCGCCGGCGGCATGATAATTATTCCAGGGCGATATTTTAATTAAACTCTAAAACCAGAATCGCAGGCCGGCGATTAGGGCAAAGTCGTCATTGTCTGCGCCGCCGGCTTCAATGAGGTCAGCGGTCTGGCCCAATGCCTTGCTGTATTCGAAACCAATGTATGGCGCAAACTCGCGGATGATCTCATAGCGCAGGCGAAAGCCGAGGTCGAGACCCGTCAGACCCGCGCCAAGTTGTCTTTGCGGGATATCGCTGGCAGAGGCCTGCAATTCACCGCGCCATTGCAGAATCAACCGCTGGGTGAACAGCCACTCGTACTCGGCTTCGATGCCTGCGGTAAGGTCGCCGTCTTCACTAAGATATGCCGCGGCGTCGACTTCAAACCAGTAGGGTGCCAGCCCCTGCATTCCGATGACGGCGTGGCCCAGGCCATCGGGCTCGAAGTCATGCCTGAATCCCAGTTGAAAGTCGAAAAACGGCGTTACGGCCCGCGACCACAGGACTTCCAGCTCGGCATCCTCCGTGTCACTAAGCGTCTTGCTGTATTCGCCTTCACTTTTGATCCACAGCTTGTTGATGTCGCCGCCATACCACCCCTGGGCATCCCAGGTGATGCCGTCTTGGTCGTCGCCGTCACGAAATTCAAGGCGATCCGCCATGACCAAAAATATTGGCTTGCCGCCCATCTCGGCACGCAGCTTTGCACGTGCAACGCGCATCTCCTGCGCACTGTAATGGGCTTCGGCTGCATTAAAGCTGTAGTCTTTGTCAACCGGGTCGGCGAGCGCCTCCGAACAAATGAATATCACGAGTAGCGTAAAGATAATTTTGCTCATTCTGAGCTTTCCCGGGGACGCACCGACACCACCTGCATCATGCCGGCATGCATGTGATAAAGCAGGTGGCAATGAAATGCCCAGTCGCCTGCTGCGTCGGCGGTAATGTCAATAGACATGATTTCGCCCGGTTTCACGATGACCGTGTGTTTGCGTGGGTTGTGCAGCCCTTGGCCTGTTACCACTTCGAAGAACATGCCGTGCAGATGAATGGGGTGCGGCATCATGGTGTCGTTTACCATGGTGAGACGCAGTCTTTCTCCTTCATGGAAAACGATCGGATCGACGACATCGGAGAACTTCACGCCATCGAACGACCACATGTAGCGTTCCATGTTGGAGGTCAGATGCAATTCCAGTTCACGCTCGGGCTCGCGCGGGTCCGGCGTGTGATCGCGAGCCCGCAACTGCTTGTAATTCAATGCCCGGTGCGGCACGTTTTCGAGGCCCGCGCCTGGTTCATTCAGCCTGTTTGTCGGTGATTCTGCCATGCCGACCACCCCGGGCCCTTTGGCGTGGTGGTGGCGTATGAGGCTGGTGCCGGACGCCACGCCAGCATGGTCTATGGTCGAATGATCCATTGTGCGGCCAGCGCCATGATCCATACCGGAGTGGTCCATGGACCCGCCGCCATGACCCATGCTCGAATGGTCCATGGCCATGTCTTTCATGGTCAGCGTGGGCCGCTCGCGCAAGGGTGGCGGTGTCGCACGCTGCCCGGGTGTCGCGGACAAAGTAGCTACGCCCATGCCGGAACGATCACTGGCCTCGGCCACCAGCGCGTAGGTCCTGTTACCTGGCGGCTCAATAATGACGTCGTAGGTTTCTGCGACGCCTATCTGGAACTCGTCGGTCTCGACGGGCATCACATTCAGGCCGTCTGCCTGCACTACAGTCATCGGTAACCCCGGAATGCGCACATTGAAAAATGTCATCGCCGACGCGTTGATAAATCGCAGGCGTACTTTTTCGCCGGGTTCGAACAGCGCGGTCCAGTTGTCTTTTGGACCGTGACCATTGATGAGATAGGTGTAGGTGGCACCGGTGACGTCGGCTATATCGGCGGCATTCATGCGCATGGCACCCCACATCATGCGCTCGCGAAACGCGGCGCGCAGGCCCTGCTTGTCAGCATCGCGGAAAAATTCGCCAACCGTGCGTTGTTGAAAATTAAAACTGTCACTCATCTTTTTAAGTTTGGCGAACACATGATGTGGGTTGGAAAAGGTCCAGTCCGACAGCACGACGACGTATTCGCGATCGAAGACAACCGGGTCTTTGTCACGGGATTCAATAATGATCGGGCCATAGTGCCCCAGCTGTTCCTGTAAACCCGAGTGACTGTGATACCAGTAGGTACCGTTTTGCCTGATCCTGAACCGATAGGTAAAGGTACTGCCCGCACGGATACCGGGAAAGCTCACGCCCGGTACCCCGTCCATATGGGGCGGCAACAACAGGCCATGCCAGTGTATGGATGTGTCCTCGTCCAGCTGGTTGTGAACACGCAGCGTGACCGTGTCGCCTTCGCGCCAGCGCAGCAGGGGTGCGGGCACCGTGCCATTCATAGTGATCGCATGGCCCTGTGTGCCATCAATGCGCAC
>JBFGOQ010000075.1:0-10625 GCA_041565075.1 Gammaproteobacteria bacterium
GGCCGGCCAGGGTGCGTCGCTGCTGCTGTTGGCGCGCTCCGGTGACGCCCTTGCCAGCACGCTGTCTGAGTTGCCCACCGGTCCCACACAACGCCACGATATTGTGATCGCAGACTTGCAGGACACCGAAACGCTGGCCAACGACGTCGTTCGGCAGCTCACAAACGAGAGGCCCGTACATGTCCTGGTCAATAACAGCGGCGGCCCCGCGCCGGGGCTCGCGAGCGAAGCGGAACCGGCCGACTTCAATGCGGCATTTCGCCAGCATGTGCTCGCCGCCCAGGTCCTCACCACTGCGCTGCTGCCGGGGATGCAGGCAATGGCCAGTGGCCGCATCATCAACGTAATTTCCACCTCGGTGAAAGAACCGATTCCTGGCCTGGGCGTATCCAATACCATTCGCGGCGCCATGGCAGGCTGGGCCAAGACCATGGCCAGCGAACTGGGCCCGCATGGCATTACGGTGAACAACGTCCTGCCCGGCTATACCCGCACCACACGCCTGCAACCGATTTTCGAAGCCCGGGCCAGAAAGGCGGGCTGCACGGTAGACGAAGTGGAACAACAGGCACGCATGAGCGTTCCGCTGCGAAGATTTGCCGAACCCATCGAGCTGGGCTACGCCATTACGTTCCTCGCGTCCCCGGCCGCCGCATATATCAACGGCATTAATTTACCGGTCGACGGAGGCCGCACGCGAAGCCTGTAGGTAACGCGCCATGGAAATTTTATACAACTTTATCGACGGCAAAACGGCGCAGCCCGCGGCCGGCCGCATGCTGGAAAATACCGACCCGGCAACCGGCAAGGTATTTGCTCGCTTGCCGGACTCGGGTGCGGATGATCTGGCCGAGGCAATTGCCTCGGCAAAGGTGGCGCAAGGTGGCTGGGCCGGCATGGCCACAGAACAACGGGCCGCCATTCTCTACCGCCTGGCAGAACTTGTCGAAGCCGAAGCTGACGAACTGGCGCACGCCGAAAGCCTGGACACTGGCAAGCCGCTGGGACTGGCAAGCAGTCTCGACATCCCGCGGGTCGCGGCCAACCTGCGTTTTTACGCGGCCGCCGCGACCCAGTTTTTCAGTGAATCGCACGCAATGGGCGAACACGCCATCAACTACACGCTGCGCGAACCACTGGGGATCGTTGGCTGTATTTCACCGTGGAATCTTCCACTCTACCTGTTCACCTGGAAGATTGCGCCGGCATTGGCCGCCGGTAATTGCGTTATCGCGAAACCATCGGAAGTGACGCCCATGACCGCGTATCTCTTTTCGAGGCTGCTCAACCGGGCTGGCCTGCCCAAAGGGGTGCTGAATATCCTGCACGGGCGCGGGCGCCACATCGGTCGGATGATCGTCGAACACCCCCAGATCAGCGCTATCTCGTTTACCGGCGGGACCGCAACCGGCGCAGACATCGCCGCGCGCACGGCGCCCATGTTCAAGAAGTTGTCACTGGAGCTCGGTGGCAAGAATCCGACGATTGTTTTTGCCGACGCAGATCTGGAGCAAGCTGTGAGCGGCGCATTGCGCGCGGCCTTCTCCAATCAGGGCCAGATTTGTCTGTGCGGTTCCCGGCTACTGATCGAGCGCAGTGTCTACGACGCGTTCCGCAGCGCCTTCGTTAGCAAGGCGCAGGCGCTGAAGGTGGGCGATCCCCTGGAGGCGGAAACTGAACAGGGCGCAGTTGTTTCAGGTGAGCATTTCAAAAAGGTTTTGAGCGCGATCAAGTCCGCCACCGATGCCGGTGGGAAAATCCTCTGCGGTGGCCAGCCGGTCACGCTGCCAGGGCGCTGCGCCGGTGGCTGGTTCATCGAGCCGACGGTCATTGAAGGCCTGGGGCCCGAGTGCGCCACCAATCAGGAGGAAATCTTCGGACCGGTCGTTACAATGATGCCGTTCGACGACGAGGCCCAGGCACTGCAAATTGCCAACGCCACGCGCTATGGGCTCGCCGCTTCAGTCTGGAGCCAGGACATCTCGCGCTGTCATCGCATGGCGGCGCGCCTGCAGGCGGGACTGGTCTGGGTAAACTGCTGGATGGTTCGCGACCTGCGGACACCGATGGGTGGATTCAAACACTCCGGCGTCGGCCGCGAAGGCGGGTTCGAGGCACTGCGTTTTTTCACCGAGGCCAAAAACGTATGCATACAGATCAACCCATGATTACAGTGCACTTGATATGAGCTCCGATAGCATCGAGACCGTGAAGGCACCCTCGCCGGTAGGTCGGTACCCGCATGCGCGGCGCGCAGGTTCCTTGCTGTTTCTCTCGGGGATCGGCCCCCGCCAGCCAGGCAGCGGGGAAATTCCCGGACTGGTTCGGGACGCCGACGGCAATATCACTGATTACGATATGAGTGCGCAGTGCCGGGCGGTGTTTGACAACGTGCGGGCAGTACTGGATGCCGCAGGTTCAAGCTGGGAGCAGCTGCTGGACGTGACCGTTTATCTCACCAGCATCGAGCGGGACTTTCAGGTTTATAACCGGCTGTGGGCCGAATACTTCAGTGAACACGCGCCCTGCCGAACCACAGTGGAGGTCAGCCGCTTACCGACCCCTATCGCTATTGAACTCAAATGCATCGCCACGGTGTAATGAGCAATTACGACAGCAATTTTCTGTGAGGCGCTCATGCGTGAACTCAAACCCTTCAACTTCAGCAGATGGATCGAGGATCATCGCGAGGTGCTGCGGCCGCCGGTATGCAACAAACAGGTCTTTCAGGACGCCGAATTCATCATAATGGTGGTTGGCGGACCCAATTCGCGCAAGGACTACCATTACGACCCCGGCGAGGAGTTTTTCTATCAACTCGAGGGAGACATGCTCCTGAAGACCATCCAGGACGGTAAACGAGTCGATATTCCCATTCGCGAGGGGGACGTGTTCCTGCTGCCGCCCGGCATGCCGCATTCCCCACAGCGCTATGCCGATACCGTTGGTCTGGTGGTGGAGCGACCGCGCGCGGCCGATGAGCAGGACGGATTCATGTGGTACTGCGATGAATGCGATCACCTCCTCTACGAAGAATATTTTCACCTGGAGAATATCGAGACCCAGCTGCCACCTTTATTCGAAGGTTTTTATGCTGACGAAAAGCGCCGCACCTGTGACCAATGTGGCGCCATCATGCCGGTCCCTCGCAGCGCGAAGAAAACTTCGTGAAAATCGATATTCACACGCATGTCCTGCCAGAAAACTGGCCGGATCTTTCCAGGCGTTACGGATATGGCGGCTGGATCCAGCTCGAACACAGTGGCCCCGGCTGCGCGCGCTTGATGCGTGATGGCAAGAAGTTCAGGGAGATTTGCAGCAATTGCTGGGATGGTCCGACGCGCATCAGCGAATGCGACGAGCACGGCGTGGACGTGCAGGTATTGTCGACGGTGCCGGTCATGTTCAGTTACTGGGCAAAGCCTGCTGACACCCATGACTTGTGCAGGCTCCTCAACGATCACATAGCGGGCCTGGTAGCCCGGCACCCAAAACGTTTCGTCGGCCTCGGCACGCTGCCCATGCAGGACCCCGAGCTCGCTTGCAGGGAACTCGAGCGGTGCGTCAGGGAACTTGGCATGGCCGGGGTGGAAATTGGCACCCACGTCAACGGCCTGAACCTGGATCACCCGAGCATTTTCCCGGTATTCGAGGCGGCGCAGGAACTCGGCGCTGCAGTTTTCGTGCACCCCTGGGAAATGCTGGGTCGTGAGCGCATGGGCAGCTATTGGCTGCCGTGGCTGGTCGGGATGCCTGCAGAAACTGCCTTGTCGATCTGCTCGATGATATTCGGCGGGGTGTTCGAACGGCTGCCGCACCTCAGAATCGCTTTTGCCCATGGCGGCGGTGCATTTCCTGCGACCATCGGGCGCATCGAACATGGCTTTAAGGTGCGCCCGGACCTGGTTGCCGTAAACAACACCACCAACCCGCGCGATTACCTTGGGCGATTCGTCGTCGACTCGCTGGTACACGAGCCGGCGGTACTGAAATTCATGATTACGTTAATGGGCGCCGATTGCATCGCGCTGGGCAGCGATTACCCGTTCCCGCTGGGCGAGCATGCGCCCGGTGCGATGATAGAAAGCATGGCGCTCGATGCCAAGGTGCGCGATCACCTCCTCGCAGGCACGGCCCTCAAGTGGCTGAATCTCGAACGCGAGCACTTCCAGTGAGTATCCTGACTCTCGAAGTCGGCGGCCGCATTTTCCGTGCCGATGCGGAGGCGGGCCACGATATCAGCATTGCCCTTGATTTTCATGGCGCACAACCGAATCATTTCGGCAGCGCGCCGGCTGCAGCCGAACCCATGCGCGCCGGCGAATTTGTCGGCGATACGCGCGCCGGCGGCAGCTGCAACGCTGAAGTTCTTACCATTAACCCACATTGTAATGGCACACATACAGAATGCGCCGGTCATGTCACCCGTGCGCGCATTGGCATAGCAGATGTTTTACAAGACAGTGTGTTCCCGGCGTTGCTGGTGAGCGTGCGCCCGGTTGCGGCCGATGAAACCGGCGAAACCGCAGACCCGCCGCCACAGCCGGGGGATGCCCTGATCACCGCCAGTGCACTGGGGGATGCCTGGTCGGCACAGCCTGCCGGCGTATATCCTGCACTTGTTGTACGTACGCTGCCTAATCCGCGAAAAAAGCGCCGGAGAAGGTATACGCCGGGCGATCAGCACCCCTATTTCACTCTCGATGCATTACAAATGATTATCGACTGCGGTGTTCATCATCTGCTGGTCGATACACCATCTGTGGACCGCTACGACGACCAGGGGCGTCTCGCCGGGCATCGTCTGTTCTGGGGCATCGAGCCGGGTTCGACCCGCCCGCCACCCCCTGAGCGCGCTGGTGCAACGGTGACCGAGATGATTTACGTCGACGACGCGCTGCGCGATGGACCGTGCCTGCTGAACCTGCAAGTCGCGCCATTTCTCAGCGACGCGGCCCCCAGCCGACCGATATTGTTTGCAGCGGAGGTGACATGAGCTACGCCTCCGGGATTGACTTCGCGCTTACCCAGGACAAACACGACCCCTGCGCCCGGTTTCGCGACGAATTTAATTTCCCCGATCCCCCGCCGGGCGTGGACCGGACTATTTACCTGTGCGGCAACTCGCTGGGACTGCAACCGAAAAGAGCAGCGAAGCTGGTCGAGGAAGAGCTCGAAGACTGGCGGCGCCTGGCTGTGGAAGGCCACTGGCAGGCGAGACGTCCCTGGATGCCGTACCACGAAAACCTGGCGGCGGATCTGGCGGGCCTGGTAGGCGCGCGTCCGGGGGAGGTGGTCGCCATGAACTCCCTGACCGTCAATCTGCACCTCATGATGGTTAGCTTTTTCCGACCGCGTCCGGACCGCTACAAGATACTCATTGAGCAACCGGCCTTTCCGTCGGATCGCTACGCTGTTGTTTCGCAGCTCGAGTTTCACGGGCTGAGCCCGGCAGATGCGCTGATCGAGGTTGCCCCGCGTGACGGTGAAAGCAGCATTCGGGACGAGGATATTCTCGATCTCATCGAAGAACATGGCGACACCCTGGCGTTGGTGATGCTGCCAGGGGTGCAGTACTACAGCGGCCAGCTGTTCGATATGCAGACGATCACGGATCATGCGCATCGCAAAGGCTGCATGGTCGGATTCGATCTTGCCCACGCAGCCGGGAATGCACTGCTGCACTTGCATGAATGGGACGCCGATTTCGCAGTGTGGTGCAGCTACAAGTACCTGAATGCCGGGCCGGGTGCCGTGGCCGGCTGTTTCATACACGAGCGCCATGGCCGTGATCCCTCGCTGACCCGATTCGCAGGGTGGTGGGGACACGAAAAGGCGACCCGCTTCGAGATGGGGCCGGATTTTCATCCAATCCCCGGCGTCGAGGGCTGGCAATTATCAAACCCGCCCATCCTGGCGCTGGCGCCGCTGATTGCATCGCTGGACATATTCCGGCGCGCGCGCATGCCGCAGCTGGTCGTCAAGTCGCGTCGGCTCACGGGCTACCTCGAGTTTCTGGTGCACTCGGAACTCGACGATATTTTTGAAATCATTACGCCGGCGGAAGAGTCCCGTCGCGGCTGCCAGCTTTCGCTGCGTTTGCGCGACGGCGGCGGCCGCGCCCTGTTCGAGCGTTTGCCGGAGCTCGGCGTGATCGTGGACTGGCGCGAACCGGATGTGATCCGCGTCGCGCCGGTGCCTCTGTATAACTCCTTCCAGGACGTTTTTTATTTCGTGCAGACCTTAAAGGGCATCGTCCGACCTTGAACACGAGCAGCGCTTCCTGCGGCCCTGTAATTGCAGGCGGGGGCCTGGCCGGGACCCTGCTGGCCGTATTTCTGGCGCGGCGCGGCCACAAGGTGCGTCTGCTCGAGCGCAACCCGGATCTGCGGCGCCATGCGGCTCCCGCCGGCCGCTCGATCAACCTGGCGCTGGCCGAACGTGGCATGCATGCACTGAGGAAAGCCGGTGTGATGGAGCAGGTGAAGAATCTGCTGATACCCATGCGCGGTCGCATGCTGCACGACCGCGAAGGCCAGCTAAGCCTGCAGCCATACAGCCGTAATCCCGACGAGGTCATTTACTCGGTGTCGCGTGCCGGCCTGACTGCAAGCCTGCTCGACGCAGCAGAACAGACGGGCCGAGTGCAAGTGCTGTTTAATCACCGCATTGGCAAGACCGACTTTACGAGCGGCGAACTGCAGGCCGAGACTGACCTTCTCGACGGCGCGCACATCCTGACAGCCAAGCCCTTGATCGCGGCAGACGGCGCCGGTTCGGTGATTCGCCGGCAGCTCGTTGAAGCGGGGTATATCACAGCCAGCGAAGAACTCTTGAGTCACGCCTACAAGGAACTCACTATCCCGCCGGCCAGCGATGGTTCGCACCGGATCGATCCCAATGCGCTGCATATCTGGCCGCGCGGCGGCTTTATGCTCATCGCCTTGCCAAACCCGGATGCCAGCTTCACCGTCACCTTGTTCATGGCCAGCGACGGTGACCCGGGATTCAGCGAACTCACCAGCGCCGCCCGCGTGCGCGCTTTTTTTGCTGAACAGTTTCCGGATGCCGTGGCCCTGATCCCCGGTCTGGAGACGGAGTTCTTTGCAAATCCCACCGGCGTGTTGGGAACAATCAGGTGCCAGCCCTGGCACCACGGCGGCGACGTGCTGTTAATCGGCGACGCCGCCCATGCCATCGTTCCCTTCCATGGCCAGGGCATGAACTGCGCTTTCGAAGATTGCGTGGTGCTGGACCAGCTGTTGTCGGCTGAGTCTCCGGACTGGCAGCTCGTGTTCGAGCGCTTCAGCGAGCAGCGCAAACCAAACGCAGACGCCATTGCGGATATGGCGCTCGAGAATTACGTGGAGATGCGCGACACGGTCAATGATCCCCAGTTTCATTTGCGCAAGGCGCTTGCCTGGGAATTGGAAGCGCGGCTGCCGGATCGCTTCGTACCGCGCTACTCGATGGTGATGTTTCGGCGCATCCCCTACGCTACTGCCAAACAGCGAGGAGCAGTGCAGGCGCAACTTCTGGAGACTCTGACTCGCGGGGCACGGTCGCTGGATGAAATTGACATGGATGCGGCCGTGAGGGAAGTGGAGCGGACGCTGCCGCCGTTCGCGGAATCAATCGTGCCCGGCTGAAGGCACCAGGCGCAGGAACTCGAGGTCGTAAGCATTGGCTTCGTCCCGGCGCCGAAACGTGCGGCTGATCGTGCTCCATCGTGTTTCGTCTATGGCCGGAAAGTATCGATCACCTTCCGGCTGGGCCTGCACTACCGTGAGAATCAATTCATCGGCGAACGGCAGCGCTTGCTGGTAAATTGCGGCGCCACCTATGACCATCGCAGCCTCCGCGCCGCTGTCTTCGGCAACCTCCAGGGCTTCAATGAAGCTCCTGCTCACCGTCGCCTGCTGCGGGTCTATTTGCGCACGGCTGCTGATCACGATGTTGAGTCGGCCAGGCAAGGGTTTGCCTATGGATGCCCAGGTTTTGCGGCCCATGATGACCGGCTTGCCGAGGGTGGCGGCCTTGAATGCCTGAAGATCGGCCGGTAAATGCCACGGCAGGTCGCCGTCTCTGCCAATAACCCGGTTACGGGCCATCGCCGCCACCAGGCAGACACGCATCCTGGTGGTTGCCGCGCTCAGACCGACACCGCGGCCTTGATGTGCGGATGGCTTTCGTAGCCTTTGATCTCGAAATCCTCAAACTTGTAGTCGAAGATCGACGACGGCTTGCGCTTGATTACCAGCTTCGGCAGCGGATGCGGTTCGCGAGTAAGTTGCAGCTTGGCCTGTTCGAGGTGGTTCAGGTAAAGATGGCAATCACCACCCGTCCAGATGAAATCCCCGGGCTCAAAACCGGCCTGCTGGGCGAACATGTGGGTAAGCAGTGCATATGAAGCGATATTGAATGGCACACCAAGAAAAATATCGGCGCTGCGCTGATACAACTGCAAGGACAGTCTGCCATCGGCCACCCACAGCTGGAACAATGTATGACACGGCGCCAGCGCCATCTTGTCGAGGTCCGAGACATTCCAGGCACTGACAATAATCCGTCGCGAGTCCGGGTTGCGCTTTAATTGCTCCATGACTTTTTTTATCTGGTCGATATGGCGACCATCCGGCGCCGGCCAGAAGCGCCATTGGTAGCCGTAAATCGGGCCCAGTTCACCGTTGGCATCGGCCCATTCGTCCCAGATACTGACCCCGTTTTCTCGCAGGTAGGCGACGTTGGTTTCGCCATGCAAAAACCACAACAACTCATGAATGATCGAATTCAGATGCAGCTTCTTGGTTGTCACCAGGGGAAAACCTTCCGCAAGGTTAAAGCGCATCTGGTAGCCGAAACTGCTCAGCGTTCCCGTGCCCGTGCGGTCTTCCTTCTGCACTCCTGCATCGCACACATGCTGCATCAGCTCAAGATACTGCTTCATTGGTTTCCTTCCGCGAATAGGCAAAATAAAGCAACAGAATTCCCACAATAACCAGCGGCGCTGACAATACCTGCCCCATAGTCAGCCAGCCGAACGCCAGGTAACCGATATCCGGGTCGGGCAGGCGAACAAACTCCACGGCGATCCGGAAAATACCGTAAAGCAACGCAAACAGCCCTGAAACAGCCATCACCGGGCGTGGTTTCGCGGAAAAAGTCCACAGCAAAACAAACATGACGAGACCTTCGAGGAAGGCCTCGTAAAGCTGGCTCGGGTGTCGCGGCGTGCCGTTGACGACAAAGGCCCAGGGTACGTCGGTGACCTTACCCCACAATTCGCCATTGATGAAATTGCCAATGCGCCCCGCACCGAGCCCGACCGGCACCACCGGTGCAATAAAGTCCACCACCTGCCAGAAGCCGAAGTCATGCTTGCGGGCAAACAGCAGCATAGCGACCAGCACCCCCAGCAAACCACCGTGAAAAGACATACCGCCTTCCCAGATGCGCAGGATGCTCAGGGGATCGGCCAGCATGCTGTCAAAATTGTAGAAAAACATCGAACCAAGGCGGCCGCCGAGTATCACGCCCAGCACACCATAAAAAATGATGTCCTCAACATGGGAAAGCGTGAAGCCCGTTTGCCCCTGGCGAGCCCGCCGGCGCAGCAGCAACCACGCGACCACAAATCCGACGAGGTACGTGATTCCGTACCAGCGAATCTTGAGCGGTCCGAGCGCAATTGCGACCGGATTAATGTCTGGGTAGGTCAGCATGGCGCGCTAGTTTAGCACGCAAGACTGGCGAGTAATGGGCGACGTCGCGGAGCAATTCCACTGCGCAAAAGCGGCACCATATCTCCTGTGCGCACGAATCCTATATAGTGTTGAGCTCCTGTTTGCCGCGACCACTAGCATGAACGAAATGACCAACCGGCTCGTCCAGGAATCGAGTCCCTATCTGCTGCAACATGCCGACAATCCCGTGCATTGGCAGCCCTGGGACGATCAGGCGCTGGCCAGCGCTCGCCAGGACAACAAGCCGATCCTGCTATCGATTGGTTATTCCGCTTGCCACTGGTGCCATGTCATGGCACACGAATCTTTCGAAGACGAGCAAACGGCTGCACTTATGAACAAGCTGTTCGTCAATATCAAAGTTGATCGCGAAGAGCGCCCCGATCTTGATCGCATTTACCAGCTGGCACATCAGATGCTGGTGCAGCGGCCGGGCGGATGGCCGCTCACCATGTTTCTGACGCCCGATTCACATGCGCCATTTTTTGGCGGTACTTATTTTCCGCCAACTGCGCGGCACGGTCTGCCGGGTTTCCGTGATTTACTCGAGCGCGTAGCGAGTTATTTCCACCAACACGCAAGTGGAATTCATGAGCAAGCCAACGCGATCAGGCAGATCTTCGAACGCCTCGAATCCGGTGACCCGCAACTCGACACAATTACCGACGGTCCCATCAACGCCGCGCGACAAGATCTGGCACGGAGTTTCGATGATCGTTGCGGTGGTTTTGGCCAGGCGCCGCGCTTTCCGCATGCGCCCGCGCTGGAGCGCCTGCTGCGCCACTGGCGGCAGAGTGCGCTGGACGAGGAGCCGGATGTGCAGGCTCTTTTCATGGCGGCATTGACTCTGCGCCGTATGGCAGAAGGTGGCATCAACGATCA
>JBFGOQ010000076.1:0-10404 GCA_041565075.1 Gammaproteobacteria bacterium
CCGAGCCTGAAGAGCAGCAGGAGTTTGAAGAACTGGCTCGATCGGCGGGTGCCGAAATAGTGGCGCGCATGGGTGGTCAGCGCCGATCGCCCGACCCAAGGTTTTTTATCGGGTCCGGAAAGACTGAAGAATTGCGCGAACAGGTCGAACGATCGCGGGCAGAACTGGTGGTTTTCAATCATGAACTTTCGCCCAGCCAGGAACGTAACATCGAGCGCGAAATCCATGCTCGTGTCATGGGTCGTACCGGCCTGATCCTGGATATTTTTGCCCAGCGGGCCCGGTCCCACGAGGGCAAGTTGCAGGTTGAGCTGGCACAACTGCGTCACTTGTCTACACGATTGGTACGGGGCTGGACTCACCTCGAAAGACAGAAGGGCGGCATAGGGCTGCGAGGCCCGGGTGAAACCCAGCTGGAAACGGATCGGCGGCTACTGGGTCAGCACATAAAAACGCTGCGTGCACGACTGCAGAAAGTCGCGCGCCAACGCTCCCAGGGGCGCAGCCGGCGACTGCGCAGCGGCGTGCCTACCGTCTCGCTGGTGGGTTATACGAATGCCGGCAAATCCACCTTGTTTAATGCGCTTACCCAGTCTGAAGTGTTTGCAGCCGATCAGCTCTTTGCCACGCTGGACCCGACTTTGCGACGCGTCGATACCGGTGAGGGATTTCCGCTGGTGCTGGCGGATACAGTTGGATTCGTGCACGATCTGCCGCACGATCTGGTGGCGGCATTTAAATCGACGCTTGAAGAAACCCGCGAAGCCCGCCTGCTGGCCCATGTCATCGACGCTTCCGATCCGCACCGCGACGAGCGCCGGGAGCAGGTTAATCAGGTGCTCAAGGACATTGGGGCCGGCGATGTGCCGCAAATCGAAATCTTTAACAAGATTGACTTGAGCGGGGACTCGCCGCATTGCGATCTCGATGCTGCGGGGCAAGTTAGCCGGGTCTGGCTTTCGGCCTTGAGCGGGGCCGGCCTCGATGCCTTGCGCGATGCACTGACCCAACGCGTGGCCGGGGAGCGCGTCACAGGCACCTTGCGGCTCAGTCCCGCCCATGGCCGCATGCGCGCGCGCCTGTTCGAACTTGGCGTCGTGCGTGAAGAGCGCCCCAGCGCAGAAGGTGGCTGGGAGCTGGATTTTGAGATGCGACAGAGCGACCTGCGGCAGATTTGCCGAAGGGAGGGCCTGGATCCGGATGCGCTGCCGCTGGCTCGGCTTGCCCCTGCGGGTCAGGCTCCCTAGACTTGCGGGTTCGCTCGGACGATTGCCCGACATGCACTTATTCAGCAACTACTCAGATTAGGTCAAAATTCTCATGGCTTGGAACGAACCCGGTAAGGGCCAGGACCCCTGGAAAAGCGGTAACGGTGAGCAAGGGCCACCCGACCTCGACGAGGTCGTTCGCAACCTGCAGCGCAGACTGAGCGGCATGTTTGGTGGCGGCAAGGGCAGTGGCACCAGTGGCAGCTTTGCCGGCCTGGGCCTGATACTGATGGCGATTTTTGTAGCGTGGCTGGGGACCGGCATCTACAAAATCGATGAAGCGGAACGCGGCGTCATCATGCAGTTTGGCAAGTATTCCGAAATAACCATGCCGGGATTGCGCTGGCATCTGCCGTGGCCAATCGAAAAAGTCGAAAAAGTAAATGTTTCGAAGATCCGCAGTTTTCCCAATAAAACCGTCATGTTGACTGCCGACGAGAATATCGTCGACATCGATCTGACGGTGCAGTACCGGGCAGCCGATGCCAATGCCTACCTGTTTAATGTGCGTGATCCGGACCAGACGCTGAATGACGTTTCCGAAAGTGCGATCAGGGAAGTGGTTGGCAAGAGTGGCATGGATTTCGTACTGGGAGAGGGCCGTACAGAAATTGCCCAACGCACTCGCACGCTTATCCAGGAAACGCTGGACCAGTATGGCACCGGCATAGAAGTTACTTCGGTAAACGTCCGCGATGCCCAGCCGCCTGAGCAGGTGCAGGCTGCGGTTGAGGACGCGATCAAGGCACGTGAGGACAAGGAACGCTTCCGCCTCGAGGCGCAGGCTTATGCCAACGATATTTTGCCGCGCGCCCGCGGTCAGGCGGTGCGCAGGATTGAAGAAGCGGAAGCCTACAAGCAGCAAGTTGTGGCGGATGCCCAGGGTGAAGCCGATCGCTTCCTCAAGCTGCTGGCTGAATATCAGAAAGCGCCACAGGTAACCCGCCAGCGCCTGTATCTGCAGACAGTCGAAGCGGTGCTGAAGGATGCCAACAAGGTCATCGTGGACGTGCCCGACGGCAACAGCCTCATGTATCTGCCGTTGGACAAGCTTATCGAGCAGGGCAAGCTGATGCCGTCGATCCGTGAATACCGGCCTGGCGGTGAGATAACGAGCAGTCCCAGTCGTACCGAGGTGGGTTCCACGACACGCGATCGCCGGGATCTGCGCAGCAGGGAGGACCGGGGATGAACGATACAAAAATATTTCCTGTAATCCTGATTATCGTTGTCATTGCCACAGCCGCTATGGCGTTTTTTACCGTTGAAGAGCGCGAATTGGTCATCAAGCGCCGTTTTGGTGAAATCCTGGAGAGCGACTACCAGCCGGGCCTGCACCTCAAAGTGCCATTCATTGACAAAGTCCTGAAGTTCGATGATCGGATTCTCACGCTGGATAATCCCAAGGAGCTGTTTCTTACCGTCGAGAAGAAAAACCTCGAGGTGGATTTCTTCGTAAAGTGGAAGATTACCGATACCGCCAAGTTCTATCTTTCCACAACCGGTAGCGAAATCATCGCCTCCGACCGACTGCTGGAAATTATCAAGGACAGCATTCGCGCCGAGTTCGCGCGGCGTACTGTAGTCGAGGTTGTGTCCGCGGAGCGGACGGCCCTGCTGGATAACATGATTCGCAGTGCACGGGAATCGGCAAATGAACTCGGTATCAATGTTGTTGACGTGCGGGTGAAGCGCATTGACCTGCCCAAGCAAGTCAGTGGTTCCGTCTACGATCGCATGCGCGAAGAGCGTCAGAGGATCGCCAGCCAGTTGCGGGCAGAGGGTGCCGAGGCCGCTGAGCAGATCCGGGCCGAGGCAGACCGGGAACGCACGGTGATACTGGCCGAAGCATATCGCGATGCCGAGCGGTTGCGCGGTGATGGCGACGCGACAGCAACCGATATTTATGCCAGGGCTTACGACCAGAACCGGGAGTTCTATGCGTTCCACCGCAGTCTGCAGGCTTACCGGGAATCGCTCGGCGCTGGTGACTTACTGGTTTTGCAGCCCAACAGCGAATTCTTCAAATACCTGAATTCCCAGGCGGGTAAATGAAACGACGAGTGCCGGCAGGGCGAAGCCCGGCTTCGCGGCATAGCGATGCCCGTGTGTTGCGGTTCAAAATGTGAACTGGACCGACCTGCTTTCTGCCCTCGGCCTCATGCTGGTGCTGGAGGGCATCTTGCCGTTCGCGAGTCCCGCAAGCTGGCGCAATATGATGCGCCAGTTGAGCGAAGCACCCGACGCCAGCCTGAGGGGCATTGGCGCCATCAGCATGATCGCGGGTCTTGTCATTCTCTATTTCGCACGCTTCTGAGAATCGGTTTATATAAATGGGCAAGAGTGTTGCGGTAATCGGCACCCAGTGGGGCGATGAGGGCAAGGGCAAGATCGTCGACCTGCTCACCGACCGGGCCAGCGCCGTGGTGCGCTTCCAGGGTGGGCACAATGCCGGTCATACGCTGGTCATAGACGGCGAAAAAACTGTCTTGCATCTGATTCCGTCCGGGATTCTGCGCCCCGACGTCAGGTGCTTTATCGGCAATGGCGTGGTGCTGGCGGCCGATGCCTTATTCGAAGAAATCGACCAACTTGCGACCCGCGGCGTTGACGTATCTGGTCGCTTGCACATCAGCCCGGCCTGCCCGCTCATTCTGCCTTCGCATGTAGCGCTGGATCTTGCCCGCGAACAGGCACGTGGCACTCAGGCCATTGGCACTACGGGAAGGGGCATCGGGCCCGCTTATGAAGACAAGGTCGCACGGCGAGCGGTGCGGGTCTCCGATCTTTTTCACCGTGAGCGGTTCGCCGCCAAGCTGGGTGAGTTGCTGGATTTTCATAATTTCGTTCTGCAGCACTATTTCAAGGCGCAACCCATCGACTTTCAGCGAACGCTGGATGCAACCCTGGCGCTGGTGCCGCGCATGGAATCGATGGTGGCAGACGTTGTGACCATGATCGATGCCGAGCACAAGAAGGGTGGCAACCTGTTGTTCGAGGGCGCCCAGGGTGCACTGCTGGATATTGACCACGGTACTTATCCCTTCGTCACGTCATCGAACACGACCGCGGCTGGCGTAGCTTCGGGTTCGGGGCTTGGTCCCCGGTACCTCGACTACGTGCTTGGTATCGTCAAGGCCTACACGACGCGGGTCGGCGCTGGCCCATTTCCCACCGAATTGCTGGATGACATGGGCGAGCATCTCGCGAGGGTCGGGCACGAGTTTGGTGCCACTACCGGCCGGCCCAGGCGCTGCGGCTGGTTTGATGCCGTCGCGCTCAGACGTTCGGTTTTCCTGAACAGCGTTACGGGCTTGTGCATGACTAAACTGGACGTCCTCGACGGGCTCGACAAGATAAGGATCTGTGTTGGTTATCGAATCGATGGGCGGGAAACAGAAGTGCCGCCGATGAGCACGGAACGCTTTGCGGATATTGAACCGAAATACGAAGACATGCCGGGATGGAAAGCCTCGACAATTGGCGTGACCGAATTCGATGCTCTACCCGAGAATGCCCAACGCTACATAAAGCGTATCGAAACTCTGGTGGGTGTGCCCATAGACATCGTATCTACAGGTGCGGATCGCGCAGAGACCATTGTCCTAGAGCATCCCTTTCAGGATTGATTGCATTGAGCCGATGGCAGGTAAAGGGCGGCTAAGGTCTGGTCCTGTTTCTTACCGGACGCATTTTTGTCTTTTCGCATTGCGTCAACAATGTTGGTCTCGCTACCATGATTAGGGCTGAACTGGGTAGATTCATCGACAGCATTGCGGGCAGTAACATGAGAATTCTTACGCGTGCGCTGACCCTCGTTGCCGTTACCGTGCAGATTAGCTGCGGTTCGGGTTCCGGCGTTGGCACAACAACTGATGACCCGCCCGGCACCGTTGCTGATTGCACGACCAACTGGCAAGCCCGTTGTGCCGAGGCAAGCGCATACTGGCTGAGCGCCGATACCATCGCCTGGAGCGGCGGCTCAGCGGACAGCGCATTTACATTGCACGCCTCACCCGATGCGAGTCTGAATCCAGGCGGGAGCGGGCCAGTCGGAGGCGAGGTTCTTGCATTGACCTTAGATCCGGCCGGACTGCCGCCGCCGGCGCTGGAAAAATTCCCGCACCTGGCCGGGCACCGGGCACTAAAACTTGATGCCTCGGTGCAGGCGCGGGTGCCGCAATTGCTCAAGGGGCAGCTCGCCGTTTCGGTTTCCGATGCGACGGGCAATCTGCTCGACGCAACCGGCCTGCAGCTGCCCGGTGTGCTGGATGAGCTTTTCACCTACGAGGGGCCGCTGGGGGTCAGTTTCGAAGCCGGGGTGCCCATGTTTCGACTGTGGGCTCCGACGGCGCGACGCGTCACTTTACAGGTTTTCGACACCGCGGATGCAGCCGCGGCAGCGGTCACCCTGGTGCTCGAGGAACGGCCGGGCACCGGTGTCTGGGAAGCAAATGGAGAGCCGGGCTGGCTGAGTAAGTACTATCTTTATTCTGTGGACGTTTATGTGCCCGCGACGGGGCGCATCGAGACAAATTCGGTGACCGATCCCTACTCGGTCAGCCTGGCTGCCGACAGCGCGCGCAGCCAGATTGTCGATCTCGCCGACCCGTCCCTGATGCCAGCTGGCTGGGAGACGCTGACCAAGCCGGAGATTGCGAGCGCCGCTGATATTTCAATATACGAGCTGCACGTGCGTGACTACAGCATCGCAGATGCCAGCGTCCCACAAGCGAATCGCGGCACGTTTTCTGCCTTTACCTTTACTGACTCGAATGGTTTTCGGCACTTGCGCGCATTGGCGGATGCAGGGCTCACGCACCTGCACCTTTTGCCTGCCTTTGATTTCGCCACGGTGCCGGAACGCTTGGGCGACCAACGCCAGCCGGACCGTGCCGAGCTGAATTCACTGCCGCCGGATTCATCCGGCCAGCAAGCACTGATTGAAGCAATAAAAGAAGAAGACGGCTTCAACTGGGGTTATGACCCCTGGCACTACACGGTTCCGGAGGGAAGTTTCGCGGTGAATCCCGACGGTGCATCCCGGATTCTAGAGTTTCGCGGGATGGTCAAGGCGCTCAACGAAGCTGGCCTCAATGTGGTGATGGACGTGGTCTACAACCACACTTCGCAGTCCGGCCAGGCGCAGAAGTCGGTCCTGGACAAAATCGTACCCGGCTACTACCAGCGGCTGAATGCTGCCGGTACGGTCGAGACGAGCACCTGCTGTGCCAACACGGCTACCGAGCACGCCATGATGGAAAAGCTCATGATCGACTCGGTGCTGACCTGGGCGCGCGGCTACAAGGTCGATGGTTTTCGCTTCGATCTGATGGGACATCACAGCAAGGCGAATATGCTCAGGCTGCGTGCAGCGCTGGATGCCCTGACGCTGGCTGGCGACGGCGTCGACGGTAAGCGCATTTATCTCTATGGCGAAGGCTGGAATTTCGGCGAAGTCGCCGACAACGCACGGTTCGAGCAGGCCACACAGGCCAATATGGCGGGCACCGGCATTGGAACCTTCTTCGACCGCCTGCGTGATGGCGCTCGTGGTGGCACGCCATTTATCGATCCACGCGAGCAGGGATTTATCAACGGCCTGGGGTATGACCCCAACGCATGGGAAGCTGCGAACGGCGATGACGACCTGGCGGAATTACGTCGCACGAGCGACTGGATCAGGGTGGGTCTGTCAGGAGGCCTCGCCGATTACAGGTTCGAAAATGCCCTTGGCGATATCGTAGCGGGTGCCGATATCGATTACCTGGGGGCTCCTGCAGGCTACACTGCCCAGCCCTTCGAGCAGATCACTTATGTTGCGGCCCACGACAACGAAACGCTGTTCGACGTGATCCAGGTGAAGTCACCGGCAAATGCCAACATGGCAGCGCGGGTCCGTATGCAGAATCTTGCCAACAGTCTGGTGGTGCTGAGTCAGGGTGTGCCTTTCCTGCACGCGGGGCAGGACCTGTTGCGCTCCAAGTCCATGGACCGCGACAGCTTTAACTCGGGGGACTGGTTCAACGAGCTGGACTGGACCCTGGCCAGCAGTGGCTGGGGTCGCGGGCTGCCGGTTGCCGAGAAGAACGCGGATAAATGGCCATTAATGCGGCCCTTGCTCGCCGACCCTGCCCTGGTACCGAGGCAGGCGGATCGGGAATTTGCACGCGCGATGCTGCGCGAGCTTCTGCAGATTCGCGGCAGTTCCGGGCTCTTCCGCCTGGGCGACGCGGAGCAGATCAAGGCGAGGCTCAGCTTTCATAACACCGGACCGGATCAACTGCCTGGTCTCATTGTGATGTCGCTCGAAGATCCTGACGGTAGCATCGATCCACTATGGTCGGACATCGTGGTGTTGTTCAATGCCAATGACGAGGCACTGAATTTCCAGTGGCCTGCCGGTAGTGAATCTTTCGTCCTGCATCCGGTACAGGCCGCGTCCCTCGATAGCAGCGTGAGAACCGCGCGCTTCGATCTGGCCGGCCGTCGTTTCATGGTGCCCGCCAGGACAACGGCAGTATTTGTGTCGCCCAGGTAAGCTACGCTTTAAGAAAGACTGGCGATTGGCAAGTGGTGATTCGCAGCAGATATTGACCGGTTGAATTATTGCGCGAGAGTCAGAGATGAGCACCAAACAACGTGACGATGATTTTGCGAGCAAAGCGCTCCCGTTCTGGGTCTTATGGGGCGGCCCTCTAGCGGTGATGTTTTCATTAAATTTCTTAAGCCTGCCCGTCGAATGGACCATTGGCATCCTGGCTGCAGGATTTACATGGATGGGAGTAGGTTGTGCGATCAATGCCCGGCGTTGTCATCGAAGACATTGTTATTTCGCCAGCCCGATCCTCTTGATCGGGGCGGTGCTGGTTCTGCTGGTGGGCTTTGGCTATATCAATCTGGGCTCAGACGGACTCACTTACGTAACCTGGGGTACCTTTGTGCTTGTTCTCCTTACTTTCCTGCCAGAGAAGTTGTTTGGGAAATACACAGATTGAATTATCCCGAAGCATCGGCTTTTGGCAGTAAGCAAAGTGCAAAACTGCCCGTTCTTGGTTTTGCAGAAACGTCGGCTGACAACCCATAGCGGACTTCTGATATTGCGTTTGGGTAACGAACTCGACAACATTATGGACGATAACGTCTAGCACAACAGGATCTTTACCGACATTGAAAAAAACCGTCAGCAACGACCCGGATCTGGCAAGACAAAGAATCCTCGTTATCGTAATTTTGTTGGTTCATCTTGTTTATTTTGCTTTTAATCTTTTCGGGGTATTGCTGATGATGGGCTATGCATCGGAGAGAGAAATCAGCCTGGGAGTGTCAGCATCACCGTATGTGATTCTGGGATCTACGAGCATAATTGCCTTTCTTCTTTTCATCCTCACGCTCGTATACTTCATTAGGAGAAATCAGAAATATCTGACACTTGCATCCATAGCTGGAATCGGCGGATACCTAGTGAACTTGGGGCTCGCCTTGATATTTGAGTTAGAAACGAAATCATTTAGTTTGCAGCTCATTATCTTCTTCTCGTTTGTGGTGCCAATGATTGCTGTTTTTTTGTATCGCACTACCGAACGGGGCGCAGAGCATATTTGAAGCGAATTAGGTTATACAAGCGATCGCTTCGGGCCGTAAGCGACCTTCCCAAACGTGCTTCCCGCCTCATGTAGTCTAATGGTCGGTTTCCGACCCGAAGCGGAAGTTTGACAGATTCTGAATGCTGCGTTTCAGCTATTCCCGGTATCGCCCCGCAGCTGACATAGGCGGCAAAAAGGAATAAGACTCGTTCCCTTGGCTACCGACGTTCCCAACCTGAGAACCCTGGTTTTTGGGTACAGCGATTGCGCCAGGCCGCCCGAATCTCGGGCATATTTCTTCTGGCGGACTAGACTTGTGTCAACGCTTAGTGAACGCCGAGTCAATGGGGCAAATGGACGCCATACTTCCTACGATCCTTCGAGTAGCTCTCCTATTACTTGTTTGGTCACTTTTTGGCGCATTTTTCATGTCAAAAGCTCTGGAGAGAGCTGTCGGTGTGTTTGTGAACATTAGCTACTTGAAGAGATATATTCTGTGCCTTGCCGGTGCTACCGGCGGAATTGCTGTTGTTGGTGTTGCTGCCGCTGTAGTTACAATGGCGCTGAACTTGAATACTGGTTCTTCCTTTGGGACAACATTGTTGCATGAAGGGCTGTCCGGAAAGTCAATATTGATCTTATTTCTCCCTGTTTTTATTACTCTAATCCCAATGTTGTTTATGGGCTGGGTTTTCGGTGTTTCGATTGATGTTCCCGGTCGGACTCGACTCGGTTTCAAGGCAGGCGTAGTTGTGGCCATACGACTAACCTTCATGTCGCTGCTACTGGTTTTTGGACTTCTGATTCTTGGTTTTATTGTCATCGAGGGTCTGCGGCCAGGACCCATTGAACTACTGTAACGCCTGGTGGGCGTGTCGTAGCTCCATTGTCAAAGTACGAGAAAAAGGCGTCAGATTTATTTTATGTTTGCTTGTGGTCGGCAAGTGACCATTCCATACAGGCTCGCTGTCTCAAACGGCACGATGGTCGGCTTCCGACCCAAAGCGGACATTGGGCTGAGATGCGCTAAACTGACTGCTATTGACCCATTACGGATATTTCAGGTGCGTTATTAGACAAGCGGGCGGTCTATTCTCTGGACATAGATTTCATTGAGCGCAGTTTAATTGTGCCTGGTTGATGCCGCCAAAGTCGCGTCCTGTCGCGACAGTGTCGTGTTCCTGGTCCTGATCCCCTGTCATAAAGGGGTACACAACAGCGAGGGTGAAAGTGATGACCATTCAAGAACGCCGACTGGAAAAAGGATGGTCGCAGGAAGAACTTGCGCGACATTCGGGCTTAAGCACCCGAACAATCCAGCGGATCGAGAGTGGTCAAAAGGCCGGACTGGAGTCGCTTAAGTGCCTTGCAGCTGTGTTTGAGACCTCAATTAGCGCCTTAATGCAGGAGCAGACCATGACCAACCCAAAAACAACTGACCAGCCGATGATCAACAAAATAGAGCGAGAAGCGATTGAATATGCTCAATCCGTGTTGACCGGGCCCAAGAAAGGACAACCTGATACGCTTAGCAAAACCGAGCGAGAGGC
>JBFGOQ010000077.1:0-10393 GCA_041565075.1 Gammaproteobacteria bacterium
CTTGGTCTTACGCTTGGTCTTGCGTTTCGCGGCCTTCTTCTTGGTCTTACGCTTGGTCTTGCGCTTGGCGGCCTTCTTCTTGGTCTTACGCTTGGTCTTGCGTTTCGCGGCCTTCTTCTTGGTCTTACGCTTGGTCTTGCGCTTCGCAGCCTTCTTCTTGACCTTACGCTTCGTCTTTCTCTTGGCGACCTTTCGTTTCGTCGCCGGTTTCCGTTTACGCACTACCTTCTTTTTCTTGGTAGAGCGTTTCTTTTTGGATGACTTCTTTCTAGCAGCCATGTCGTTTCTCCGTGTCGGGGTAAGTCGAATTTAGTATATACAACAAAACGCTAATTTCCAGCAAGTCAACAATTCTTAAGTGCGGCACTTGCGGCGGGACCGGTCTCCCGCTTGACCAGGAGTCATCGCCAGGAATTGTGCCAAGCACGGGGCCAAACCAGGGCCTGCCAACACCTTTTCCCAACACCGCCAGTGCGCCTCCGGCAACGACTCGCACCCAAACTTCTTATTCAAGCGAGAGGATAAATTCCCAGTCATCACCAGCAACCGGCATTACTGAAAGTCGGTTGCCCCGACGAAGCAACAACAGTTCAGAAAGGCTGGAATCCGCATAGTTACGCAATTCTTTTAAGGTAAGCGTTCGTTTCAGCTTGCGCTTGTAGCGGACATCAACCATGAACCAGCGCGGATTTTGCGGATCACTCTTGGGGTCGAAGTGCGGATTGGATGGATCAAAAGCCGTGTCGTCGGGGTAGCCCTCACGACATACTTCGACGATGCCTACGATACCCGGGTCAGCACAGTTTGAATGGTAGAAAAATGCCAGATCACCCTTTCTAAAGTCGTCCCTGAGCATGTTTCTGGCCTGATAGTTGCGTACCCCATCCCAGCAAGTTTTGCGCCCGTTTTGCGCAAAAAGATCAGCAAGGCTGAATTCGTCCGGTTCGGACTTGAGTAACCAATAGGCCACCGGGTGCTCCTCTCAACGCTCGTTCTTTCCTGTCTTAGCCTGCAAGATCCCGTCCTCAGTGACAACCAGGTGCAGTGGCACATCCCAGTCTTGCGGCGTGATTTGCTCAAGCTGTTGGCAGGAGTACCCAACGCCGCAAAGTATCGGCCCTCTATTGATGCCGGGCTCACGGAGGAAACTGAAACAGCGGTCGTAATATCCCGCACCCATTCCCAGTCGGTTGCCTGACGAATCGAAAGCGATCAACGGTAAGAGCACGAGGTCGAGTTTCTGCGCCGCGAGTGTCTCACGATGATCCGGGGCAGGTTCGTCAATGCCAAATCGATTGCGAGTCAGCGGTGTGTTGGCATCAATTTTGGCAAACGTCATGCCAGGGTCGGGCGCTATATCTATGACCGGTACGTAAACCTGTTTATTTTGGGCCAAAGCGTGCGCGACCAGCGGCGCCGGGTCGGCTTCCTGTCTTAGGGCCAGGTAGGCACCGATATTGCGCGCGGCCAGGTAGATCTCGCTTGCCGAGAGATGCTCAGCGATGGCGCGGGATGCCAGGGCGCGCTCTCTGGGCCCGATGGCGGCGCGGCGTCGCCGCATATCGGCCCGCAGCTGTTCTCGCTTGGTGTCTGTCACTGGCGCGGCTCTGAAAAAGGCGTCTCCCGCTGGTGCCGTTTCGGGCCATTGCTCTCGAACCAGAGCAACAGGTGGGGCAGGCCGCGACGATTAAGGCTCTCCGCAAGAAACGGATCTGCACAACAGCGCCAGCAGGACCACGCCCCTGGATAGTTAATTAGGGTCGAGGGATCCCGGCCCTTGGCGAACACCGCAGGAGACGCCAGTTACAGTTTAAACACAAATGCGGGCAGATGCGCCAGCGACCAGGTCTAGAATTCGAGCTGCTTGCCCTTGCCAACCGCTGCTTCCACGCGCTCGCGGATTTCGCGAATGCGCAGGCTGACTTCTTCGCCGGGCACCTTTTCTTCATTGCGCTCGGCGAGCAATTCATTGGCAATATTGAGCGCTGCAATAACGGCTATACGATCCAGGCCCACAACCTTGCCGGAATCACGGATTTCTTTCATGCGGGCATTGAGGAACTCTGCCGCATCCAGCAGCGCGGTGCGTTCTTCTACCGGGCAGGCAATCTGGTATTCCTTGTCGAGGATCCGGACACTCACACGGGCAACGCTCATGACCCGTGCTCCATCGCCTTGAGGCGAGAAATCATGGCCTCGACCCGCGCTCTGACCTGCTCGTTCTTCTGCAACAGGCCGGCGCGCTCGGACATCAGGGTTTCCTGCTTATGGCGCAAGGAGTGGTTTTCTTCCTTCAGCCGGTCGCACACGAGCACCAGCTCGTCGATTCGCTTGTCCAGGCGTTCGAGTTCGGAGGCAAATAGGTCTTTGGCTTCTGACTTGTCTTTCTTGGTCATCCATCAAATATAGAGCCGCGGCCTACCTACGGTCAATTAAAGTGGGTCGCCCGGCAAATATGCGGCCTGGATTCCCGGTGCTAGAATTGCAGTCCAGATGGCGGGTACCGGGCCTGTAAGCGCAACTGTTGGACGATGAGCCCTTGAGCGAAACCAACTATTATGTATTGGACGATCTGCTGCACAGAGCGGGTGCAGAGTGCGATGCGGCAGAGTGCCACGGAGCACTGACCGGCCTGGCTTGCTCCAGCGCGACGGGTGGACCGGAAATCTGGTTGGTGCAGCTCACCGGTGATCTGGATCCGGCCGATGTAAATGTGGCGGAATGCAGGGCGGCGATGCTGCGCGTTTATCGCGCGTGCGCGGCGGAATTGGAATCCGATCAGATGCGCTTTGCCCCGATGCTCCCGGACGAAGATCAAAGTCTCAGCGTGCGCGCGGCGGCTCTGGGGCGATGGTGTCAGGGTTTTCTTTTCGGCCTGAGTCTCGGCGGCCTGCTGGACCTCGCAAACTTGCCGGGTGACGTAGGCGAGATTATCAAGGACCTCTCGGAAATTACGCGGGCTGGCGTCGATGAGGGCAGCGACGAAGAACAAAGTGAGAATGCATATGCGCAAATCGTGGAATTTGTCCGCGTGAGCGTGCAACTGGTGCATGAGGAACTTAATCCGCCCGTCGAAGCCCATGATTCGGCGCCGACCCTGCATTGATAAGGCCGAGGATTGCAACTTGAACCGTAAGGAATTCGGGCGCCGTCGTCGCCAGCTGATGCGCATGATCGGAGACGGCGGCATCGCTATCCTGCCTGCTGCTCAGCTCAAGAAACGCAATCGCGATGTCGAATATCGCTATCGTCAGGACAGCGATTTTTATTATCTCACCGGTTTTGCTGAACCCGAATCCGTTGCAGTGCTGATTCCAGGGCGCGGGCAGGCGGAATACGTGCTTTTTTGCCGGGAGCGAAATCCGGAACGCGAGACATGGGACGGGTCCCGCGCCGGACCCGACGGGGCGATTACGGATTTCGATGCGGACGACGCGTTTCCAGTCGACGACATCGATGACATTCTGCCCGGGCTGCTGGAAACCTGCGACCGGGTCTTTTATACCATGGGTAGCCATCCGGATTTTGATCAGCGCCTGATTGAATGGGTACGCAAGCTGCGCGATCGGGGCGGTGCCGATACGCATTCGCCACAGGAATTCATTGCCCTCGATCATTACCTGCACGATATGCGTCTGTTCAAGAGTCGCAGCGAAGTTTCGGCCATGCGCAAGGCCGCCCGCATTGCGGTCGCGGCGCACGAGCGGGCCATGCGAAGTTGTAAGCCCGGCAAATGGGAATACGAAATCCAGGCGGAGCTGCTTTACGAGTTTGCGCGCCAAGGCGCAGACATTTCCTACCAGCCGATTGTTGGCTCAGGCGCAAACGCCTGTACGCTGCATTACATAGAAAATAACCGCCGGATGCAGGACGGAGATTTGCTATTGGTTGATGCGGGATGCGAGTTCGATTACTACGCCTCGGACATAACTCGCACTTATCCTGTCAGCGGCAAGTTTTCGGCGCAGCAGCGCGTGATCTATGACATTGTGCTCGAGGCGAATTGCGCTGCCATCGAGCAGGTGCGACCCGGCAGCCACTGGAACGAGCCCCACGACGCCGCCGTCAAGGTCATTACTGCGGGGCTGCGCAAGATTGGCTTGCTGAAGGGTGGGGTCAAGAAACTCATAAAAGATGAAGCCTACAAGAAATTTTTCATGCATCGCACAGGCCACTGGCTGGGCATGGATGTTCACGATGTCGGTGACTACAAGGTGGACGACACGTGGCGTTTGCTGGAGCCAGGTATGGTGATGACCATCGAGCCAGGTATTTATATCCGGCCGCAAAGCGCGGGTGTGCCCAGGAAATGGTGGGGCATCGGAGTTCGCATCGAAGATGATGTTCTCGTCACCCGCGACGGCAACGAGACGCTCAGCGGCGGTCTGGCCAAGAACGCTGCGGATATCGAGCAACTGATCGGTTCGGCGTGACAGCAATGGCCAGGGAATTCGATACCGTCATTGTCGGTGGCGGCCTGGTTGGTGCCAGCCTGTCGCTGGCGCTGGCCAGTATTGGTCAGCGTGTTGGGGTGATTGAAGCGCACCGGCCCGGTGCCCCGGGCCAGCCGTCCTACGACGACCGAGCTACGGCGTTGTCCAATGGCAGCCAGCGCGTATTTGCAGCACTGGGTGTGTGGCCCGGGCTGGCCGGTTTTGCGACGCCGATACGTGCCATTCATGTCTCCGACAAAGGCCGCTTTGGCATCAGTCGTATCAACGCCAGGGAAGAGGGTGTCGAGGCGCTGGGGTTCATGGTGCGCAACCGTCATATTGGCAGTGCGCTCATGGATGCGCTGACGAAACAACCACTGATCGAACTTCTGGCACCGGCGACGGTTGCCCGAATAGACTTTTCTGAAGCAGGCGTCGATGTTGTCTGTGCGCGGACCGGTGATGTGCAGCAATCGACAACGCTGCGTTGTCGCCTGCTGGTGGGGGCTGACGGTGCACGATCGTCCGTGCGCGCTCTGTTAGGTATCGACGCGGCGACTCGCGAGTACAAGCAATTGGCGGTCATTGCCAATGTCAGTACTGAACGTGAACTGCGGGGGGTTGCTTACGAGCGGTTTACCGAAGAAGGGCCCATCGCGATCCTGCCTATGTCTGACGAGGATGCCCCTGGTCGGCACGGGCGAGCAACCATAGTCTGGTCGGTGGCAGCAGACCAGGGGCAATCCTTTCTGGCCATGGACGACACCGAATTCCTTGGTCGCCTGCAAGCACAGTTCGGATATCGACTTGGCAAGTTCCTGCGAGCTGGCAAGCGCGCCAGTTACCCGCTGGCCCTGGTGCAGAGTGAGGAACAGGTGCGCCACCGGCTGGTGATCATTGGCAACGCAGCCCACAGCCTGCATCCGGTTGCCGGGCAAGGATTCAACCTGAGCCTGCGCGATGTGGCGGCGCTGGCCGAGACCATCGCCGAAGCGCAAGTGGCGAATGAGGATCACGGGTCGCAGGCGGTGCTCGATCGATACGCGACGTGGCGCGAGCGCGACCAGCGCGATGTGATCCGATTCTCCGATGGTCTTATAAAAGTATTTGGCAGCAGCGACCCGCTGACACGCTTCGGCCGCAACCTCGGACTCCTGGCCCTCGAATTACTCCCCGGGGCTAAACATCTTGTGGCACGTCAGACCATGGGCGTTGCCGGACGTCTGCCCAGGCTGGCGCGGGGCCTGGCGCTTAAATGAAACAGGAACTTGATGTGCTGATCGTTGGCGCTGGCATGGCAGGTGCGACGCTGGCAGCTCTGCTGTCACGCGAACCCGGCACCCGCGATTTGCGGATTGGCATCGTGGACAGCGGCAAGCCTGTGACATTCGATGCCACGGCGCCCATCGGCCTGAGGGTATCGGCGCTGTCGCGAGCCTCGCAGAATATCCTCATGGCAGCCGGCGCGTGGCAGGACATTGCCGCGCAACGCGTGTGCGCCTACCGGGAAATGCGTGTGTGGGACGCACGCCCGGGCGATGTTGATGATCCAGGCAGTGATGGGCTGCACTTCGATGCCGCGGAGCTCGGGGAGCCTGACCTGGGGCACATCGTGGAAAATGATCTCGTGCAATGGAGCTTGCAGCGGGTTCTGGCTGCCAATCCCGGTATCAAAATCATCCAACCCGCCACGCTAAGCGATGCTCGCCGCAAGGCGGACCACTTTGAGGTCGATGTAAAAGGGCATGGCCGGTTCGCAACACGCCTGCTGGTCGGTTGCGACGGCGCGCAATCACGGGTGCGTAAGCTGGCGGATATCGAAGTCGACCGGGCAAGCTACGCGCAACGAGGGATCGTCGCCGTTGTGCGCACGTCACAATCCCACAGGGAGACGGCATGGCAGCGATTTTTGCCGACCGGGCCGATCGCTTTCCTGCCACTGGCCAATGGCGAGTGCTCTCTTGTCTGGTCCTGCGCCGATGCCATGGCGCGCGATCTGAGCGCGCTGGACGATGCGGGCTTTGCCGTAGCCGTAAAGGCAGCCAGCAATGGAATGCTCGGTGACGTTCAGGTGCAAAGCCGGCGCGCATCCTTTGAGTTGCAACGTTTGCACGCACGCGCCTACTGCAGGGCCGGCGTCGCGCTGGCGGGTGATGCGGCACATGTCGTACACCCGCTGGCGGGTCAGGGTGCCAACCTTGGCATGCTGGATGCTGCAGCGCTGGTCGAAGTGCTTAGCCAGGCGCTTGCAGCGGGGGAGGGGCCCGGTGATCTGAGAGTGCTGCGCCGCTACGAGCGTTGGCGCAAAGGCGATAATCTGGCCATGCTGGTGGCGCTGGATAGCCTGAGCAAGATATTTGCAGTCGAATCAGGACCGCTGGGATTGGCGAGGCGGGCCGGCATGGCCGCAGTAAACGTGTCGCCGCCAGCCAAAAACCGGCTGGCGCGCCATGCATTGGGCCTCGGCGGGGAAATACCAAGCACCGCCAGAGGCAGCCCCGGCGCTACCGAGCACAAAGATTTCGCCTAGGCGACCAGCCGGTCGATCTTCATCGCGCAAATAAAGTCGTTTTCTGACAGGCCATCGATAGCGTGGGTCGTGTAGCGCACCAGGCAATGGTTGTAGCCAACCTCAAGGTCGGGATGATGACCCTCGGCATTGGCAATCCAGGCCACAGCGTTTACGAAGGCCATGGTCTTGTAGTAGCCCTTGAATTTGAAGTCCTTGCGGATTTCTTTGGCATCGTCTGTTATCTGCCAGCCCTCGGCCAGGTTTTTCTTGCGCAGACGTTCTGCCTCGGTTTTGTCGAGCGGTGATATCCCACCCTCACAGGGCACACAATGTTTGCCGGCCAGATCGGACATCAAAAGCCTCCGGTTCTGAGTATTGGAACGTCCAGTCAGGCGGACTTGCGTTCTTCTTTAGGCGGAAAAGTGGGCGCATGCTCGCCCAACCGCCGGGCTTCCTTGATGAGCGCAATCAGGTCTTGCTGAGCGAGGCTGAAGAGATCATCGAAGCTGTTAATGACAAAGTATACCGTCTGGAAAATATCAATTCTGTACGGCGTTCTGAGGGCGTCTACCGGGTCAAATGGCCGGCGCTGGGGAATATCACTTTCCAGAGCATAAGGCGTCTCGCCCATGGATGACACGATACCGGCGCCATAGGCACGCAGTCCTTCGTCCGGCCGGTGTACCAGACCAAACTCGACGGTGAACCAGTACAGCCGCGCCAGCATGGCCCGGTCTTCCTTGCTGGCGGCAAGGCCGGCTTTGCCATATGCGTGAGTAAAGGCAGCAAATCGGGTATCGGTTAAATGGGGCGTGTGTCCGAAAATCTCGTGGAAGATGTCGGGCTCCTGCAGGTAGTCGAGCTCTTCGCGGCTGCGAATAAACGAAGCAGCAGGGAATTTCTTGTCCGCGAGCAAACGAAAGAACTTGTCGAAATTGATCAGTGCCGGGACCGGCACCACTTCCCAACCCGTGCGATCGCGCATTACCCGCGACACGTCCTCGCACTGTGGCACCCGATCCGAGGGCAACTCGAGCCTGTCGAGAGCTTCTAGATACTCGTTACAAGCCCTGCCCTTGATGATCTTTCGCTGGCGAGTGATCAGTTCGTGCCAGATAGCGTTTTCTTCGTCCGTATAGTGAATGATCCCGTTTTTGTCGGGGACTTTCGCAACATACTTGGTGGACTTGGCCATGATCGCTCCAGAACTCGCGCAAGGGGCCGGCAGGGCAATCCGTCGCCGGGGGAAGATAATCAACAATTATAGGGTCAGTATGCTGAAATGTCCTTGCGTTTTGTTCTGAATTTCGGCAAGATTTTAATATAAAAACAAGTTTTTAACGATATAATTGAAAGAATATACCCATAAAATTATGAATCTTGATAAAATTGACCTGGAGATTTTGTCTGTCCTGCAACAGGATGCCCGGATTTCCAATCATAAGCTGGCTGCCAAGGTGGGCCTGTCCCCCTCGCCGTGCTGGCGCCGCGTAAAGCGGCTCGAGGGTACCGGCCTCATCACGCGCTACGTCACTTTGCTGGACGCAGAGGCCGCCGGTCTGCCGGTGCATGCTTATCTGCATGTTTCCCTCGACAACCATCATCCGGATACCGTTGCCGCATTCGACCGCATGGTGCAGGCAAGACCGGAAGTGCTGGAATGCTATGCAATGAGTGGCGAATACGATTACCTGTTGCGAGTGGCGGCGCGCAGCATGTCCGATTATGAGCGCTTCATGACGCGCCATTTGCTGCGCGAAGCTGAAGTCCAGACGGCCAACACAAGTTTTGTTCTAAAACGTATCAAGCACACTACTGCCATTCCCCTGCACAGGCCGGAGGAAAGCTGAAGCGGAGGTCAACGCGCGGGGAAATGCCTGGCCACGTATTCTTCGACCAGCTGCTGGAATTCCTCGGCGATATGTTCGCCTTTGAGAGTAACGTCTTTTTCACCGTCCACGTAGACAGGTGCCACGGGTCGCTCGCCGGTGCCCGGCAGGCTGATGCCGATGTTGGCGTGCTTGGATTCGCCGGGCCCATTGACCACGCAGCCCATCACCGCCACGGTCATTTCCTCGACACCCTCGTAGTGTTGTTTCCATTCGGGCATGCGCAGGCGAATGTGGCCCTGGATTTGTTGGGCGAGCTCCTGGAAATAGCTGCTGGTGGTACGTCCGCAACCGGGACAGGCAATGACCATCGGCGTAAACGATCTGAGCCCCATACTCTGCAGGATTTCCTGGGCCACGATCACTTCACGAGTACGATCGCCACCGGGTTCGGGGGTCAGGGAAATGCGGATAGTGTCGCCAATGCCTTCCTGCAGAAGAACGGCCAGCGCCGCCGTCGATGAGACGATGCCCTTGCTGCCCATTCCGGCCTCGGTGAGCCCGAGGTGCAACGGGTAGTCGCAGCGATCGGCCAGCGTGCGATAGACCGATATGAGGTCCTGCACGCCACTCATTTTGCATGACAGGATGATCTGGTCTTTGCCGAGACCGAGCTCCCGGGCGCGCGTAGCACTGCCAATGGCGGATTCCACCATGGCCTCGTAAACCACTTGCCGGGCATCGTCCGGCCTGTCGCGTCGGGCGTTCTCATCCATCAGTCGGGTCAGAAGATCCTGGTCGAGGCTGCCCCAGTTCACGCCTATCCGCACGGGCTTGGCATTTTCGCAGGCAACCTCGATCATCTGGGCAAATTGCGGGTCACGTTTGCTGCCGCGTCCCACGTTGCCCGGATTGATGCGGTACTTCGCCAGGGCTGCGGCACAATCAGGGAATTCGCGCAGCAGCTTGTGGCCGTTGAAATGGAAATCACCCACCAGGGGTGCTTCGATGCCCCACGCGTCGAGCTGCTCTCGAATCCCTGCCACCTGGCTGGCAGCCGCAGCGTTGTTCACGGTAATGCGCACGAGTTCCGACCCCGCCCGCGCGAGATCCCTTACCTGCGCGGCGGTCGCATCCGCGTCTGCGGTATCGGTATTGGTCATCGACTGGACCACGATAGGTGCGCCACCGCCGATGGTGACATCCGCGACCTGCACGGGCCGCGTGGTGCGGCGCTTGACGGCGTGTGAAGAGGCGTTCATGTCGTGTGCCCTGGGTGCGGAATAGGAGGAATACGCGCGATTGGCAGCCTGCTTATTCTGGCCGCAGCGGACAAGACAGGCAAGCATGGTGCGCTAACGCTGGCGGGCCGGGCCGGTGTAGAGCCCGCTGCATCAATGGGCTATCATTCTCCACTCAATCAAGATGTCTCGCGAGAGAGAGTGCCGGTCGAGGCGACCGGACCGCCGAAGGCGCAACCCGCCCGGAAACGCTCAGGCAAACGGATCGCGATTGCAGATTGGCTCTGGAGAGCGGCAGGCGAGAGCATGCCCACCGAAGGGGAACGGCACGACTACCGTTGTGCCCTATCTCTCAGGTAACCGGACAGAGGGGCGGCA
>JBFGOQ010000078.1:0-10384 GCA_041565075.1 Gammaproteobacteria bacterium
AGTACCTGCACCAGGCGAACTACACTGCCGGTTACCGCGTGCTCGATGCCAAGAAAATCGACCAGGGCGAACTGAAGCAGGTGGCGTTTTTCGACACCAATCCTCCCGATGCTGACGTAGCGGCATTTGGCGGTGTTTGGAGCGGTTATTTTCACTTCGAGAGTGGTGCCGTCGCCCTGAGCCAGCTGAACAACGGCGAACTGTTTATTCTGCAACCGCATCTTCCGGAAGAGCCGCCTGTAGACGATGACGATCACGACTCCGACGATATTCGCGATGACGAAGACTCCGACGACGATAACGACGGCAAGAGCGACGACTCGGATTCTGATGACGACAACGACGGCAAGAAAGACGACGACGACTCCGACGATGACAACGACGGTATTGGCGATGACTACGACTCGCAATCCTCAAAGGACAAGATGCACAAGAGTAACGGCATGGCAGCTGCCGGTCAGTCGAAGAGTTCGACGATCACTGCCGGTGCCGACACGCTGTTGTTGATCGCTGCCGCTGAGAGTGCGTCGGCCGATATGCTAAGGGTCGAGATTCGTGATCCGAACGGCATGCTGGTGGCGACTTCGGTCTCCGCCCTTGGCCGCGCTGTTGCGACGTCGGTGCCGCTGGCGAGCGGCGAATACACGGTGACAGTCACCAATCAGGGCACGAAGACGGCGCACTATACGCTGGTGACGGTCGGACAGGAGGCGTGGTAAGCAGGAAGACATAGACTGCTTGTGAGCTGAAGTCGCAGTTGACAGGAGGCAGGCTGGCAAGGAGGCCGGGCCGCCACCTGACGACACGACTGACCAGGAACGCAATTTGAGGGGGTACTCGAGATGCGTAAGAAAGTAATTTTGATTGCGGCCATGGCCGCAGGTTTGCTCGGGGGCTGCGCTGCCGGCGGGGGCATGAAGGTGACGCCCGTGGTCGAAGCCGCCGCGGTCGTTGCGGAGACCGCCGCAGCCGGCAAGCGCGGCCAGACTTATGGCATCGTCGAATTCGAAGATGGCCCCCATGGCCTGATCGTCAAGCCGAGGCTGCACGGGCTGCAGCCCGGCCCGCATGCTGCGCATATCCACGAGAACCCTGACTGCGGACCGGACGCCATGGGCATGCCGGCAGGGGCCGCGGGTGACCATTACGATCCGACCAGCACCGGGACCCATGCTGGCCCCTACGGCGAAGGGCACCTGGGTGATTTACCGAACCTGATCGTCGAACCGACTGGAATGGCCACGCTACCAGTGGTGGCACCGCGCGTTACGGTAGCCGACCTGAAGGGGCGCAGCCTGATGATTCATGCCGGCGCCGACCGCTACGACAGTTACGCCAAACACCAACATGGCAAAGGCGGCATGCGCATGTATTGCGGGGTGATTCGCTAATAAAAAGGTGTCAGATTTATTTTCCCGTCCGCGGTCAGAAGACAGGGGCCAGATGAAGAATCGGATCAAAATCCGAGAAAACCGGTTCCAGTTCGACCCCCAGTGCGTCGCCAAACTTGCTGATGGCAATGTACTGGGTAATCACGTACACCGCTTCGACAATCTGTGGTTCCGTGAAGTGTTTGTGCAGCCTGTTCCAAAGAGATTTTGATACCTTGTTGGCGTCCTCACCGATCTGAATAGTCAGGTCCATCAGGGCTTTCTCCGCATCTGTGAAATGCGGGCTGGTCTTGTAGCGATCATCTCCTATATCGGCAATCTTGGCCTCCGAGATGCCCAGTCGCTTACTAAGGGTTTCGTGTTGCACGACGCAATATCGACAGACATTGCGGTGTGTGGCTTTAAGAATGATCAGTTCTTTGGTTTTCCAATCAAGTTCGCCATCTTTTAGCATCGCCATGACAGATTGTGTGAACGCTTCGCCGAGTTCAGGTGTATGCCCGAGCACTTTAAATATATTAAGCAGCATCTCGAATCGTTCGGTTGCCTGCTGATAAAATTTTTGGGTGCGCTCGTCGGCCTCGTCCAATTCAACGTAAGAAACGCTCATATAATTGTCCTCGCATGGATTGATATGTGCGACGCTGGGCCGCTGCCACCCTTGTAGCACTCGATTGACAAGAATTAAAGCCGTCCTAATTCAAGCCAGCCAGGCACTGACTTTGCTGCGATGCGATCTGGGTAAAGGCGCCTCGCACTCTCGCTCAGTGGCGCGGCGTTTGCTTCGGTGGGGTTTTCGCTGGCCCATCACCGTGGGTGATGTTAAAACTCTGACATGAGCCGCGAATCCAAATCAGCCTGGTGCGTCTACATGGTTCAGTGCGCGGATCAATCGCTGTATACCGGTATTACCAACGACGTGCGGCAGCGCGTGGTGAGGCACAACCAGGGTATGGGCGCTCGTTACACCCGTTCGCGGCTGCCGGTTACGCTGGTGTATACCGAAACGGTCACCGATCGCAGCGGCGCATTACGGCGTGAAGCGCAGATCAAGCGCCTGACAGCCACAGAAAAACGTGCCTTGATCGCCGGATGAATACCGCGGTGCACAGAAATGCGTTACTGGTCGGTGCGACTGGCCTGGTAGGCAGTCATCTGCTCAATAAACTTATCGAGCACGGTGATTACGGCAACATTGCCACGCTCGGCCGTCAGGCTCCCGGGCATATCCATGAACGCGTGACCCACCACGTGGCCGACATCTCCGGTGATCGCGCGCAATACACCTTACCGGGTGCCGACGTCCTGTTCTGCTGCCTGGGCACCACGATCAAAACCGCCGGTTCGCAATCAGCGTTTCGTGCTATCGATTTCGGGCTGGTAGTGAGGATTGCGAGGGCGGCGCTTGCTAACGGCACCAGGACCATTGTTGTCGTGTCTTCAGTAGGCGCAGACCCGGGGTCAGGCAATTTTTATTTACGCACCAAGGGTGAGATGGAGCGCGCGGTGTCAGAGCTGGGATTTGAGCGGGTTGGGGTTGTGCGCCCTTCATTATTATTGGGCGCGCGGGACGAGCTCAGAGTGGCCGAACGACTCGGACAGTCAGCGGCGCGTCTGATCAATCCTCTGCTGGCGGGCGGGCTGGCCCGCTACCGCGCCGTGGATGCCGCAACTGTGGCTGCTGCGATGATTGGATTTGATCGGTCTGCGTCAACGGGAGTAAGCGTTATTGAAGGCAGGGAAATTCAGCGACTTGCTCATGCGTGAAAAACAGAACATGTTCTGTTTTCTATTGTATTAATTTGCGCGTGACCCCGTCGCTGCTGTGCCTGCTAAGCCATGCGGGATCGACGTTGGCCTTCGAGAGATCGCCACCCACCAGCTTGAGTACTTTGGGGTCCATCACCCGGTACCAGAGCGGCGGCACATAAGCCAGCTGGAACATGCCAAAGTAACCACTGGGTAATTGCGGCACGTCTTCGTAGTGTCGCAAGGACTGGTAGCGGCGGGCGGCGTAGGCGTGATGATCGGAATGCCGCTCGAGGTGAAACAGCACCAGGTTCGAGGCCAGGTGATTGGCGTTCCACGAATGATGCGGCTGGCAGCGCTCGTACTTGCCGTCCGCGCGCTTTTCGCGTTTAAGGCCGTAGTGCTCGACATAGTTGGCGCTGGTCAGCTGCCACCAGGCGAAGGCCATTTGAATAAGCAGGAATGGCAGAATCACGACACCGAATGCAAGCACCAGCCCGCCATAAAGCAGCAACCCCAGGGCGTAGTTTTGCAGGATGTCATTGCGCCAGCTCCATGCCCGGTGGCCGCGGCGCCCGAGCCGCTCGCGCTCCAGGCGCCAGGCGCGTTTCAGGCCGCCGGGGATTTCCCGCAGGCAAAAGCGATAAATGCTCTCACCAAAGCGTGCGCTCGCTGAGTCTTCCGGCGTTGCTACTTCGGTGTGGTGCCCGGCATTGTGTTCCACTGAAAAGTGGCCGTAAAAAGGCACCGCCAACGCCAGTTTGGCCATCAGGCGATCTGTTTTCGATTTCTTATGGCCCAGCTCATGCCCGATATTGAGACAAAAGCCACCGATAGCGCCCACCAGCAGGCTGTGACCCAGCAGTCCGAACCAGCCCAACTCGAAGCTGGCGACGAACCAGGCGCCGGCGATCAGCACCAGATAATGAATCGGTACCGTAAAGTAGGTGAGCAGCTGGTAATACCGGTCTGCTTCGAGCTGCGGCACGATCTGTTCGGGTGGATTGCATGCATCGTTGCCAAACAGGTAATCGAGCAGTGGCACTGCGGCGTAAACAAATACCAGCGGCAACCACAATGTCCATTCCCGGCCACTCCATAGCATGAGCGCCATGCCGGCGAATGGGATCAGGGGAAACAACACCGCCAGCAACCACAAGTAACGCTTGTGGTCGGCATAAGTGATCTGCCCCAGCGCAGGGTCGTTAATCGTGTAGGTCTTCACAATGACTCTGTCGGAGTAAACCCCCAGGTCCGCGGGACTTGCGGCGTCCGGGCTGTATCGGGCCCCTTACCATGCACCATTATATCCAAAAGATGCCGGGTACCTTTTTCGGCGTCTTTTCCGGATTTATCAATCACTTTCATAAGGTATTGCGATCAACACCTGACATTGCGGGCAGACCTGGAAACGTCTACATTCTAGAATGATTCTAAATAAATTCTGCATGGAGAGAGGGACGCCATGAACAAACAAAGAATAACTTTCCTTGCCGCATTGACGGCTGCGATGTTTCTGGTGCTGCCAACAGGCTCTGCGCTTGCGCAGGGCGTGCCAAAATCCAACAAATTCTGGTGGCCTGAGCAACTGGACCTGAGTCCGCTGCGCCAGCATGGTCCCGAGTCCAACCCCATGGGTGCGGACTTTGACTACGCCGCTGAATTCGCAACCCTTGACCTGGCTGCCGTGAAAAAGGACATCGCGGCTTTGATGACTGACTCACAGGACTGGTGGCCGGCCGATTTCGGTCATTACGGTCCGTTTTTTATTCGCATGGCCTGGCACAGCGCGGGCACCTATCGTGTGGCCGATGGCCGCGGCGGTGCCGGTGGCGGGCAGCAGCGTTTCGAGCCGCTCAACAGCTGGCCTGATAACGCCAATCTGGATAAGGCACGGCGGCTGCTGTGGCCGGTCAAGCAAAAGTACGGTCGCAAGCTTTCCTGGGCGGACCTGATGGTGCTGACCGGCAATGTCGCACTGGAATCCATGGGCTTTAAGACCTTTGGCTTTGCCGGTGGACGTGCGGACGACTGGGAGGCCGACCTGGTTTACTGGGGACCGGAAACCAAGATGCTCGAGGATGAGCGCTACAAAGGTGACCGGCAACTGGAAAACCCGCTCGCCGCCGTGCAGATGGGATTGATTTACGTTAACCCGGAGGGCCCCAACGGCAACCCGGATCCGCTGCTGGCGGCCAGGGATATCCGCGAGACGTTCGGCCGCATGGCAATGAACGATGAAGAGACAGTGGCACTGATCGCCGGCGGGCACAGCTTTGGCAAAGTCCATGGTGCCGCCAATCCCGGCGATTGCGTCGGTCCCGAGCCTGCTGCAGCGGGCCTTGAGGAGCAAGGCTTCGGCTGGACCAACAAGTGTGGCAGCGGCAAGGGCGGCGACACGATCACCAGCGGACTGGAAGGTGCGTGGACGGTGACCCCGGCACGCTGGAGCATCAATTACCTGCAGAATCTGTTCGCCTTTGAATGGGTCAAGACCAAGAGTCCCGCAGGTGCGACGCAATGGATCCCCAAGGACAACAATGCGGCTAACCTGGTGCCGGATGCGCACGATCCGTCGAAGCGGCATGCGCCGATCATGTTGACTACGGACCTGTCACTCAAATTCGATCCGAGCTACCGGAAGATCTCACAGCGTTTCCTGGATAATCCGGATGAATTTCAGCTGGCCTTTGCCAAGGCGTGGTACAAGCTGACCCATCGGGATATGGGTCCGCGCGCACGCTACGTTGGTGCCGAAGTACCCGGCGCAGAACTGCTCTGGCAAGACCCGGTTCCGGCGGTCGATCATGAACTGATTGACGCCGACGACATCGCGGTACTCAAAAAGGAGATTCTTGATTCAGGGCTGACCGTATCCCAGCTGGTGCGTACCGCCTGGGCGTCGGCTGCGTCTTTCCGCGGTACTGATTTGCGCGGCGGAGCGAATGGCGCACGTATTGCGCTTGCACCGCAAAAAGACTGGGCCGCTAACGATCCGAAAGAACTCGCCAAAGTGCTGAAGCGCTTCAAGGATGTCCAAAAGGACTTCAACCGTAAGGCGAAAGGCGGCAAACAGGTTTCCCTTGCCGACCTGATCGTGCTGGGTGGTGCGGCCGCGATCGAAAAGGCCGCCAGGGATGCCGGGCACGACGTGCAGCTTGCTTTTAAGCCGGGCCGTACAGATGCAACCCAGGCGCAGACCGATGTTGTTTCTTTTGCCGTGCTCGAACCGACTGCAGATGGTTTTCGCAACTACTTTGGCAAAGGCAACCGCAGGTCACCGCCGGAAATGCTGGTGGATCGCGCAGCCCTGCTGACGCTCACCGTGCCGGAAATGACGGCGCTGGTCGGTGGCATGCGGACGCTGAACGCAAATGCCGGCGGCTCCAAACACGGCGTTCTCACCGACCAGCCCGGAGCCCTGAGCAATGATTTCTTCGTGAACCTGCTGGACATGTCGACCCAATGGTCGAAGTCGGCAAAGAATGAGGGGATCTATGAGGGCCGTGATCGCAAGACCGGCAAGCTCACGTGGACAGCGACACCCGTTGATCTGGTGTTTGGTTCGAACTCCGAGCTGCGCGCGGTGGCTGAGGTGTATGGCGCCGACGATGGGCGGGATAAATTTGTGAATGACTTTGTCCGCGCCTGGACCAAGGTGATGAATCTCGATCGCTATTGACGCACCTGCTCAAGGCCAGGGTGCGCTGGCGAGCCGCTGATACACACTGGCAAGCTGAAGGGCCAGGCACTGTTCTCAGTGCCTGGCCTTTTCTGATTATTGCCTGAGCCTGGCGCATGTCACGCCATGGCGGCCTGCAATCGCTGCGGCAAGCGCAGGGCAAACCTGCCCGGGCCCAGCAGGGCCTGCACGATACTGGCGGCAATCAGGAACGCCGGGTATTCCCAGCCGCCGTTCGGGTTGCTGAATACCCAGCCGGCATCGAAGTGCACGATCAGCGCACCGATGAGCACCGGTATCAGGGCCAGCGCTACCGTGCGTACGGCCACACCCCCAATCAGCAATACGCCACCCGCCAGTTCGGCGACGGTGACGGCGTAGGCGGTCCAGCCGGGGAAGCCGACCTGCTCGAAAAAGCCCACCGTGCCGGGCAGGGTGAAAACCAGCACTTTCAAAAGCCCGTGGGCAATGAACATGGTGCCCAGAGCCAGGCGCAGAATCAGCGCCGCGTAGTCAACGTTTGTGTTCATTATCAGTCTCCTATGAATACAGGTAAGCCGCCTGCTGCAGCCCGTAGTGTCAGTGTGGCGGTTATTCAAAGAACAATAAACAATACTTAAAAGACAATATTGTTCTATTATTAGCAACAATATGGATCGATTCGAAGACTTGCGGGCTTTCGTGGCGGTGGTGGAAACGGGCAGCTTCACCGCGGCGGCCGAGCGCCTGGCGCTGGCCAAGTCTGCCGTCAGCCGCCGGGTGGCGGGTCTCGAGGAGCGGCTGGCCGCGGAACTGATCCGGCGCACCACTCGCCGCCTGTCGCTCACTGAAGCCGGGCAGAATTTCTACAAGCGCAGTGCCAGCATCCTGGCGGACCTGGAGGAAGCCGAGTCGGCGGTGGCGCACGCACATGGCGAACTGTCCGGCCAGCTCCGGCTGGCCTTGCCGCTGTCATTCGGCGTACACCACCTGTCGGAGCCCATCGCGGCATTCAGTCGGCAGCACCCCAGGCTGGAATTCGACCTGGACCTGGATGACCGGCGCGTGGATCTGCTGCGCGAGGGCATTGATCTGGCGGTGCGGATTGGCGACTTGCAGGACTCGACCCTGGTGGCACGCAAGCTGTTTGAAGCCCGCACGGTGGTGGTGGCGTCGCCGGGCTATCTGCAGGCCCATGGTATGCCCGAGCACATCGACGAGCTCGCCAATCACCGGTGTATTGCTTATGGCAATCTTGCCGATCCCAGCAAGTGGGGCTGCATCGATGGCGATGGCAAGCGCCATGTTTTCAACGTGCCGGCGTATATGACGGCCACCAGTGGTGACTTTATCTGCAGCATGGCAGTGCAGGGTATGGGGTTGGCCATGCAGCCCACGTTTATTGCCGGTGAGTTTGTACGTCGCGGCGAGCTGGTCCCCGTGCTGACCGATTACCAGTGGCCGGTAACGCCGGCTCACGCCGTGTATCCCCTGACCCGGCATTTGTCTTACCGGGTGCGTGCATTTATTGATTACCTGGTGACGTACTTTGCAGGCACGCCGCCCTGGGACCAGGTGCGCGAGCATCGACCGCCGGATTAACTCACCGCAGTCAGCTATCAACAATGTGGCGTGCCATCAGAGGTCGGCAAAAAGCCGACCACCGTGCGGCGCCTGTTCCGGGCTGCCGTCTTAACCTGGCGTATGCGTTGACGTCATTCTTTGCTGACTGACAACCAGCGCGCCCGCCGCCGATCCGCTCTGACGACTTTAATCCGGTAACCGTTCCAGCTCATGGTATCGCCCTTGAGGGGAATACGCTCGAGCGTTTCGGTCACCAGGCCGCCGAGCGATGCGACGTCGGCGTGGGGGTGCCAGGCAATTCCGAGCCGTGCCGACAGCTGTCGCAGGTCAACAGTGCCCCGCACCAACAAAGTACCGTCGGGCCGCTCCCGGATATCGTCGGCAGGTGAGTCGCTTTCATCGCGGATATCGCCGACGACTTCTTCGATGACATCTTCCATCGTGGCGATGCCTTCAAACCCGCCGTACTCGTTCACCACCAGCGCCATGTGTCGGTGGCTTTCCTGAAACGTGTGCAGCAACGCGGGTAAGGACACGCTTTCTGGCACCACCAGTGCTTCATATTGCAGAACTTCCCAGTCGACCTCGTTGCTGTCGTGCTCAAGCAGCCAGTCCAGCAGCTCCTTGACCAGCACCACGCCGGTCACGTCGTCCAGCTCGCCAGTGGGCGAAAAGGGGAAGCGACTGTGGCCATTCTGGCGAACTACCTGCAGCGCTTCGGCACGATCCATGGTTGCCGAAAGATAGTGCACCGCCTCACGTGGCAGCATGACATCCCTGGCCTGCAAGTGACGCAGCTGGGTGGCACCGACAATCATGCCCGCGGTGCGTGGCCCGACCGCTCCTTCGCTGTGACCCAGAAACGCCAGCAGGCGAATCTCTTCCGTCGAGGTCACCTGCATTGCCACGTCGCCGCGGATGGACTGAGAAATTTTTTCACTTACCGCCACCAGCGGCCACAACAAGCGACTCAACCATGCGATGCCATGGGCTACGGGCGTAGCAAGGGCCCTGGCATGAGTGACGCCCAGGGTTTTGGGGACGATCTCGGTGAACAGCAAGACGGCAATAGTGAACAGGATCGAAAATAACCACAGCGTACCGGGGTCGAACACACTTGAATAACTGGCCCCGGCTACGGCGGTGCCCATGGTATGCGCCGCGGTATTGAGAATCAGAATGGCCGCGATGGGCACATCTATGTTGTCCTTGAATTTCGCCAGCAGGCGTCCTGCCCGCTTTTTCTGACCGATCATCAATTCGATCTGTGGTCGGGTCAACGACAAGAGCACCGACTCGAAAATCGAGCAAAGGAACGAGACGATGAGCACGACGGATACGGCAGTGACAAACAGCAGCATGGGGCCTCCGCTGGACAGGGCTTGGTTACAGATTGTCGCAGATTAGTGAGGTGTTTGTGCTTTTCGAATCGGTATTGATCACCACGCGTGATGGCCGGCCGCGGCCTGGCGGGTTCAATCACCCATGCACAAGTCGCTTGCCAGGTAGGCGGCGAGTCGCGAGACCGGCGTAACGACGTCGCTGTGGGTGTTAACCACGCGAACATCGGGCGGCAGGTGGTCGACGGCCCACCGCGCAAACCAACACTCGGTTACAGCACGGTACTCGCGTGGCTCATCGGCCTCGGAACGCGGTACATGCACGTCGGAGACAAAGAAGTATTTTTTGTCCACGGCCCAGATGCCAAGCATGGCGTAGGCATGCGGCCCGGGCCCCATTGGCAGAAGCCTGACGCGGTTGGGTTCGCTGCCAATGACGACGGGCGCGCTGACAGCAGTAATGCGCGCGCGACGCCCTTGATCGCTGAGCCGGTCAGCCGGCATGGACGGACGGTTCAGAGCAGTTGCAAAAAACGGGGCGGATTCCTCGGTTGCATAAATGTCGGCGCCGGCGGCAGCAAATGCCCGGGCCCCGCCCGCGTGGTCGTCATGAAAATGCGTGATGGCAACCGCGCGCAGAGGTTCGTCGCCAAACTCTG